>JBLIDI010000167.1:0-9384 GCA_047634075.1 Akkermansiaceae bacterium
TCGAAAGAGGCGCTCACGACATCGCCGCCACTGGAAATCTCCTGGGGTTCATCCTCGTTGACTGAAAAGGCATCATTAGTGGCAACTGGAACTGCCATCGCGGAGAAGGGAAGGAGAGCAAGCAGGGTTGGGAAGAGCGCCCTAAAAAAAGTCGTTGTCATAAATTTGTCGAGGTGTGTGTTCGCTCTCGGTGCTTCTGATAGGCGCAAACGGAGTCGATCAGGGATGGCACTGGGAAAATGGAATCATCGATCTGATTGTCCGAGTTTCCGCCGAAAGCGAGATTCGGGATGAGGTCATGAGGTTTCCGAAAAGGATGGCCCTCCGGAGTATCGGCTTTTGTGAGGCGGAAGGTCTCGTAGGGAGTGAGATCGAAGGCGAAATGGAGGTGTTCAGTATCCCATGCGATGGAGGAGAATTGTCTTTCCATTCTCTCAATAATTCCTGATTTGGATCGCCATTTTTCAGGTTCTGAATCTCCTTGGCCTTGAAATTCATGAGACCACACGAGTTTCCACTCAGCGGCGTAAGGAGCGCCGGAAGAGATTAAAGCGGAAAGCAGAGCAAGACAAAAAATCATCCCCCATAGAGACGATGATTAGGACTCCCAATGTTTCAATAAAGCCCCACCAAAAAGCTTTCGGAAGTTCCTTTGGGAATAAAAAAAGCCACCCACTCCCTGGTGGGGTGGGTTTCTAATCGAGATTTTTTGAAAGACTACTTTTTCGCCTCTGCATAGAGGGCAGCGCGCGATCTCTCGAGGAGGGCCTTGGTGGCTTTGATGCCATCATCCTCGGAGAGGGTGCTGCCCTCATACTCGACTCCGACATAGCCGTGGTAGTTGTGCTGGAGGACAATCCCGAGAGCCTTTTTGAAGTCGGTTTTGGTTTCTTCACCCTTTTCGGTGAAATCGTGCGACTTGGCCGAGACTCCCTTGGCGTAGGGCATGAGTTCCTCGAGTCCCTTGTAACGATCGTAGTCGTGGAAGTTTCCGAAATCAGGAAGGGAACCGCAATTGTCGAGGCCGACGTCTTTGAGGACCTTGGCCATCCAGGCTCCATTCGATGAGAGCCCGCCGTGGTTCTCGACGATGACGTTGATCTGATGGTCTTCGGCAAAAGTGGCGAGATCAGTGAGTCCCTTGACGCAATTGGTCGCTTTCTCGTCATCGCCCTGACCTTCTCCGTGGGAGTTGACGCGGATGGAGTGGCAACCCAGGAACTTGGCCGCTTCGATCCACTTCTTGTGGTCATCGACCGTCTTCTGTCGTTTGGCATCAGAGCCGGCACCGATATGGCCTTCGCCATCGATCATGATGAGGACGTTGGTCATGCCGAGGTCGGAAACCCTCTTCTTGAGTTCGCCGAGGTATTTTATATCCTTGGCTTTATCCTTGAAAAATTGGTTCACGTATTCTAGGGCATGGATGCCGTAGGTTTTCTTGGTGTATTCCGGCCAATCCATAGTGGTCATCTTTCCGCCTTTGAGGGCGCGGTGATTTGACCACTGGGCAAGTGAGATGTTGAAGAGATCTTCGGCCTTGGTTCCCGGGTGTTTCCCATGGTGGTCGGCGAAGGCGCTGGCGGTCAGAGCGGCGAATGATGATTGAATGAAATGTCGACGTTGCATTGATTTGAGTTTCGTGGTGGACGGGAGCGATTGAAAGGCGAAAGTTGTTTTGCCATGAGTATTACGACGAAACGAGGAGACCAGGGATTCACCGATCTTTTATTTGGAGGGAAAGTCGGCAAAGGTGACCCGCAGATTGAAGCGCTGGGAGAGGTGGATGAATTGAACGCGACTCTCGGGCTGGCCCGCGTTGCCATGGATGGCGAGGCTGCTGAATCGATTGACCGGATTCAAAATTGGTTGGTGACCTTGATGGGCGAGTTGGCCACTCCTGCGGGGAAAGAGGTGGAGTATGAAAAGGCGGGCTTTGGCAGGATCGGTGAGAAGGAGATCAGCTGGCTGGAGGAATGGGCTGCTTCCATTGAGGGAGATCAGAAATTTAAAGGCTGGCTCAGGCCGGGAGCGAGCGGGGGAGAACTGGCGGCACGGCTTCACTTGGCCCGGACGGTGGCCCGCAGGGCGGAGCGGAGAGTTTGGGAGGTTTCGGATGAGATTGCTTCGGCTTCACTTCGAATTTTTCTGAACCGGATCTCGGATTCGCTTTGGCTGATGGCCCGTAAGAGTGAGGACGAATAGTTGGGGGAAAGAAAAAACCGCGCATCCTTTCGGTGCGCGGTTTTGAAAAGAGTTGAGGAGAACTCAGAACTAGTTTTTCTGTCCGGTTCCCGGGAGGAAGCGGTAGTAGGTCTCGAGCATGAGGGTCGCAAGGCAGGTGCGGTAATGTTCGGTGAATCCGCCGTTTCCTTTGAGACCATGACCGGCGCTGACCGGTTTATACGATCCATCCTTGTTCTGGTTGTTGAGGACTTGATCGCGGAAGAGGGCATTGTAGCGTTCCCATTCTTTGCCACCGTTATTGATCATGCATTGCGCGGCGTAGTAGTGACCGTAGAGATCGGAATCGGCGGTGGCCCAGTCGAACTTCATGTTCTTATCCATGAATTTCACGGCCTTGCGTGCTTCGCGGCTCGCGGAGGATTCCCAGATCTGGAAACAGAGGGCACCGACTGCGGCGAGAGTTGTTCCGTCACCACGCTGGGTGGGGCTACTGTAGCCAAACGCACCACTTGGAGCTTGCATCGTCTCCATGTAGGAAATGCCATTTTTGGCGCAGCGCTTGAGGTTGGCAAAATCAAGGCCGGTAAATTTGCAGGCCTTGAGAGCCTGAAGTTGCCAACCTACGATGGAGGTATCAACGTGGCCGCCTTCTTCCACATAGGCGTAGGCCCAGCCGCCATTGCTGTTCTGGCTGTTGATGAGGAATTGACCGGAAGCCATGACGGCATCTTCGAGTTGATTGATGTTTTCGCCGAAGGACTTCACGCAGAGGGTGTAGGCTTCAGCGAGGGCGTAGACGGCGATTGCGTGCTCGTAACACCAGTGATTATCTTTGAAATCGACGGCGAGCTTCCCGTTGTTCTTCATCGCCTTATCGACGAGGTAGGTGATGGCGGAGAGGACGGATTCGCCGAACTCCTCGGAGCCGGCGGTTTCGCAGTGACCGAGGTAAGCAAGGAGAGCAAGTCCGGTCATGGCGACAGGTTGTGAGCCGGTCCATGAACCATCCTTATTCTGACTTTCCTTTAGCCAGCGGAGGGAAGCAACGACCGCGTCTTCGCATTTTTCGGTTCCTCCGCCTTCGGTGAGGCGCTGGAGGCGGTCAGCCTTGGAACAGCGCTTCTTCATCGCGGTCGGAATGTTGCCGAAACCGCCTCCTGAACCGGAGCCGTCTCCGTCACCCCATCCGTCACCGAAGTCGTTGCCGTCACCGAAGTCGGTGCTGGGCTCGGGAACGTCGATCTCAGGAACGGGAATAGCAGTTGGGGAAGTTGTCTGGGCCGCGATGACCTTGGACATGGATGAGGAAGGCGCGGCGGGTTTGCGCTCAATCTGGGTCTGAACCTTTTTCTGCTTGAGGTTATCTTCGGATTCCGGCGTTCCGTTGTAACTCACCAGTTGAGGGATGACCTTGGTATTGAGGTTCATCGCGATAATCATCAGGACGACCCCAACAAGAACCATCAAGAGGAGGGCAATAATGAGACTCGTGATGGTCGAGGTCCGCTTTTGGGCTGCAAGTCGCGCTTGGGCTTCCGGGGAGAGTTGGGCGTGTAAGCTCATATTTTTAAGAGGGAGTGGGCTGTGTTTTGCTCAAATTGGCGTCAAGCGTTCAAAATGCTCAGGTCATCTAAGAGACTGTTTCGTATCGTTACAAGTCGAACGTCGCAACTTCTCTTGAAATTAGAGGGAATTTGCTAAAACCCCAGTTTTGTTTTTGTCTTATTTCATGAAAAAAGCAGCACACCTTTCGGTGCGCGGCTTTGAAAGTGGAAAATGATACAGCCTTAGTTCTTCCCACCGGTTCCCGGGAGGAAGCGGTAGTAGGACTCAAGCATGAGAGTGGCGAGGCAGGTGCGATAGTGACGGCCGTAGCCACCGTCTCCAGCAAAGGAACCGGCAACAGCGTTAATTTTAGCTCCACCACCGACGACTTTGTAGGAACCATTTTTATCTTGATTGTCGAGAACCTGGTCGCGGAAGAGTTTGTTGTAGCGCTCCCACTCGGGGCCTCCGTTGTTGATCATACACTGCACGGCATAGTAGTGGCCGTAGAGATCAGAGTCGGCGGTGTTCCAGTCGAACTTCATTTCCTTATCCATGAAGCGGACCGCCTTACGGGCCACTTTGGATGCGGAGGATTTCCAGATCTGGAAGCAAAGACCGCCGACCGCAGCAAGGGTGGTTCCGTCGCTGCCACCGTGCATCACCGGGCTGGAGTAACCGATGGCACCGCTCGCCATTTGCATGCGCTCAACGTAGTCGAGGCCATTTTTGTAACAGCGGGGGAGGTTTGCGAAGTCAAGTCCGGTGTATTTGCAGGCCTTGAGAGCCTGAAGGTGCCAGCCCACGATGGAGACGTCACCGCCGCGGCCACTGTCCTCGCTGTAGGCGTAGTCCCAGCCCCCCTCTTTGTGCTGGCTGTTGATCATAAACTGTCCGGAAGCCATGACGGCATCTTCAAGCTGGTTAATGTTCTCTCCGAAGGATTTCACACAGAGAGTGTAAGCTTCAGCGAGAGCGTAGACGGCGATGGAGTGCTCGTAGCACCAGTGGTTGTCCTTGAAGTCAGTGGCAAGTTTGCCGTTGTTCTTCATCGCCTTATCGACGAGGTAAGTGATGGCTGAGAGGACCGTCTCACCAAATTCCTCGGAACCAGCGGTCTCGCAGTGACCAAGATAAGCAAGGAGCGCGAGTCCGGTCATGCCCACGGGCTTATTCGTCCATGAACCGTCTTTGTTCTGCTCTTTTTGAAGCCAGCGGAGTGATTCTACGACCGCGTCTTCGCATTTTTCGATTCCTCCGTTTGAAGTCAGGCGCTGGATACGGTCAGCCTTGGAACATCGCTTCTTCATCGCGGTCGGGATATTTCCGAAACCGCCCCCTGAACCGGAGCCGTCTCCGTCACCCCATCCGTCACCGAAGTCATTGCCGTCACCGAAGTCGGTACTGGGCTCGGGAACGTCGATCTCAGGAACGGGAATGGCAGTTGGGGAAGTTGTTTGAGCTGCGATGACCTTGGACATGGAAGAGGACGGAGCGGCAGGTTTGCGCTCAATCTGGGTCTGAACCTTTTTCTGTTTGAGATTATCTTCGGACTCCGGTGAGCCATTGTAGCTCACCAGTTGTGGGATGATCTTGGTGTTGAGATTCATCGCGATGATCATGAGCACGACGCCGACGAGAACCATCAAGAGGAGGGCGATAATGAGACTCGTGATCGTCGAGGTCCGTTTTTGGGCCGAAAGTCGCGCTTGGGCTTCGGGAGAGAGTTGTGCGTGTAAGCTCATGTTTTTTAAGAAGGAGTGGGCTGTGGTTTGTCTCAGGGAAAAATTTAGCGATCAAAAATTGATTTGACCAGTGAAGAGATCCATTGTTTTCAAGGGTTTAAACGAATGAAGAGCGCTTTAAATTAGAGAGAGTTGTCGAAAAATTTGGGGTCTCACCTTCTTCGCAAATTGGCGAGCGCGAGCGCAAATCCTGGCGATTGAGATCAAGGTGCAGGGAAGCGGATTCGGTAAATTCCTCGGATTGGGTCGTTTCTCCGTGGCCCAGAAAACAAAGAAGAGCTAGGCTGGTCATGCCCACGGGACGCCCGAAGGCCCATGAGCCATTCTCATCTTGGGTGTCTTTGAGGAAGCGGAGAGCATCAATGACGGCCTGCTCCGCAGCCGGATTACCTCCTCTACTTTGGATGGCCGCAAGCCGAAGTTCCGGGGTGCAGCGGTCGAGGAGGTAGTGAGGGACCTTTGCGAGGTTTCCCTCGTCGCGCGGCGGGGGAATAAGGGCAACGGGTTCGGCGGGGCACGGAAGGACTTGGAGTGCTACGATCGCGAGATGGCACAGGGATTTCATAAGGTGTCCCTCCTGTTAGCTTTTTTGTTGGATCAATGGAAGTTTGAAGGAGAGGCCGCTCTCGACGAGCTCATTTTAGAAACCGACAAGGGATGCTGAAGTTGAGCATGGCATTACGGCCGAGTTCGAGGGAGATTACGGAGGTTTTTTTAACCCGGATCGAGTAGGCCTCGGCCCCGAGGATGTGTTCGACAAGCGCGGAGAAATCGGGTTCGTGTCCCACGATCGCGACTCGTTTGAAACTGTTGTAAGCGGAAAGTTCTTGGAGCGCGACTTCCGGGCGCATTCCGCATGCCAGCCAAGGTTCCACGATGGGCTTGGGGCAGCCTTCTTCGGCGAGAATTTCGGCGGTTTCCTTGGCCCGCAGGACTGGACTGGTGAGGAGGACGTCCGGAATGAGATCGTGCTTTTTGAGGAAAAGTCCGACGCGATGAGACTGTTCCTGTCCCTTTTCAATGAGGTTTCGCAGGAAGTCGCCACCGGCCATTCCGTGGGCATTGGCGGTGGCGTGGCGGATGAGGAGGAGTGTCATGGGCTTACATGGTCATGCCGCCATCGACGGCGAGGACTTGACCCGTGATATAGCGGGCATCAGGGCTGGCGAGGAAAAGAGTGGCATTGGCGATGTCATCAACCTGGCCGAAGTCGGCCAGGGGAACCTTGGCGATGATGCCTTGCTTGAGGTCATCAGAGAGTTTCTCGGTCATATCGGTGGTGATGAAGCCGGGAGCGATGGCATTGCAAGTGACCTTACGGCTGGCGAGCTCGCGCGCGATGGACTTGGTCAGCCCGATGAGGCCGGCCTTCGATGCCGCGTAGTTGGCTTGGCCGGCATTTCCGATGAGGCCGATGACCGAGCTGATGTTGATGATGCGTGGATCGGTGCCTTTCATGAGAGGGCGCTGGAAGGCTTTGACGAGGTTGAAGGCGCCCTTCAGGTTGGTGTCGAGAACGGTATCCCAGTCCTCGGATTTCATGCGCATGATGAGCCCATCCCTCGTGACGCCGGCGTTGTTCACGAGGATATCGACTCCGCCGAGGTCTGCCACGATCGTTTTACCAATTTCCTGAACGGAGTCGTAGTCTGCGACATCAAGAGCGTAGAATTTCGTGGAGTCCGGATAAAGGGCGTTGATCTCCTTGGCGGCGGCACCGCAGCTGGTGGGATTGCGGGAAATGATGGCGAGCTTGGCACCCTCACGCGCGAAGGCATGAGCGATGGCGAGGCCGATGCCGCGACCGGCTCCGGTGATGACAACTCGTTTTCCTGAGAACTTGGGCATGGCGGGAGGGTGGCGAAGAATTAAAATTTTGGAAACTACGAACTGGAAATATTGAGTCGTAAGTGGGAGGGGCAATTTTTAAAATAGTATTGCTTATGAATTCTTCTCAGTCCCTGGCGACTCGGAGTGCGGTGTTGATCGCTCGGCGGACGTTGGGCGGGCAGGAGATCTTAAGCCCAGCACTCAGTTTATCTCAGACGGTGGCTGAGGTGCGACCGCGTTGCCAGAAGAGAGGGAGAGCTAAGAGCGCGAGCAAGCCGCTGGACGGTTCGGGGATGGCGTAGCCGTATTGCAGGTGATCGACTTGGGAGGCATTGACCATACTGAGGGTCGCAATGCCCTCCTCGGCGTAAAAGCCGATGAAGCGGTGGGTGCTCACGGTCCCAGGTTGCTGTCCTTCCGGCGAAAACCACTCATCGGGCGCAAATTCGCCATCCGAGAACTGCCCCCGGCCCTCTCGGTCACGGGTGCCAATATCGACATCGCGCAAGTTGTTGGAGACTTCTGTGATTACGATTCCAACGTAGGCAGGATATCGGCCTTGTTCGTCAGGAGTGAAATTGAAGCGCTTAAATTGCGAGATCGAAAATCCGGACGAGTTGATGGTCGTCCAAGAATTGCCAAGGGTGATGATTCCGTCCGCGGCACCGTCATCGCCATCGCCCCCCTTTTACCGAAGTCGAATTAGGGTTGTCAGCCCGAATAGTAGTCCCGAGATATCCAAGATTGGTGGGTGCGGTGACATGAGGTGTATTCAGAGCTTGGTCTTCAAAGTCCTCGAGGTAAATCGTGCCAGCTCGAATCCCTTGAAGGAAGGGGCTGTCCAGCTCACTCCGGCAAGGCAGCGGTTCCCACATGAAAGTGGTGGCGGCACTGAGCGGGAGGAACGCGAAGGTGGCAATGACGGAGAAATTGGCGAAAGAATTCATGGTTCAGGCGGTGGGTTTCGTTGGGGGAGAGGGCGCTTTCGATTTGGAGGAGGAAGTCCTCGTTAATCCGGAGCTGAAAAGCGGCCTTATATCGATCGTCGTTCTTGAGCAGGCTGTGAGGGAGCAGTGCCCCGTGAGCGGCATTGAAGAATGTGAACTGACTTGAGAGCGCCTTTGGGTCCATCGCGACCTCGGCATCCCAAATCACAACTTGGCACCCTGAATGCGGCGGCGGAAGGCCCGCCAGTTATTCCCGTTTGCTCCCCAGTCAGCATTGTGCATGAAGAGATGCACGACGAGATAATCGTGGTATGAGGCGAGATCGAGGAGGTTGAGAACTGCCGTCCATTTTGCGGGATCCCGATGCGCGATTCTCCGCGAGGAAGTAAAGTTCCCACCGGAAACTTCCAGTTTCTCGGATCACCACTCCCGTCAAATTGGCCGTCAGGGTAGATGTTTCCCGAACCGTTGAGCTGATCAACACAATACCAGCCACTGAGATCGATAGTGTTTGAGGTGGGATTGTAAATCTCCAGCCAATCCAAAAAATTGCCATCGCCATCGCTATCGAGGCGTCTCGTGATCGAGCGGAGGTAGTGGGCCTCGACGGTCTTGAGAACGAGCGACCCGGTTTGTCCATTCCCGCTCCCGGGGGAGTCGCGAGGACTTCCGCGATGAGGTCAGCGTAGGCATCGCCAAAGAGATCGTAAGTGTCCTACTCGGAGGTTTCCCCGCTGAGGAGGTGTTATCAGTTTGTCATCACTATTTTAGCCGGATTATTAGCGATGGTGCGCCTGTGGATGAATCTTCCGGTTTAGAGGAGCCCTAAGAGCTCCGTGAGGTGGTCCGGGTGGTGGGCGGCGCTCAGGGTGATGCGCAGTCGGGCAGTAGCGCGGGGGACGGTGGGGTAGCGGATTGCGGGGACCAGGAATCCCTTTTTCAACAGGGTGCCGGAAGCGGAAAGGGCGGCTTCGTTCTCGCCCATGATCTTTGGAATGATGGGGGTGGCAGATTGGAATTGCTGGCAGTGGGCGAGAAGTTTCTTGCGAATCAGCAAGCCTTCCGGCGAGGAGAGGAGATCGAGAGCGGCGAGGCTGGCGGCGGCTTGTGAGGGCGGCGGCGCGGTGGAG
>JBLIDI010000168.1:0-9339 GCA_047634075.1 Akkermansiaceae bacterium
TCACCAAACTTGCGCATTGCCGCCATGCAGACTTGCGAGCGCCCGAGCGATCCCGCCGGTCGGTTGATGCCAGAGCGTGGCCGGTAGCGATGGGTCAATGAGTACACAAAAGACCAATCGGGTGTGCGCTGCATGTTGATGGAGGTGAGCCCGCGTTTGATTTCTTTTTGGGGGAGCTGAAGACCAAAGGTCTCTTCGGCATCCTTCATCCCGAGAAGCACCGTCGCAGTGGTAAACGAAGTTGGGATGCCCGAGAAGTGGGCGGTGTGGTCTTCAAAGTCGAGATAGCCCCATCCTCCGTTGATGTCTTCGGTCTTAAGGAGCATCGTAATTTGCTGATCCGCGAGTTGCTTGAGTCGGGAGAGTTTGGCCTCATCGCCTTGGCGATATTCGTAGAGATTAGCGATGGCGCGGAGTCCATAAGCATGTCCCCAAACATTATAGGTTGTGGTGGGGTCGAGGTGTCTGAGTTCTGGGAGTTTCGCAAAGAGCCAGGCTTCGGCTTTGTCGATGGCCGCAATGACCTCGGGGCGTCGGTCTCCGCTATCGAGGAGACCGCTCAGGGCAAGAGTGGAGGCACCGGTCCGAAAGGCGAGATGGGAATCGGGAACCGGAGCGTAGATATTTAAGCCCTTGGTGCGGGTGGGGCCGCCCCATGAGCCATCTTTGTTTTGCTTGCCGATGAGGTAATCGACGCCACCCCTGATGGCCGCGGCAATCTCACCTTCCTTCAAGGGGGCAACTGCGGGGAGCGGGCCGAGCTTCGAGAGATTCTGTCCGTGTAGAGATGCCGAGATGAGAATCAGAAGAAATGAAATGACGGTACGCATTGGGCTCTCCTTATTTGGTGGCCTCCGGAATGAAGATGACTTGATCGATTTCGAGGCCGTCAAGAATTTCGATGAGATCATGCACAGTCCGTCCGGTTTTCACCTCATGGGACTCGTGTTTGCCATCGGCCATTTTCAACTTAATGGTTGATTTTCCATCAGTCATGGTGACTGCAATTTTGGGCACGCTGATCGCCATTTCATTGCGGTAGGTGATGAGCTTGGCCTTAGCTTTCATTCCAGTCACAATCGGCGAGTCCTCTGGAAGTTCGACTTTCAGAGCGACGCCATAGCGCCCTTCGGCGTTGGGCGCGATATCGAGGTCACCGACCTCGACAGGATACGCCGAGCCGTCCACGCCATCCACCGAGGCTGTTCCGTTGGCGTCGGCAGGAAGCTTGAGTCTGTCGCCCTGTCCCACCGATCCTTGCAGGGTGAGGGGGGTGCCGGTTGGGATGAGACTCATGAGGACCGTTTTGCTGGGAGCGGTGCCGGACTTAAAGAGAAACTTGGCAGTCCCTCCAAGAGACCAAGAGGAATCGTTGATCTCACCAAAATAGATCACGCCATCGGATGGTGCTTTGAGCGTAAAAAATTGCCCGTCGGCTTCAAGTTCGGAGAGGTCTTGATCGGCCTGGGCATCCGTTCTTTTGGCCTGGGCAAGCGCTAAAGTTTTCTGATCGAGTGAACGGGGGATATTAAGCAACCCGGTTTCGTAGGCGAGAAGGGCGTCATCAAATACTCGCTTGAGATCGACTGCTTGGCGCGGGATGGTTCTCGCGAGTGCCCAGGCTGAACTCTGCTCGGCTTTCTTAAGTGAAAAACGAGCGCTTTGGACCGAAGCGCGCTGCCGTTTGAGAATAATCTCTTCGGTTTCTTCGGTGATGCCATCATCTTCATACATCTTGAGAAGTTGTTTCAATTCTTCCTCCTGATAGCTAAGACTGCGTTTCGCTCTTTCGAAGCCTTCCCTGGCATCTTCTTCCTCTTGTGTTCGACCTGTCTTAGTGAAGTAATCGAGGGTCTCCTCGGCTCGATCACGAGCGAGCTTTAGCCCCTCGATATCTCGTGGAGTGGTAAGATCGAAATCCGCAAGTTCCCGTTCGGCCTTTGCGAAGGCGATTTCACGTCCTTTGGCGGCTTCTTGACTCTCCGTGAGTTGGCGTTGATAATCCTCGGATTCGAAGGATAGAACGGGATCACCTTTCTTAACGGTTGATCCGTGCGCGACGAGTTCGGAAACGGTGAATTGGGTCCACTGCTTGGCTTCGATTCTGAAGACCGTGACGTTGGCCGGAACAAAGGTGGCATCCAATTCAAGGGTGGTTTCGAGCGGAGCTGATTTAATGGTCAACTCACCGGCATGGACGGCGGGCATCAAGAGCGCTGAGAGAAGAAGGGCGGATTTCATCTGGGGTATGAGTCTTAGTGAGTGCGTTGATAGTGTCCCTTGCGAGCGAGGTAGAGGATCCGATTTTTCTTGGATTTTTCAGAGAACGGCGCGAGGTCCGTCGCAAGATCAAAGCCAGCTTTGCGAAGTTCTTTATCAAGGCCGGCAACGGGACGGGTCGAGATCAGGCCGAGGAGTCCCCCATCCTTGAGGCGTTCCCGGAAGTTTGCAAGAATCTCGGGGGAGGTGATTTTCCAGTTTTTGGGGGCCAGCGCTTCGAGATGGTCGAGGTCGGCGAAGATTCCCTGGCTTCCGGCATATTCGGCAGGAAGAGGGCTGAAGAGGTTGAGATTATCCAAGTGGACCCGTTCATCGTCTAAGGGATTTTCGCTCAGGTGAGTCGAAAGCCAACCCGCAATTTCGGGAGATTCCGGGAGGACGACAAAGGAAGACTTTTCCTGGGGGAGGGCTTCGCGGGCCGCCTTGATGGCGTGCCCCATTCCCAATCCGAGAAAGAGAAGGCGTGGTTGGCGTGCCGGGCGAAAGGGGCGGCTCATCAACTCGACGAGTTTGCGCGCCGCGTGGCCCAGATTGCTGCCATCGACCTGACGGCCCTCACATTCGAGGAAATAGCGGCCGTCATGCTCAATAAAGTCCAGAGTAAGCCGAGTGCATGATTCAGTCCGTGCGACTGTGTTGCGAGGTTTCATAAATGAAAGAGAGCCCGTGAGGCAGATCGTTTTCTATCGGGAATGCGGGCATGACCAGCCGAAAAAGCAATACCTTCCGGCGCTCATTTGGGGCAGTCTTCCGGCGGACGCAGTCAAGGGCCCTAAAAATGGTTAAAAGGGCCTGACCAGCTTTTCGGCAGACTCGGCAGATCTTGTGGGGGGAGGTCAAAAAAACACTACAAAATGTGCTTTTCAGGAACTCGATGCTTCCGTTCTCCTCGTTAAGCTGCTATGAAATTTCAATCATGCGAATGAAATCACTATGGTTCTCGCTTTCAGGATTGGGCGTCGCGCTCTTTGTCGCCTGTTCCGCTGATCCGCCTATCGTCAGCGTGAGTGATGCCTACACTCCCTATTGGGCAAGCACCCGGAACCCCTATACGGGAATCCATAGTCGCACCGATGATCGTCGGGCAACAACTTGGAAAGAGGTCTATGGCCGCACCGTTACTCCGGCGGGGCCATCCACGGCATCCCTTGGTCGCGACCCCATGATTCGAAGCCAGTCGACAAGTCGAAGCTCTTCGACGAGTTCTTCGTCACTTTACAAGCAGGTTAATGTCCAGCGGGATTTTCTTTCTTACTCAGCGCGTGGTCGCTCTCGGAAGAGTATGTCACCCCGATACGTCACGATTCACTCGACACAAAACTGGAGTCGGGGCGCAGATGCTCTGAGGCATTCCAAGGCTCTCAAAAACGGAGCCCTGGGTCGGCTTTCTTGGCATTATACCGTCGATGAAGATCGCGCGGTTCAACACTTGCCTACCAGTGAGCGCGGCAATCACGCTGACTACGATGGCCCGGGTAATCGCTACAGCATCGGGATCGAAATGTGCGAGCATCCGGGGAACAGCCGGAGCGATACGCTCGAGCGGACCGCGAAATTAGCAGCCTGGCTATGTGTGAAACACAAACTCCCGGTCTCCCGCGTAGTCCCTCACTACAATTGGCCGCGCCATGGGAAGAAGCCCGCCAATAAAAACTGTCCACATTTTCTCCTGTCGAATGGACGCCCCGGCGCGAAGTGGCAGGGCTTTCTCAAGGTGGTCGAGGTTTATCGCCGTGGCATGACCGGAAAGTAGAGCGGTAAGAGATGGTCGAGGATAACGAAGGCGTTTGGTTCCAATGCCAGCGCTGCACCAATTGCTGCAAGTGGGAAGGGGACGTCGTCCTTGCCGATAACGATGTCGAAAAAATGGCGGAGTTTCTAAAAATTTCTCCGCTTGAATTTGTGCATAAATACACCCGCCTTCGCGATAATCGTCAGGGGCTTTCCCTGATCGATAAGGAAGGATCCACTGAGTGCATCATGTTGGACGGCATCGATTGCCGCCTTCAGGATGTTAAACCCTACCAATGCACTGGCTTTCCCAATCGCTGGAACTTCGAGAATTGGCGCGAAGCCTGCGAAGCAATTCCGGCCCCCCGACCCACGGGTTCCGATAATTAGGAACTACTTGGAATTTATAAAACGGTAGTGCGAGACGAGCCATTCGTCGCCCCCTTGATAACCCCAGAGCTCGGCGCAAGCCATGAAGAAGGAGCGCCACCAGGCCCACCATTTCGTGGCCTCAGCCTCACCATAGGTTGCCGCGATGAGTGGCTTCAGTTCCTTGCTGGCAGCATCCATCCGGGTGAGCCAGGCTTCCGAGGTTTTCTGATAGTGAGTCCCGCTGACCTGCCAGTGATCCTCGATGGAAAGCTGATCCTGAAAGTAGAGCAGGAGATCGTCGGAAGGCATTTGGCCGCCCGTAAAGAAGTAGCGCGCCATCCAATCGCTCTCGTCCTTGGCCTCGTAATGATAGGCATACTCGCGGTGGGTAAAGATATGGACGAAGAGTTTTCCGCCCGGCTTGAGCCACTTGGAGATGCGTTCGAGGAGGAGTTGGTAGTTTTTCATGTGCTCGAACATTTCTACGGAGACGGCTCGATCGAAGACACTTTCGCCCTCGCCCTCATATGAAATCATGTTGACGGTTTTGACCTCGATATTCGTAAGGCCTCTTTTCTCTGCCTGACCTTCAATGTGCGCGCGCTGGGTTCGAGAGTTTGAAACAGCGGTGATTTTAGAATTAGAGAATTCTTTGGCCATCCAAAGGGTGAGTGAGCCCCAGCCGCAACCAAGTTCAAGAATACGGTGTCCGTCTTCGAGTCCGGCGCGCTCGCAAGTGAGTTTCAACATGCGGGCCTCAGAGGTCTCGATGTCGGTCGTGCCGTGGTCCCAGTAGCCGGAGCTATACTTCAAATGGGGTCCCAGGACCTTTTCGAAAAATGCCGTCGGAAGTTCGTAGTGTTGCTCATTGGCCTCTTCCGTCGCGATTGCGATCGGGCTGTCCTTCAATTCACGGACGTGCTTCATGATCATTTCCTGGCGTCCCTCGCAGTCGAGTTTTTCAAAGGGTTTGAGAGTGTCTTTGAGACGCGCACGAATGCCGATTCGGACGAGAGCATCGGGGATGATGTCCTTGGCGAGGAGGTCGTCGATGTTGATCATGATTTTGGTGGAAGGGGAATAAAGGCGCTGGTGGTGCGTTGATAGTCGCGGTAGGCGTTGCCCTTACGCTGTACCGCCGAAGCTTCGGTCGGAGGAATGCCGGTGACCTTGAGGAGGAGATAGGTGATCGTTACCGGTGCAAAAAAGGTCAGCCAGCCCCAGGCCGATCCGCAGGCGAAGAGGTAGATCCCGATCCAGAGCACCATTTCAAAAAAGTAATTGGGGTGGCGGGAATACTTCCACAAGCCCTCCCGACACACCGAACTGGAGCGATGATCCCTTTCCTTGAAGCGAGCCATTTGGTGATCGGAGAGAATTTCGCCAAGGATTCCGATGATGACCACCGCGAGTCCCAAGCTTTCGAAAATCCCCCAAGGAGAGGAATCACGGGCGACCAAAAAATAGGGGAGTGAGAGCAGGAGGACCGAGATGGCTTGCGCTTGAAAAAACCAAAAGAAGGCGGACGGAACGCGACCTTCCCAGATTTCGCGAAGCTTTTGGTAGCGCGAGTCCTCCTCCGGGTGGTGCTTGCGAATGCGCTTTTGGAGATGGTAGGCGAGGCGAAATCCCCAAGTTACGGCGATCGCCCCCGCCGCGATTCGCTTTGGGAGATCACCATTTCCAAAGACACCGTAGATCAGGCCCGCCAAGCCGATCCACCCGGCCCAGAGGGCGTCGACGAGTGAGTAGTTCTTGATCTTCCCGCCGAACCACCATCCGACCCCAAAATCGAGAATGACGAAGGCCGCCACGATCCCGAAAAGTGTGAAATCATTCACGCTCGCACCTCCTTTCGTTTCTCAATACGGGCCGCCGTTACTTTTAAAAGTGGGAGGGTGATGGCACGGACGATGAAGACGAGAGGAACCGCAATGATGAACCAAGCGACGACTCCTTGGCAGGCGGCCAGCCAGTAATCTTGGGCAAATTGCCAAGGGCTCGCAAAAAACTCCTTTAGAAGAGTGGGGATCGAGATGGTGATGAGCGCGTCGCCATGGATCCATTGCCCGAGCGTGATAAAGGGGAGGATCAGGGCAAGGTGGGCAGGCCAAAGAGTGTGACAGACCACTTGGATGACCGGTTGGTTCAGCCGCCAGTAAGCCGCAGCGAGAAAGCAGACCACCGAGGTTGTCCCCATCACGGGGAAGATCCCCAGCGCACAACCGATGGAGATGGTCCAAGCCAATTTATCGGCGCTGATCCCTTGGGTGAGTTGTTTGGTAATCGGGTGAACGAACCACCTTTTCCACCAGGGATCCTTTTTGTCAGTCTCTTCGTTCACACCATTAGGGCCGGATTATTAGGGCGGGTGTAAACCGCTTGCACCACGGAAATGTTACAGGTCGCAAAGCCTGCTTGACAGTATTTAAGATAATAGTTCCACGTCCGCATGAAGGGTTCGTCAAAACCGAGTTTGAGGAGTGATTCCTTGGCGGCATTAAAGCGATCATGCCAATTGTCGAGAGTGCGGACGTAGAAGGCCCCGAAGTCTTCAAGATCGTGGAGGAAGAGGTCGCTGGTTTTGACAAGGACTTCATTGACCCGGCCCACGCTCATCAGCAATGACCCGGGGAAAATCGTTTTTTGAATCCAATCAACTCCTTTGGTGAGGCTTTCGTAGCGATTGTCCGGGACGGTAATCATTTGCAGGGCCATGATGCCATCGGGGGCAAGGACCTCGTGGCATTTTGCAAAGAAGGACTTGTGAAACTTGTCTCCGACAGCCTCGATCATTTCGATGGAGACAATCTTATCGAACTGCCCCTCGATGTGGCGGTAATCCTGAATACGGATCTCGAACTTATCCTCAACGCCTTCGCGTTTTACGCGCTCTCGGGCAAACTTGGCCTGCTCCTCCGAGATCGTCACTCCGGTGACACGACAGTCGTAGGTCTTGGCCGCGTAGGTGCCGAAGCCTCCCCAGCCACATCCGATTTCTAGGACGTGATCTGTCGCTTTGAGTTTGAGTTTTTGGCAAAGGGCCTCGTATTTTGCGTTCTGGGCGTCTTCGAATTCCTGTTCAGAGTCTTCGAATTTCGCGCAGGAATAAGTCATAGTGGCGTCGAGCCAAAGGCCGTAGAATTCGTTGCCGAGATCGTAGTGTTCCGAAATGTTACGGCGACTGTTCCCGACCGTATTGGCACGGCGGAGATGGCGGAACCAATTCACTACTTTGAGCAGGCCCACCCCGGGAAGTTTGTCGGACGAAGTGTCCGCTCCCTGCAAGGCTTGCATGTTTGTGATGAACCAGCTGATGACGGCGCGAATGTCGGGAGTATCCCAGAGGCCGTCGGTGTAGGCTTCGCCCATCCCGATGTTCCCATAAAAGGCGCACCGCTTGAAGAACTCCCGGTCATCGTTAATTTTGACCGAGGCCGAGACTTCGAGGTCGGGGTTTCCAAAATCGCGGACTTTGCCATCGGCATAGGTCATTTGTAGGCGGCCCTCGGGCATCTTGGCGAGGAGACCAACAACCATGCGTTCGGGGAATCCGTATTGAATCGGGAGGGTGGAATTACTCATCGGTGGAAGTCAGTGAAGGGTGGGGGCGGAGGACGTCTCGTTGTGACTCTCGGTTCTTGCCTTTAGGGAAGTATGGGACTTTTCGCAACCAAAGCTTAAGAGCCTGCCAGTGAATCATGAAGATAACTTTTAGCGAAAGAAAAGGATATTTAAACCCAAACCAGAGGAGCCGTGCGGTGCTCAGCGGAACCTTGTGGCCTTCGATGGAGGACATCAGCGTGACGCCCTCCTGATCAAGGGTGTTGATCTTGATGTGCCACTTCTGACCCGGCGCCCCGAGGCGGAAGTCGAAGAAGTCCCGCACATCTGAGAAAGGAGAAACATAGAAATCCTTGGCAATCTGGCTTTGCCAGGAACCGTCTTTCCGGCCATCGATGTGATAAAGCTTCATCTCGTGATAGGTATTGCAGACTTCGGCGATGGCGAAGAGCGGGGTGCCTTCGACCGAAGTCAGGTAGTAAAAGGAGACCGGATTAAAGGCGTAGCCGAGAACGCGGGGAAGGGTCACAAGCCGGATGCGGGCATTCTGTGGGCATTCGATTTTTTTTTCCTCCATCCATGCCATGAGATTGGCTCGGATACCGCCGGGCTTTCCGAGATCGACGTGATCGCGATCGTTCAGAGAAAAAAGATTGAAGCGGTTCAGTCCCAGGAGGGGGACTTTCGGCAAGGCTGCCAGATCGACGCTGAGCATGAAGATGCGGTAGTTGAAGCGTTTCTGTGCTGGCTTCAGTCGGCGGTGCATGACGTCGCACTCGTAGAGGCCGGCGCTCATGACCACGGACTCCTTCCCATGATTGCTTCACAGAGTTGCACCGCCGAAAAGAGGCCGTCCTCGTGGAACCCGTAGCGTTGCCACGCTCCGCAGAAGTAGCGATTTGTTCCGGCGGCATGGAGTTCGGGGATGCGCTTCTGGGCCGCAATGCTGGTGAGGTCGAGAAGGGGATGCTCGTAGTCGAGTTCCTTGATGATATGCTCCTTCTCGATTGGCGTTGAAGGATTGATTGAGACGAAAAAATTCTTTGGAGCCTGGGCCCCCTGGAGACGATTCATCCAGTAGATCGTGGAATGGTTACCCCGATCGGTGCGGTAATTCCAAGAGGCCCAACAGCGTCGTGACTTGGGCATGAATTGCTCATCGGTGTGAAGGACGGCCTTGTTGGGTTGGTAGGGGAAGGCCGTGAGGATTTCGCTCTCCAATTTCGTGGGTTGGTCCAGCAGCTTGAGGGCTTGATCTCCGTGAGCGGCGCTGATGACGCGATCAAAGGTCTCGCGTTTTCCTGAGGCTAGGGTGACCTCGTTGTCCGGGCTGATTGCGACTACGGGGTCGCCTTGACGGATACGATCTTGAAAAGGCGCCGTCATCTTTTT
>JBLIDI010000169.1:0-9333 GCA_047634075.1 Akkermansiaceae bacterium
GCCAGCTTCTTCCTTTTCTCACGAACCGAGATCATCTTTGAAGACGGGAGCACCGTTGTCATCGGCAGTCCCTTGAACGAGGCCGCTCAGATTGAAACGGTCGCAAGGGCCCTCAATCGAAAGAAAGAAAGAAAAACCCCTCACTTTAAAAAAGGCGATCCTATCTTTCAAGGCTACTTGACCTCCGGTGATCTCGTCCTCGTCGATAAGGTTTCTTATCACTTCCGCCAACCCAAGCGAGGTGAGTCGTTCGTCTTTGACACCCGCGATATTCCCACCAATGGCCCCCAGAATCTCTCGAGCCAACAGGCGGGCACCCACTATATCAAGCGCCTCGCAGCCGTTCCTGGTGATGACGTTCAGATTCGCTACCCCGAACTCTACATCAACGGGGATTTGGCGAAGGAGGATACCTTGAGGAGGGTCATGAGCCAGGAGCCTGATTCGAAGGGGTATCCCTACACCGGGTATACCAACCCGAGAGGAAGCAGCCAAAGGTCTGAGTTTGAGGATCCCAACTTTACCTTCCATCTCAATGATGATCCTAAAAAGGGGAACAACTACCGTGAGTTTTTTGCCTTGGGAGATAATTCCCGGAGCAGTCTTGATTCCCGCTACTGGGGAACGGTGAAGCAATACAATCTCGTGGGGCCGGCCTTCATTTCGCTCTGGCCCTTCAATAGCGGGCATTGGGGGATCATTAAATAGTCCCGGATGTCCTCCGACCCGACCTCAGCTGAGATAACCCGCAAGGCGAAGTCCAATCTCGCCTTTGCCCTGAAGTGCGTTCCTGCCGACCGGCGGGAGCACCTTGTCAGTTTCTATGCTTTTTGTCGGGTGATCGATGATCTCGCCGATGACCTCGATCTTCCCATTGCGGAAAAGGAAAAAGGTCTGGCCGGATGGAAAGCGATCTTTGCTGAGGACACTGTCAATCCCGTCCTAGGCTTGCTTGGCCTCCAAGGTGAGATTCTTAAAGTACGGCACCGTTACAAGATTCCCTCCGAGTATTTTACCAATGTCATCGAAGGCTGCCAGATGGACCTTCATGCGCAACGTTTCGACACGTGGGAGGACCTCCAAAAATACACCTACCGCGTTGCGTCCTCGGTCGGCTTGGTTTGTCTGCCGCTTTTTGCCGCTGATCCGGAACGCGCCCATGATTATGCCATCGCACTTGGAGATGCCCTTCAGCTCACCAATATCCTGCGCGACATCGGTGAGGATCTTACCAATGGGGACCGCATTTACGTGCCCCTCCATGATTTGACCCGCTTTCAATACAGCGAGCATGACCTCATCGGGCGTGTTCACGATGACCGCTTCATGGCCTTCATGGCTTACCAGGCCGATCGCTGTGAGGAACTCTATGCGAAGGCTTCCGAGCTCCTACCGCCTGAGGATCACAAGGCACTCCTTGCCCCCCGCGTGATGCACCGCATCTACCACACTCTTCTCGAGAAAATGCGCGAGGATAACTTCCGCGTCTTTGACCGCCGCTACAGGCTGGGCAAGTTTCAGAAGATCAGCCTGCTCGTGAAAGAGCGCTTTGCTTAGCAAGCGCTTCTCATTGAAGGATCTCGAGGGGTGTCAGATAGAATGCCGCCCCTCCGCGTTCAATCGAAAGTGAGAAAGACGCTTGAGATCTCGGGTTGGATCAAGGTTCCAGCGATAAAGTTCAAACTGTCGTCTACTATCACTCTTTCCGATGAAGGAGGTGGTGGGAGGAATCACTCCAATCGACTTTGGCGAGGGCTTCTACGAGAGGGCGCTCAAGGTCAGCGAGAATTAGGTAGTTGGCTTGTCCGGCTTTGCTGAGGGCTTGAAACAAAGGATCCGCTTTAAGGGCTTCCCAGATTGAGGATATTTGAGATGCCATCGTGGTCGTCGGGAGGGATGATGGGAGAATCCAATATGGAGCTTCCTTATGCGAAAGCCGTTCAGGCGGCAGAATCAGGTTGTTTTTGAAAAGGGGAATCTCCATCTTGGGCTCCGAGGTTATGGGTAAAGGATACGATGAGAATCAGGAGCGACTCGCGGTCTTGCAGGGTTTTGGAAAAGATCTGGCGCGGAGGGCGAAATCAACCTGCGAACTCAGTGGGGCAAAAGGGATCGCACTCAAATTATACGAAGTGAGTCCTGCTCCAAAGGACCCTGATTTTGAGAGGTGTCTCTTACTCTCCCAAGAGACGATCGCGGCGTTGGAGAAGCCTGCGCTTTTTGTGGCCGATGATTGGAGGCATCTCGGGGAGCTGATCTGGTCTCAGTTTCCTCTTCAGCAGGTCATGGCCTACCGGATCTTAACTTATCTTGCCCCAAAGTATGATTGGTGCGCCGAAATCCTAGAAGAAGCGTATTTGGAGGACGAGGTCGTCGCTGAGGGACAATCTGCTCCTTTGATCTAACGGATTGAGAGTTGGTATGCGCTCTGCTCATGATGTTCACAAATGACAGAACTTCCAGATTTAAGACAGGTGAGGTCACTGGTGGCGGTTGCTGAGACCGAGAGTTTTACCAAGGCTGCCGAGCGGCTGGGTGTCACGCAGTCGGCCGTGAGTCACTCCATCCGCGCCCTAGAGACACAGCTCGACAGCAAGCTGGTGGAGCGCGCTGGCAAGCGGGTGGCGCTTTCGCAGAATGGGACCATTTTACTCCGCCGATTTAAGGCTGCGATTGCTGAACTTGAGAAGGCGCAGGAGGAGCTGAGTCTTCTGAAGCGCTGGGGTCAAGGGCGGCTTCGAGTGGGTGCCACTCACACTCTGTGCACCTATTTATTGCCCTCGGTGTTGCAGAAATTTCGTGAGCTTTATCCACGCTGTGAGATTCACATTGAGTCCGGGGATACTTCGGATTTGATCGACGTCCTAGATCGCAGCGAGATCGATTTGGTTCTGGGAATGGGAGGGCGCCAACCGACGTGGACCCGATTTGACAAGATGTTTGACGATGAGTTGGTCTTTGTGGTCTCGCCCGAGCACCCGTGGGCCAAGGCTGGTTCGGTGGATAAGGACGAGGTCGGGAAGGAGTCCTTCCTAGTCTATGCTCGTGCCAGTGAGACGTATCGTTTTTTGAAAGCCTCCTTCGAGGAAGCAGGGGTGCGATTGCGTCCCAGCCTGAGTCTCGGGGATATGGGTGCGATCAAGAAGATGGCCAAGGTGGGCGTTGGTGTCGGAATTGTGGCGCCCTGGGTGGCGCAGGATGAGATCGATTCGGGCGAGTTGGTTGCGATTCCGCTCGGGATTGCGACGCGGCGACGTTCTTGGGGATTGCTCTGTCATGAAGGGCGCCAGCTCACGATGGTCGAGGAGGATTTTCTGCGGATTTGCCGGACCATCACGAAGACGCTCACCGGTGCGAAGAACGAAGGTTGATGTTCGCGGGCGGGTGGATCACTTTTCCTCCCGTCTATGAAAGTTAAACACATTTCGCTCTCTTTTGTCCCGGTCGTGACCCGAGTGCCGTTGAAGTTTGGTGATCAGACTCTGACCGAGGTGACCTGTGCGCGCGTCGGGATTGAAGTGGAGTCCGGTGATCGGAGCGCGATGGGTTGGGCCGAGACTCCGCTCAGTGTGGCTTGGGTTTGGCCTTCCACGCTCGGTTATCAAGAACGCGAGGATCGACTGCGGGAGTTTTGTGAAGTGCTTCGAGTTGATCTCGCAAAGCATCTCGAGGAAGGCCATCCCTTCGTGATCGGTCATCGCTATATCGAGGATCGTTTGCATGACCGTTTGGTGGATGAAAATGAGAGCCTGAGCGAGGCGGCGCATATGCCACACTTGGCCGCCTTGGTTTGTTTGTCGGCTTTCGATCTCGCGCTCTATGATGCTTTTGGGAAATTGCACGACGTCGGGGCCTTCGAGTGTCTCGATCAAAAGTGGCTAGGGGAGAAGGATCTGAGCCATTTCCTCGAGCCGGCCGAAAAGTTTGTCGGGAAATATCCGGCGGATTACTTCGTGGTTCCAGAGATGAAGCAGCCGGTTTGGCACTTGGTGGGTGGACTTGATCCGATCAAGGAATCCGAGCTCAAGGGCGATGAGCCGGATGATGGTTATCCTGTTTTACTTCGTGATTGGATCCGGCGTGATGGCTTGAGGTGTCTCAAGATCAAGCTGCGTGGGAATGATCTGGAGTGGGACTTCGAGCGGCTCGTCGAGATTGGAAAAATCTCGCTTGAGGAAGGGGTCACGCATCTCACCACGGACTTTAATTGCATGGTGACCGACCCGGCTTACGTGAATGAGATTCTCGATCGGATCGCGGCGCATCATGCCGAGATTTACGAACGCATTGTTTATGTCGAGCAGCCCTTTCCTTATGATTTGGAGGAAAACCAGATCGAGGTGCATTCTGTCAGCGCGCGTAAACCTCTCTTCATGGATGAGAGCGCGCACGACTGGCGGTTCGTGCGGCTAGGTCGTGATTTGGGGTGGACGAGTGTTGCTTTGAAAACCTGCAAGACGCTGACGGGGGCCATTTTGAGTCTCTCTTGGGCTAAGGAACATGACATGACTCTGATGGTGCAGGACTTGACCAATCCGCGCTTGGCACAGGTGCCGCACGTGTTGCTGGCAGCTTATGCCGGGACGATTTGTGGAGTGGAGAGCAATGCCATGCAGTTTTACCCCGAAGCTTCGGCGGAGTTTCTCAAGGTGCATCCCGGGCTTTATCAAAGGCGTGACGGGGTCCTCGATCTCAGCACCCTGAGCGGCCCTGGGTTTGGTTATGCGGGGGTGGAGGCGCTCTAAATTTTTGAGAGATTAGAAGCCTTGGCGACTGCTCTTGCTGGTCTCCGCCTGACTTCCCAATTCCACCTTTGATCCCAGCTGTTTCTTACGGTAGGCTTCCGCCCTGCGTCATGATTCCCCGCACCCGCCGTTCCTTCCTTAAATCCTCTTCCTCACCGATCTCAAGCGCCACATCGTGTTCAAGACGACCCTCGATGGCGAGGTTCTGGAGCAGTGGGGATGGCCCGCGAAGTCGGGGAAGTCCGAGAAGTCCGAGCAATACCGACCCTCGTGGACCCTGCACAAGGAGAACGGTGAGTTCTTTGTCCTCGATGGCTATGGCCAAGACTATATCCAGCACTTTGATGCCACCGGCAAGCAGATCAATCACTTCGGGGGCCAAGCAGGCGGTATCTCCCACTGGGGGCCGCACGGCGGTATCGTCGACCAGGATTCGCTCCTCATTGCCATGAGCGACCAACACTACCTCATGCGTCTGGATTCCACCGGTAAGGAACTCGGGCGCATCCCGCTCCCCGGTGGCAACCCGCGCCAGATCCATCGGGACGGCGATCATTACTACGTCGCCCAGTTCGCCTCGGGAAAGACCTATCCTCTTAAACTCGAGCGGGTCTGAATACCGCCACTCATTTCGCAGTCGGAGCATCGCCGATAGGGCGCTTGGGTGGTGGTGACTTGCGGTGTCGCGATACTAGCCTACAACTAATCGTAGTGAGTCAGACGCCCGCCAAGACCGACCTTGAAATCGCCCGTGCCGCCCCCATGCTTCCAATCCACGAAGTGGCGGAGCAGTTGGGAATTCCCGATGATCAACTCCACCGGCATGGCCATCACATCGCCAAGATCGATGGGAACTGGATCCGGACTTTGGCGGATCGTCCCGATGGGAAACTTATCCTCGTGACCGCCATTAGCCCTACTCCGGCCGGCGAGGGGAAAACGACCACCTCGGTCGGGTTGGGTGACGGGCTCGGGCTCCTCGGCAAAAAAGCGGCCACGGTATTGCGGGAGCCTTCTCTAGGGCCATGCTTTGGGATGAAGGGCGGGGCCGCTGGAGGGGGATACGCCCAGGTGATGCCGATGGAGGAAATTAACCTTCATTTTACGGGAGACTTTCACGCGATCTCGACCGCCCATAATCTTCTCTCGGCCCTCATCGATAACCATCTTCACTGGGGTAATGAACTGGAAATTGATCAGCGAAGGATCACCTGGAAACGGGTGATTGATATGAACGACCGGGCTCTCCGCGAGATTACGGTGGGACTGGGTGGCGTCGGCAACGGAGTCCCCCGTCAGGATGGCTTTGATATCACAGCTGCTTCCGAAATCATGGCAATTTTCTGCCTCGCGGAGGACCTTGGGGATCTCGAACGGAGGATGGGCCAAATCATCATTGGCTATACCCGAAAGCGGAAGCCAATCTACGCCAAAGACTTGCAAGGGGTGGGATCAATGACGGTGCTTTTGAAGGATGCCTTCAATCCCAATCTCGTTCAGACGCTGGAAAACAATCCGGTCTTTCTCCATGGTGGCCCTTTTGCCAATATTGCCCATGGTTGTAATTCCGTAATCGCCACCCGGACCGCGCTGAAGCTGGCTGATTACGTCGTGACCGAGGCGGGCTTTGGAGCTGATCTTGGAGCCGAGAAATTTCTGGATATCAAATGTCGGAAAACTGGTTTCAAACCCGACTGCGTCGTCGTTGTGGCGACGATCCGGGCCTTGAAATTTCACGGAGGGGCGAAACTGGACACGCTCAATCTCGAAAATACCGAAGCGGTGCAAGCCGGACTCTGTAACCTTGAACGTCATCTCGAAAATCTTAAGAAATTCGGAATCACCCCGGTGGTGGCGATCAATCGTTTTGAAACAGACGCTGATGCCGAAGTTGATGTGGTGCGCGCGGCTGCTGCTGATCTCGGCGTCAGGACCATCGCCTGCACCCACTGGTCCGACGGCGGTGCCGGTGCGCTGGAATTGGCGGAAGCGGTCGTGGAGGTAATTGAAAAAAATGAAACCAGTTTCAAGCCTCTCTATCCCGATGAGATGGGCCTTTGGGAAAAGCTCGAAACGGTAGCCCGTGAAATCTACCGGGCCGACCGGATCGTCGCGGACGAGACAGTTCGGCGCCAAATCGAGCGCTATCAGAAAGAGGGCTACGGTCACTTCCCGGTCTGTATCGCCAAGACGCAATACAGTTTTTCAAGCGATCCAAAAAAGACCGGAGCTCCGACCGATTTTGAAATACCCATTCGGGAAGTTCGGCTCTGCCATGGCGCCGAATTCCTGGTCGCGGTTTGCGGAAATCTCATGACGATGCCTGGGCTCCCGCGTGAACCCGCCGCCAACTTGATCCATCTGAATAACGACGGGCAGATCGAGGAATTGTCCTAGCCCGCGCGGCCCTGCAATCGTGCCACGATCCTATGCGATCTGACTCCGAAAAATTAAACAAGTCGAAGCGGAAGATCCACGGGAGTCCCCATTTCGAGGCCATTGACCTCCCAACTCTCTGTGAGTTCTGATCTTGAGAAGTGGTCGGGAACCTAGTATTCCGCCGATTATTCCTATTTCTCTCGTGGCGCAAGGTTACATCATTGTCTCATCGTGGGTGATCCGCACTACGGTGTCCCCGCTCATTCGGCGAATAACGGAAATATCACGGCCACGATCGCTGTTTTTGAGGAGGGTTTCGTTCTTAAGGCCGATTCTCCAGCCATCGCTGCCGGTGAAGATGGTGAAGATCTCGGAATGTTCGGAGGACCGACGCCCTTCGAGTGGGGCGGTGTTCCCGCGATTCCCCTGATCCAGAAACTGGAGATTCTTTCCGCAAACCCGACGACTGGGTTACGCTTTAAGGTCGAGGCCGTCGCCCGGGATTAATTTGCTGGAACTTTTTAGAAAGTGGTTATGAAAATTTTGAAAACGTGGGTTGCGGCCTGGATGTTCCTGGGTCTCACGGCAGCCTCGTTACCCGCGGCCTCCTTGGTGGGAGGACAATGGTTTATCGATGGAGACCCCGGAGAAGGGGCGAGGAGAGTACTTTTTCAATGACGACCCGGGGGCAGGATCAGGGATTCCATTAGGCGGAATGGGTGACTCGACCTTTGAGTCCACGTTAACCGTGTCACTTTTTGAACTGCCGGCCGGGGCCAACCTTCTGGGCGTTCCTTTCCGAAATACCGCGGGAAGGTGGGGTCAGGTGACCCATCGCGTGTTCCTTAATCCCGAATCTGGAACACGGACGCTCAACCGGGTGGCGTTTGTGATTTACCGTGCGGAAGCGCCGATCTCCTCGGGTTCCTTGCTGGGAGACGGCACCCTCGCAATCAATCTCACTCATGAGGCGGACACTGTCACTCCGGTCGCTGGGGAATCGCTCCTCCTGGAATTGCAGGCGGTCGATGAGAGCGGTCGTCACGGACAGAAGGTGTTTCGCGAGGTAGCGGTGGAGGAATTTTCTCAAAGCTTTCTGGATCTCTTTTTCTTAACAG
The DNA here is from genome assembly GCA_047634075.1 of Akkermansiaceae bacterium. Taxonomy (GTDB): domain Bacteria; phylum Verrucomicrobiota; class Verrucomicrobiia; order Verrucomicrobiales; family Akkermansiaceae; genus SW10. Next base: position 8,243 of record JBLIDI010000169.1, read on the forward strand.
CGGAGCAGGCCCATCCCCAAATCTCAGGCGATACTGCGGATGCGGATGGAGACGGGATTGAAGTCAGTAGCGATGCCAATCATTGGAATCGGGTCACTACTCCGGGTGATTTCACGGTTGCAGCTGAGAGCGCTCCAAATCCGGACGCCTCGTTCACCCATGTGGCTGATCTCGTCGGCGAGGCACAGGGAAAGCGATTTTATCGCCTGAGAGTGGCACGCCCGTAGCTCCCAACAATTCTCCTAATGAAAGCCGGTTGATCCGGGGCGGTTACGGGGGCAGTGGCTTCACCCCAGGGTGGTCGTCCTCTCGCTTTGTGGTGAGCCTTAGCGCGGGCGAAGCGTATGACATTCTTACCGAGAGCGTCTCCAATTTGCTGAAATATCGTCGAGGAAGATCGTCAATCTTATTGGTGGGAGCGCCGGTTCACTGGTGCCTTTCATGGGGGAACAAGAATACCGCTACGAGGCGGTGGCGGCGGAACGGACGTTTCCTTTGATGCGCTTGAAGCTGACGAGTTCTTGTTTCTTTTCATCCCAGAGACGAAAGCTCAGGGACTTAAAACCTTTCAAGAAGGTCAGAGGCTCGACGTTTCTAAAGATCTCGTGGGACTGGTGGCAGGCCTCGAGATTGTAGTTGGGGATGCGCGAGCTGAGGTGGTGGATGTGGTGGAAGCCGATGTTTCCGGAAAACCATTGGAGGACTTTGGGGAGCTTGTAAAAAGAGCTTCCTTCGAGAGCGGCGCTTGTGAAATCCCAGTCGTCTTCTCGTTCCCAATAGACGCCTTCGAATTGGTGTTGGACGTAGAAGAGCCAGACCCCTGAAATCGAAGCGATTAAAATCGTGGTGGCTTGAATGAAGAGGAAGGGGAGCCAGCCGTAAATCGAGATCAGAGCAAGCGAGAGCAGGCCGATGGTGAGATTCATCTGCCAGATCGACCTCCGTTGTTGTGGCTTTGCGCCGGCGCTGGAGAAGCGCTCCCGAATCACGAAAAGGATCGGGGGAGCAAAAACGAAGAGGATGAAAGGATTCCTGACGACGCGGTAGGCAAAGCGTTTCCAGCGGGAGGAAGCGAGGTATTCGTCGACCGT
>JBLIDI010000170.1:0-9293 GCA_047634075.1 Akkermansiaceae bacterium
CCTTCCTGAAAAGCTCGCCATCTTCGTCAAGAATTACCATATCCAACACTTCGACGACCTCGAATCACTCCCACGAACGGAACAAGAAATGTTCCACAATGCCCGCCACAAACTTGGCAATTTTGAAGTCTTACGAGATCAACTTGAAATCCAGATCGAGAGATTCACTGATTCTTCCTACAAAGACATTAATCACTCATGGCTTAGCCCAGACACCCTAACCTACGGTGTCATCCACTGACTTGGTACGGATCTGGTCTTGAGCGATGCGGGTATCGCGTTCGGCAATCACGGTATCGTAACTAATCTTTACAATTACTGCGGGAGATTGAATAATTCTTGGTCGCGGTAGTGGAAAGTGCGGTGAGAATGGGCGAGACGGTAGTCGGAGCGGCTGCTTCATTGCTGCTTTGTCGACCAGAGTCCGATCAGGACAAAGATGCCGAGAAAGAAAAGGAAGCCAGTGATTTAGAGGTTCATAATCTCGGGCTGGAAGCCTCCAAAATGAAATCGGGCTATTTCTTGATCCACTTTGCGCCGTATTCGTTCTTTGGATTGCGGTAGATCGAGTGGATGTGGTCGAGCGGGTTTCCGCCGAGATCCTGGCCGGTGTATTCTACGATGACGTCGGGGCCGATGAGATGGTAGGAGGCATCGCTTTTCGGAGTGAAAGGGCCATACCAAGCGAAGTGGGCCTTCTTGAGCTGGGTATCAAGCTCCTTCATGCGGGCCTTGGCGGGTTTTGCGGGGAGGTCATCGACCCAGAGGCCGACGAGTTTCAAAAGAAGTGCGTGTTGGGCATCGGTAAGGTTTTTGCAAGGGAGGCCTTTTGCTTCGGGGATGACACCGTCTTTGCCCGCTCCAGCTTGCATGCGTCCGCGCTTGGTTCCGATGATTGCTTGGACGCGTTGTTTGTCATCGAGGCTCTTCATGAATTCGATGGCCCAGGCAATTTCGTTTTCCATGGGAATGATCTCCTCTTTTCCAAGCATGAATTTGTGAGGCTGGGTGCCGATGAAGGCGGGGGAGAGGGTCATCTTTTCACCGACGATGGCGAGATTGACCGCGACATGATGGCCATCCCACTGGACGCCCCAGGGTTTCGTTTCCGAAGGGGCTCCAAAGATGGCGATCCAGAAGTTTGCGGAGCCGAATCCGCCGCGGCGTTTTGCCTGGGCTTCGTTGCGGAGGAGTAAGTCGTCGGCCATCATGATGTTGCGGGCCATGAGGTAGCCGTTTTCGCTCAGGACAGTGGAGAGGAAGGCGACGGCTTTTTCGAGCTGGGGGCGGGTGAGATCGCCGAGGCGGATTCCTCCGTCGTTTGCTTTGGTGGGGACGTTGGTCCATTTTTGGCGCTCGGGGTCATCGAGAGGGAGGAGCGCTTGCTTTTTCTCGGCACCAGAAAGGGTGTCGAGGAAGGCCTTGGCCGCGGCCACTTGGGCTTTCGGTGAGCGATCGGACTGGGCCGGTTTGGCGGTGGCGAAGACTTCGCTGGCGAGGGTCCAGGCGTGGTGGATTTTTCCTGAGCCACTGCTGACAAGACACACAAGGGTGAGGAGAAAAAGGGGAAAACTTTTCATGAGGCCCTTTGGATAAACAAATCCTCAAAGATTGGAAGTCTCGTCGTATCGAGATTGGAAAGAATTGCTGATCTGGGCATGGATGAATATTCAGAAGTCACGTTCTAGGAAGTGAGTTTTTCGTTTCAACTACCAGACGATTATAAAGCGAAAAAATAGCGCACCCAGACTTGCCCAACCTCATAGCAGGAATTGACCCTTTTCGAGTTCAGTGATCGGAAGCTTGTTTTTAACAGAAAACTTAAGAGTCTTTTCTCATGAACTTCCCTGATTTAGCCAAGCTCCTCGAAGCCCGGACTGCCGTGATTGCCGATCATGGATTCCGTGACCGTAATCCCGCGGGTCACCTTGAAGCGCTCAAGAGGGTGAGCGAAGCAATCGTTTCCTGGCATGAAGCGCACCGGATTGAGATTGATGGGAATCTGGACCACTTTCTCACCGGAGCCAGTTACCAAAAGGCCCTTCTCTATCTTGAGACCGGGACGCGGCGAGGGTGTGGAGAGTAAGCTCTTCGAAAAATTGCGGGTGCGCCTCGCCCGAGCTGAGATTCACTTCATGGTCGTTGGCGGGATCGCAGTCAACTTGGGCAAACCAATTCCACCTTCGGGAAATAGGTCCGATATCGTTTAGCATCGCGTGTCAGGATCGTTAGCCCTTCAGCCTCGGCATGCGCTCCGATGAAAAAATCAGGGAGCTGCGCTGTTTTCACGCCTCCTTTTTTTCGATATTCGGCAAAAGCACGGGCGCTTGGACCACCTGCGGAATAGGGAAGTGGTTTACGAATAAACGGGCTCGCTCTCAGATATCGTTTCAATCTTTCCTCACTTGAATAGGCCGGAAGCAGTTTCGTATAGATCATGACATTGATCCAGAGTTCCTGGCTCTTGCCGAGTGCCGAAAGCTGAGAAATTGACCATGTTCGCCACTCAGGATCGTCATTGATCAAGTCGAGAATGACCTTTGTATCGACCAAAATCATTATTATTCTCCGTGAGTCATCTGCATGATTTCATCAGTCGTCATTCCAGTATCACCTGATTCGACAAAATCTCTCAGCCACTGATCAAGCTGACCGTCGCCTTTTTGCTTCTTCGTGATCACAACCTCTTCACCGCGAACCGCGAAATCAATTTCGGTTCCGGAAGTGATGCCGCAACGTTCACGGATTCCCTGGGAAATGGTGACTTGCCCTTTGGAGGTGACCTTCATGTGGTATTATTACTATGGACGGTAAGAATTGTCATGTCGGCGCGGCCATGAGACTCAAATACGCTGAAGAAGGTTGGTGGATGAACCTAGGGGATGTGATGGACTCTGCGACTCTCAGCGATCATGGCGACGGTGCGGTGAGAATTATTCTGACGCGCTGGGCAGGTGATTTAGAAGTTGTCCCTTTATCTGATTGAGGAAATCGAAGGAATTCAGTTCGATGTTTTCACCGTGATGTCGGGGCAGACCCACCTCTATTTTGTTGAGACTTCGCCGCAGCGATGAAAAGGTCTTCGAAAGCATCGACGGTGGGCGTGATCGAATTGGCGTAACCGCCGCCCATAAAAAGAGCGATAGGAATTCCGTGCCGCTCGTGGAGGTCAAGGACGCGTTCGTTTCGCCGTTTCAATCCGTCGCGTGTGAGGCTCAGTCGTCCCAGCACGTCTTCGGCGAGAGCGTCCACTCCCGCCTGGAAAAGAATGAGATCATAATTTTCAGGGCGGAGCGCATCGAGACATTCGAGGGAATCGTCATCGCCGACATGGTCTGGCAAAGGCACGTCAAGATCACTCCTATGTTTACGGAAAGGAAAGTTGCTTTGGCAATGAATCGAGCAAGTGAAGATCGCGGGATAATCCCGACAGATCGTCGCCGTTCCATCTCCCAGATGCACGTCCAGATCGAGAATGAGCTCCCCGCGAGTGGCGAGCCGAGGGCGGCGGATCTCGATATCTGACCGCCCGATCAGGCGGCCAACAAGAAGACGATCACGATCACGCGGAAAGCGTGCGGTGGGATCAATCCCTTCGGTATCGATCGGATCGTAAAAAAGCGGAAGCATACCACGAAACTTGGACGGTTGTGCCCAAAGGTCGAATCCAAAATGAAAGGAAAGCGGGTTTGTGGAGGGTGTGCTGGAGGGTGCCGTCGATGGCCCAAAACGGGGTCTCTCTTTAGCGAGGGCGGCGGGTGCCGAAGCTGCGCTTGCGTGATGCCGGGTCAGCTTTCTTGGCGCCACCTTCACTTCTTGTTCCTCCGCCCGATGAGTTGCGGGAGCGGTTCTCGCCGCCGCCGCCATTTCCTCCGCGCCGTCCGCCGCCACCACGGGCCGCTTTCTGGGGGCGGGGAACCTTTGCGCCGAGTGCGGCTTCCGGGAGTGGGGTGTGTGGTTCGAAGCCCGCGAGCTTGCGACGTTCGATGAGTTTCTGGGTGAGCTTCTCGATATCGACGAGGAGGTGGAGTTCGTCCGCCGAGACGAGTGAGATCGCTTGCCCCGTTAATCCGGCACGCCCGGTCCGGCCAATGCGGTGGATGTAGTCTTCCGCTTGCTCGGGGAGATCGTAGTTCACGACCTGCGGGAGATCATCGATATCGATACCACGAGCGGCAATATCCGTGGCAAAGAGGACCTTGACCTTTCCGGCCTTAAAGTTGCTGAGTGCTTTCGTGCGCGCGTTTTGACTCTTGTTACTGTGAATCGCAACCGCACTGATCCCCTGGCTTTCGAAGTAGGTCGCGAGCTTGTTCGCGCCATGCTTGGTTCTGGAAAAAACGAGGGTCTGAGTCCAGTCGTTCGACTTGATGAGTTCCACGAGGGCGTCGGCCTTACGGGTTCTCTCGAGCGGGATAAGATATTGCGTCACCGACTCGGCCGTCGAGTTCTTGGGGCTCACTGAAATCTCGGTCGGGTTGTTAATCAATCCCTTTGTGAGCTTGCGGATGTCATCAGAAAAAGTCGCGGAGAACATGAGATTCTGGCGATTACGTGGAAGTTTGGCGATGATCTTCTTAATGTCGTGGATGAATCCCATGTCGAGCATGCGGTCCGCCTCATCGAGAATGAGAACTTCGAGGGTGTCGAATTTCATGGCCCCTTGGTTGATGAGATCGAGAAGGCGACCCGGAGTGGCGATCAGAATGTCGGTTCCGTGACGGAGCTTTTTGAGCTGTGGGCCAGCGGGCACGCCACCGAAGATGACGTTCGAGCAAAGTTTCACGTACTTGCCGTAGGTCGTGACGCTCTCGGCAACCTGCGCCGCGAGTTCACGTGTCGGAGTGAGGATGAGGGTGCGGACCTGCTGATCGCGAGCGCGCTCTCCTTTCACGAGGCGGTTGAGGAGAGGGAGGGTAAAGCCCGCGGTCTTGCCGGTGCCCGTTTGCGCCGCCGCCATGACATCACCACCGGCCATGACGGCCGGGATCGCCTTGGCCTGAATGGGTGAGGGCGTGGTGTAGCCTTTTTCTTGAATGGCTCTGAGGATCTCAGGATCGAGACCAAGTTCGGCGAATGTCATAGGAGTGAGGTCGCAGACCTCCTTGAAGGAAGGATGATCCCTCCAGACAGTGGCCTTACGGCGGTAGCTAAGTGGCAAGATGACGGGATTAGCAAGGATGAGATGTCTTCCGGTCGTTTGAATTGTATGTTCCGTCTGGGGTTGCTGAAGTTGCAATGACGATCGACGTAAGCCCGTTGGGCTATGAGAGCGTTCGTATCCCTCACTGGCCCGATACCTTTTTCCAATCGTCACTCAGCTTGATCTTCGAGGCTTTCTGAACCTTGGCATCCAGTTCCTCCAGGGTGAATCGGGAGCACATGATGTAGGGCGATTCGCCGGGGGTCCAGTGACCGTAAGTGACGGTGACGAAGGTGCCGTCGGGGAGGATTTCAACTCCGGGATAGGTGGTGTCGTGGCCCTTCTTGTTGTCCATGACACGCACGACATACTGACCGGGAGTGCCTTTCTCAAGATCGTCCCAAGTCCCGACCCAGCCGGACCAGTCGCCGGAGTTTGGCATGGGGCCGGAAACCTCTCCGGATCCCATCACCTTGTTACCGGGGGAGATGCCGCGGAAGGAAATGAAGAGCCGTCCGTCGGGGCCGTATTTCCCGGTGTGGCGGTCGCCGGTGAGCGAGATCGGGAGCTCGCGTGGTTCGCTCCAGCTTTCGCCTTCGTCATCCGAAAAGATGAGGTGGGAATTCTTCTTTCGGGAATTCTCGCGAAGGAGCACCGCGAGACGTTTTCCGTCCGGCGACCGGATGATGCCCGGCTCACAGAGATGAATATCCGACGATTCGTAGATCGTTTTGGGATCCGACCAGGTCAGGCCACCGTCGGTCGAATTTGTCTGAAGCAGCTTGAAAACGACCGGCTTCTCGCGCATCCCATCCGGCTTCAGAAAACGACCGTCGTCATGAAAGAGGCAGAAGTAGTGGCCGGGGTTTCCCTTCACTTCCGCGTGACAACCCATTGCCACGATCCCGCCAAAATCGCCGATCGGCTTCAGGTCGGACCAGGTCGCGCCCTCGTCTTCGGTGACCGACATCCGGATTGGATGGAGGCCGGAGAACATGATGATGCGTTTTTTACCCTCGGCGTCCGTGACGCGATGAAGGGTCGGGACTTCTCTCGAGGTCATCCACGACTGCGGGGTTGGCAGCCGCTCGGACCAAGTCAGGCCGCCGTCGGTCGAGCGTTTGTAAACGATTCCGCCACGGCCGTGGCCCTTTGGGAAAACGGTCAGAATAGTCTTGCCGTCATCGAGCAGGCAAGTGGTGGGGTGTCCGAGATACTGGCCGGACTCGTGATCGACCAAGACTTGGCGGTAGTAATCATCGGCGAGATCGATGAAGGGAATTTCATTATTGCCGCGGGTTTTCTGGCCAGCGGCCGTAGCCATGATCAGGACGGAGGCGGTGAGGAGTGAGGTGAAGAATGGCATTCCGTGATTTTTGAACTTTCGGCGAGAAAAGACAAGTCCGCGAAAACGGGGCTCGCGCTCTCGGGGAGGCGTGAAGTTTACTATGCGAGGATGTCGTGGAGGATGTTGCCGTGGACGTCGGTGAGGCGCATGTCGCGGGAGGAGAAGCGGAAGGTGCTCCTGGTGTGGTCGATGCCGAGAAGGTGGAGCATGGTGGCGTGGAGGTCGTGGATCTCGACTTTGTTTTCGATGGCCTTGTAGCCAAAGTCGTCGGTTGCGCCGTAAGTGATCCCTGGCTTGACGCCGCCCCCGGCGAGCCAGGTGGTGAAGCCGAAGGGATTGTGGTCGCGTCCATCTCCGCCTTGGGCGAAGGGAGTGCGCCCAAATTCACCGGTCCAGACGACGAGGGTGTCGTCGAGAAGGCCAAGCTTTTTCAGGTCAGTGATGAGGGCCGCGATGGGCTGATCGACTGTTTTACAGTTCTTGCCGTGTCCGCCGACGAGGCCGTTGTGTTGATCCCAGCGGTCGCCGTTTCCGCCGGGGCAGGTGAGCTCGATGAAGCGGACGCCACGCTCAACGAGGCGGCGGGCAAGGAGGCATTGGCGACCAAAGATTTTGGTCTGATTGAAATCGGAATCGAGGCCATACATTTTTTTCACGGTGTCGGACTCGCCGGTGAGGTCGAGGAGATCGGGGACGGCGGTCTGCATCCGGAAGGCGGTTTCGTAATTCAAAATGGCGGATTCGACTTGCTCTTCTCCGGCGAAACGGGCTTTCGAAGTGGCATCGAGTTGCCTCATGAGGTCGAGCTTCCTTCTTTGGAGAGCGGGGTTCGCCTCGGACGGATTGATATTGGCGACGGGGGCGTCTCCGGGGTTGAAGACCGAGCCCTGATAGGCGGCCGGAAGGTAACCGGAGTTGAAGTTGTCGAGGCCACCGGGCGGGATGAGGCCTCCGTTGAGGACGACGAATCCCGGGAGATTTTGATTCTCGGTGCCGAGGCCATAGCCGACCCAAGCGCCCATGCTAGGGCGACCCTGGAGACCGGAACCGGTGTGGAGGAAGTAGTTTGCGGCGGTGTGTTCGGGGAACTTTGAGGTCATCGATTTGATGAAGGTGAGATCGTCGGCGACCTTGGCAATGTGGGGGAAGAGGTCACTGACCCATGCCCCGGATTCGCCATGCTGCTTGAAAGTCCAAGGGGACTGCATCACTTTGCCGATGTTGTCGAACTGGGTGGGTTCGAGTTTGCCGATCGCTTCTCTCGGGTCCTGACCGTTGAACTTTTTGAGCAAGGGTTTGTAGTCGAAGGTGTCGACATGGGAAGGTCCGCCATCCATGTAGAGGAAGATGACGTTCTTGGCCTTTGGGGCGTAGTGGGGTTCTTTCGGGGCGAGGGGATTGGTGGGATTGTAGTCCGCGGTTTGCGCGGAGGCCTTTTTGCCGAAGAGGGCGGAAAGGGCGACGGCCCCGAATCCGCAAGCGGACTGGCGGAGCATCTCTTGGCGGGTGATCGAGTTGGGGCGGAAGTTATGGCAGTGCATGGTGAGGTCGGTTCGGGGTGGCGATCAGTTCAAGAAGATGAATTCTTTGGTGTTCCAGAGTGAGTGGGCAAAGTCCTGCCAGGCCATCTTGGGATCGGGGTGGGATTGCAGCCAGCCGAGGGTGGTCTCAAGTTCAGACGGGGAAGGAGGACGGGCGAAGGCCTGGAGATACATCATTTCGACGCGACTTCTATCGAGTTTGATCCCTGCGGTGGCATCGGCCCAGCGTTTGGCCTCATTGACGACGAAGGGGTCGTTCATGAGGGTCAAGGCTTGCGCGGGGACGTTGGAAACGGTGCGTCTAGCGACAGCGGAGAAAGGGCTCGGCATGTCGAAGGCAAGCATCATGGGCGGGAGAAAGTTGCGGTTGATGCTCGTATAAATCGAGCGACGTCCGGCGCCATCGAGAGGGCCAGATTTGGGGCGGCCCCGACCCTGCATGAAGCTGGTGAGGTGGACCGGAACCGAATTGCCGTAGAGTTTGGGATCGAGGCGACCGGAAACAGCGAGCATGGCATCCCGGATCGCTTCGGCCTGGAGACGGCGGACGGGAGCCTTGTGGAGGAGAATATTTTCCGGATCGGTATCGGTGAGGTCTTGGCGGTCCAGATCCGGATGGGGGTTGGCGGACTGACGATAGGTCTTCGAGAGGACGATTCGGCGGATGAGCTTTTTCTGGGACCACTTGTTTTCGATGAGCGAAGCCGCCAGTGAATCAAGGAGTTTGGGGTGGGAAGGCGCAATGCCCATGGGGCCGAAGTCATCGACGGTGGGGACGAGGCCGCGGCCGAAGAGGTGGTGCCAAATCCGGTTGGCGGCGACGCGGGCGGTGAGTGGGTTTTCTCGGGAGACAATCTGCTCGGCGAGTCCAAGCCGGCCGGAGGAATTCTCTGCTGGCGGAATTTCTTCGCCACCGAGAGCGGTCAGGAAACGGCGGGGAATTTCTTCTCCGAGGTTTTTATGGGAACCGCGGATGTGGACGTAACCGTTTTCGGGGGTGCCCTCGGTGACCGAGAGAATGGTGGCGGAAGGATTTGGAATAGCGTCCGAGATTGCTTTGGCATTTTGGGAAAGCTCGGCCAGTTGGGTTGCGAATATTTCCGAGAGTTCTGCGGCGCGAGGATTTGGGGGGAAGATCTCGTCGAGTTTGGGGAGGTCGTGCGCGGTCGTGACGGCTTTGACCGCGACGGAGCCGGGGCCGGAATCGATGATTTCGAGGTAGGCTGTTTGGCCTGCTTTTTGGGCGATATCTTTTCCGGCG
>JBLIDI010000171.1:0-9258 GCA_047634075.1 Akkermansiaceae bacterium
GATGTGAGTTGCATGAAACCTCGACGCTCATTCCCTTGTCTAGTGTTACCCCGTTTCGCTTGGAGTTGTTCTTAATTATTATTTCGTATAATGCCATAGTCCTATTTGTTTAAGATTGATCGAGCTATCTTCTGCTCATCTTGAGAAAGTGTAGCTAATACAGAGTCTTCTAGTCGTCGCGGAATGATAAACCACGTTGGTAACCCTCTAGATTGTGGAGATCCAATCGGATGATCCTCGGAACCATTCCACCGCATTCCTAAAACCGGATCTCCCTCCCAAGTTCCCAGAGCTATTGCAACCCTCTGGCCGGAGCTGTCTTCTTGATCACCAGATTCTAAAACTCGAACTAGGGACCAGCGTTTCATCGGGGAAGTGACTTTATCAGCAGTAATATATTTGCTCATGGATTGTCTTGTAGACAGAAGGATTTTCGACGTCAACTCCATAAGGAGCTTTAGTGAGATCGACGTCGAATTTAGTTCGCCAAAAATGGCTCAAATAGGGTGGGTCTGAAAAATGGCAGTATTTGATCCCATTTCATGGGATTTCCTGGGGGTTCACAACAGCTCAAATAGGGTGTAGTCTATTTGGACCATGATTGCCGCTTATGTCCGAGTTTCAACCAAAGACCAGAATCCCGATCTCCAACGGGAGGAAATCTCGTCCTGGGCGAAAGCCAACGGCATCAAGAAAGTGATCTGGTATGAAGACCGGATCAGCGGCGACAAAAGTTCGCGGCCTCGCCTCGATGCTCTGCGGAAGGATATTTTCGCCGGGAAGGTGAAGACGGTCATTCTTTGGAAGCTCGACCGCCTTGCTCGGTCAAAGAAAGATGGTGAAGTCCTACTCGCTGATTGGTGCGGTCGCAATGTGCGGGTGGTTTCTATCACCCAGCAAATTGACCTTTCCGGCGTGGTCGGTCAAATCGTAGCTTCGGTCCTCCTGGGCCTCGGTGAAATCGAGTTGAGCAACATCCGAGAACGCCAGGCGGCCGGAATCTCGGTTGCCAAGAAAAAGGGCGTTTACGAAGGCCGAAAGGCCGGAACTCTAAAAGGAAATCCGGAGCGAGCTTGCGAGCTTCGATCACAAGGCCTCAAGCTCAAAGAGGTTGCTTCTGCCCTGGGCGTTACTGCTAGGAATTTGCTTTTGGCGGGAGGGCCTTGAAGCCGCCCTTGGACCGGAGCTGCGGGGGGAGAAAGGGGGTTACACCGACCAAAAACGAATCTGTGAGTTCGTTGAGAGTGATCTTGGTCCAAACCACACCATCGGTCGAAGTGACAGCCTGCCCACTTTCACCCACCGCAACAAAGCACCCGTCTTTCCAATGGATGTCGGCCATTTCGTCACTGAAGCCGGGATCGGAAACCCCCAGAGGGCTCCAATCGTTCCCGTTCTGCGACTCCAGAACATTCGGACCGCTCACCGCCACGTAACGGCTTCCATCCCATGTCACGGCCTGCAGTTCCCCGGGGCTCTTCATCTCCCATACCAAGCCATCCGGAGATGCCAAAATCACTCCCAGGCTTCCCACGGCATAAAATTCAGAGCCGCTCCATGACACATCGGCCAGGTCCCACGCTCCCGCCACTTCCACCTTCTGCCAATCCCGCCCATTGGTTGAATGCACAATCGCCATCCCGTTTCCTACCGCGACGATATTCCCATCCCCCGCTGCCACAGCACGCAAATCCAGGTCAGGTGGCGTGACTTCAGTCGTCCAACTCCGCCCGTCGGGCGAAGTGACAATCCCCGGAGCTTCCAATCCGGGTGAAGGCAAGGACCGGGTTACCACATATTGCGATCCTGTCCACACCGCACCTGAAATCCGATTGCCATTCGATGCCAATCCCTGCCCCGACCAACGGTAACCATCAGTCGAGGTATGAAAACGCCGCCCGCTTGTCATAGCGAGAAACTCCGATCCCGAGAACTCAAGAGCGACAAAATCTCTAAAAACGGGCACCGTGCTAAGACGCCAGACCCGGCTATTTTCTGAAACACCAATTCTCCTGCCATAGATCAGGCCAACATTCACTCCGGCTCCTGCCGCTGCCTCAGACGCAGTGAATGGCTGCGGGTCTTCGCTTTGCAGGTAGGTCTCGCCATCACTCGAGTAGACACTGGCATTGATGACGTACTCGCCATCAATAAACTGAATTTTCCCAAAATCACGGCGTGGCAGCTGAAGTTGGACCTGCGGATGAATCGTCCACTCCCCTCCCGCTTCCGCCGTCGCGACGATGGAGGTATCGCCCACGAGATGAAACTTCGCCCCGTCCCAAAGGACATCATTGAGATTCGCTTGAGTTCCTATCGCCTTTCGCACCCAAACTTCCCCGTCACTCGACTGTAAAATCACCCCGCGATCACCGGCCACCAAAAAGTATCCCCCGCCATAGGTTACGGAATTGAGAGACTCCAAAACTCCGGAAGGCTGGACAACCCATTCACCAATCCCGGAGCCGATCAGAATACGACCTCCCTCTCCCACAGTCACCACTTTGCCAGCCCCCTTCGCCAGTGCATGCAAATTCTCCGAAACACGGGTTTCCATCGCCATCCATTTTTCTCGATCGTTCGAAGACCAAATCATCCCTCCGGTTCCCACAACATAGGTTGTTTCACCATCTATCAAAAACGCGCTCGCTTCTTCTTCATCGCGCACATCCACCCTTTCCCAAATCCGTCCCACGGGAATTTCATTGGCGACACTGGCACTTATTATAGAAAAGATACCAAGCAGGATTAAGAAGGATGGAAAAAGATGTTTCATCTCCTTGTAAGAGATGAAACCCTTACAAGAAATGCAACGGTAGAATAACTGCTAGGAAATTGCTTTTGGCGGGAGGGCCTTGAAGTCGCCTCTGGGCCGGAGCGGAGGGGGGCGAAAGGGGGGTATCATCGGACATTGCTTGGCGTAGAGTTCCGATTTGAGTGGTTATTGACAAGACGTGAATTTTTCGATGCCGATGCCTTCGAGGATGAGTCGGCTTGTTCTTGGATTCCTTGGCGAGTTCAGGGAAGAGGGCAGTTGTATGGACTCAGTCTAACTCAATAAATCGGAAACCTCGCCGTCGCTGTAATTGAATTTGGGTGTCTCCACTCCGGCTTGTTGGAGGAAGTTGAGCCAGTAGTTGGACCGTGAGGGGTCTTCTTTTGGGAGGATGATAAGGCGGCCGTGCTTGATTCGGTTCGTGCCACCGCCGGTTTCCGGGGAACTCTCCATCTCTTGTTCGATTACCTCCATGGCGTCGGTGGTGAGTTGAGCGCGTCGCTGTCGAGGGGCCAGAAATCGCCGCGTCTGGATTCGTGAGTATCCCATCGCCCCGTTAATGGTGGGACGGTCCGGATTGTAGGATTCAAACTGACGCCAGAGGGCGACGGCAGTTTCCTGCATGATTTCCCGCGCATCGGCCCGGTTGGGAACTGATACAAGAATCGAGCGCAGCATCACCGGCTCGCTCTCTAGGAGCAGGCGGGTAAAGCGCTCGTGGGCGTCGTCGTTGTTTATGAGCAGCCTGATGAAAAGCAGGTGCTTTCATCAGGTTCACGAAATCTTGGAGAATGGGACAAAATATTTTGGCTTTTCTCAAATCGCTCGATTCCAAGGTCAAGCAGTGCCCGTCGATCTTGAATTATCTCTTTACCCTGAAGAAGCGAATGAGAGGACTTCTGGAGATATCGATGACCGCTTCATACTCTCCCGGGCTGGTTTCGGAAAATTCGGTATCGGCGGATAAATCGTCTGCGAATGTCTCCATCTGTTTCGAGCCCAGCACCCGCCAGTCGCTAATCCCGGGGTCTCCCCGAAATCGGATGATGAATTCCGAGCCTCTCAATTGGGCGCTAAGGATTGGAAGTGGGGTCGGCTCGATTCTTATCGCGACGGTCAGGGTATTCCATTTCGCGCCAGCTCCCCCGAATGTCGATGCGTTTTCCGGTTCAACATAGGCGATAAGAGTTGCTGTGTCGAAGGCACCGTTTTCCACTGCCTGCGGACTCGCGCCTAGGAAAGTGATGCTCTCCAGTTCAGGGCAAACCCGGAATGCGCTTTGGCTAATTTGCATCACTGATTTCCCCAAGGTGACATTGGAAAGTGCCATGCACCGGAAGAAGGCCGCGGAACCGATCGTTTCCACCTGGTTTGGGATGACCACTTTTTCGAGTGCAGCACACTCGGTAAAAGCAAGATCGCCAATGGATTTTAGCCCGGCACCCAACTGGAGATCGGTTAGGCTTACGCAGTATTCGAAGGTCGAGTTTCCGATTCCCTCGACATTATCAGGAATAACGATACTGGTAAGCCTGCCACATCTTTCGAATGCAGAGTCGCCGATTTCTGTCAGGCTTTCGGGAAGGCTGATGCGGGTGAGTGCTGATCTCGCAAAGGTAGATTCCTTGATCGATCTGACCCCTTCCGGAATTACGATTTCTATGATCCCGCAGTTCTCAAAGGCCGAGCTTCCGATCTCGATGAGGGTATCGGGTAGTTCAACTACAGACAGTTGGTGACACTCTCTGAAGGCTGAAGAAAAGATGTGAGTCAGGCATTCTCCAAAGCTCACCGATGAGATCGCCGTATCTCTGAAGGCCGAGTTTCCAATTCTGGTGACACTTTCAGGAATGTTGACACTTTCTAGTGCAGTACAATCGTAAAACATTGAAGATGGGATTTCCTCAAGGTTCGCATCAATGCGCACACTTGTAAGACGACCGCATTCGTAAAATGCTGCCCGGCCCACTTCCGTGACCGATTCTGGAATCACCAAGCTTGTTATGAAATCGCATCCGCTGAAGGCATATGGGCCGATTGATTGAATTCCGGCTGGAATTATGATTTCAGACAGAGAAGGACAATTTTCAAATGTGGAAGCTTCGATCCTGGTGACTCTACTTGGAATGATAAAGGTCTCAAATGGGCAGCCTTCAAATGCCGACTCTCCGATGGAGGTGGTGGAGTTCGGGAGGGCGGCGGCAGTGAGCTTGCTACAGGCATGGAAGGCTTGGTTGCCGATTTCGATAATACTATCTCCAAAGTCCACACTCTCGAGATTGCGACATTGCGCGAAAGCTGAAGCACCGATTTTCGTGAGGCTGTTCGGGAGGGTGATATCGACGACATAGGTGCCGGAAAAGGCGAAAGGAGAGATTTCTCTGACTCCATTCGGGATCGCGACTTCATCGATTTGCCAGCATCCTTCGAATGCCGAATGACCGATGATTTCGAGGAAGATAGGGAGGTCGATTTCTTCCAGTCCCCAGCAGTCTTGAAAGGCTGATGCTCCAAGTCCCTTTAAAGTGCCCGGAAGTCGGATGGAGTTAATTAAAGCGTTTTCATCAAACCCGCTAATACTGAGCACGGGAAGATTATCCAATTGTGAAGGGACGAAGACCTCTCCTCGCGCGTCGTTGTGATCAACGATGAAGGCTGCGACATCACTTAATAGATATTTCAGGTTTCCAGCAGTCAACGGTGTCACCGGAGTTCCGAGAAAGGCTTTTGAACCAATCGCCTGGAGGCCGCTTCCAAGTGTGAGATTGTTGAGTAAGATGCAGTTGGCAAAGGCAGAAGCTCCAAGTTCCTTGACTCCATCAGGAATGAATACTTCGGGCAGGCTCCCGCAGTCTTGAAAACAGGAATTGCCAATCAAGATCACGTTCGTTCCCAAAGTCAGTGAGGCGATATTCGAGCATGACTGAAATGCCGAATGATCGATTCCGAAGATGGAGTCGGGGATGATCAGGCTGACCAAGCCGGTGCATCCTTGAAAGGTCGATGCTTCAATGATGGTGGTGTTCGCGCCAATCGGAGCACTCGCCAAACTTGTGCAATCTTGAAAGGCGGAGGGCCCTACTTCCATGACGCTGTCCGGAATTTCGAGCAATGAAAGGTTGGAGCAAAAAGAAAACGCCGAGTCTCCGATTGATCGGACGTTTTCTCCCATCTCCACTTCATTGAGACTGTTGCAGTAGGAAAAAGCGCTGTGCCCTATTCTTGTGACCGCGTCTGGAATGACGATAGAGGAAAAGCGACATCCCCAAAAAGTTGAGTCGCCGATCTCAGTGATTCCTTCCGGAATAACGATACCTGTTAAAGGGCTGGACGCAAAAGCCCGATCACCAATTTTGGTCACTCCCGGCGGGATCTCAAGAGCACTGAGATTCCGACACGAGCTGAAGGAAGCGTGACCAATTTCCGTCAAGCCAGCAGGGAGGGATACGCTTTCCCAGCGACTTCCTGCCAATGCCAAGTCACCAATTTTGGTCACCGGAAATCCTTCAATCATATTGGGGATGACGAGATCGCCCACCGTGTCGCGATCTGTGTTTACGATGGTGACTTCCTCATCCTTGATAGACCAAGTGAAACCGTCGAGTGGAGTGGCGGCTTGGATGCCGGTGATCTGGAGGTCGAACCCGAGGTCAGAGCTGTTGGCGACTACATTGTGCAGGGAAAAAGCAATGACATGCTCGCCGGCCTCCAGGCCTTCATCGATGATGTAATTCGTCGTTCTTGTTTCATCGCCGGCGCGAATCGAACTTGCAAAATAGGTGTCCTCACCTGCGAAGTTAAACCGCTCGACCAACTCTCCATTGAGATAGAGGACCCCTCCATCGTCGGCAAAGATCTCAACATTCAAGCGCTCATAATCCTCGGTCGTCGTGATCGTCGTCCTGAAGTAGGCCGAATATCGACTGCCTCTTGGCGGCTCCCCGATATTCGTAACGACTGGTTTGAGATCAATACTCCCATATCCAAGTAGTGCGGGAGAAGGTCCCAGGAAGGGTGCCCCATCATAGCGGGACGGAGTGTGCCAAGTCTCCCTGAAGTCAGGGTCTGCGACTGCCGGATCGCTGGCATCGAGTGGGTGAAAGTATTCCCAGGATGATCCAAAAGGAAGAATTTCTTGCGCCTTTAAGAGGCCGCAAAAACAAAAAATAGCGATGAAAGTACAAGGAGGTATCCAAAACTTTTCGGCAAGGTGTGAAGTGTTGTTCATTTATGGGGGTGATTTGAATATGTTCTTAATTTACTGACTGCTAGGAATTTGCTTTTGGCGGGAGGGCCTTGAAGCCGCCCTTGGACCGGAGCTGCGGGGGGAGAAAGGGGGTTGTTGGCTTGATAGAGTGCCTTTTTCGCAATGGCGGAGTCGCGGGTGTAGCGGAGGTCGATGGCGATGGAGGAATCGACTTCGGAGATCCGAATGAGCCCCGCTTTCGCCAAGATGGGATTTGAGGACACCGGGAGCGTCGCCACAATCGGGTTTCGACCCTCCCACCTGATGGATGACGAGCAGGCTACGACGATCACGCAGAAGAGCAGGGACAGGGGGAGAATAAGTCTCACGCGGGCAAGCGTATGCCCCTCATCTCCCTTTGAGAATCCTTGAAATCTACAAATATCGACTAGGCAGCGCGATGTCCGTGGGGGTCATTTGAGGACGAACCATTGTCATCCACAAATTCGAGCCGGGAAAAGGCCGGGTCCTCGATCACGGGGATGCCAAGGAAGTAGGGCTGGGGCATGAGGGCGCCAGACTCTTCGCCAAAGCCACGTGTGATAAAGTGATGGAAGGAAGCCATTTCAATCCGGCCCAGAACGAGAACCTCGGGCTCCCGATTTGCGGCGTGAACCTCGCGAAGGAGGTTGCGTACTTTGATGGGGTCGAAAGCGGGGTGAGCCTCTTCTTCATCGAGGAGGTGGAGGAACTTCCCGGGGGAGGAAGAGAGTTCGCGTCGGAGAGTTTGCAAAGCGGAGTGATCCCAGGAGGGAGACTTAAAAACTTCGAGAGGTGATTCGTCACACATGATGTTATTGGCGGGGTTAATCCTCCAAACTGAACGAGAAGCGAGACTCTTTCGTTTTTCGCCAAATCCATCGAACCCGTGAATCCAAAATCCAAATTAGGAACTGGTTCCTAATCATAGAAAGAAACGATTCGAAAGAATTGCCGCTCCGAGGAAGCTGGAAGCACAGAAGTCGCCACATCTCCCTGAATATCGATGGTTAGGGCATCAAGAGAGAACCAGGATCCAGTCTTCAGATCGCTTCTTTTTTCCAATCTGTAAGACACTTCACTTTTTATTTTCCAACTGATCGCTGAATTTCCATCTGCGAATGTGACAGAAATGTCACGGACTGCTTCCTCAATCAGCGGGACCAGCATCAGATCTAGATAGACGGGGCGATGATCGGAACCCGTGACCAAGTTGGCTCCATCATCAGCTCCAAGGGGCCAAAAAACGGCTCCATCGTGGAGATGAAAACCAAGCTGCGAAGGCAGGACGTAGTCAACCCGGAGGCCAAAGGTGGAGGTATCAAACTTGTTACTGGCGGTGGTGGCTCCGGAGCGTTCGGGGACGAAGGTGGCATTGACTCGCGGATGATTAAGCAGCTGGTTGATGGCGGCATTGACGCTGTCGCCGCGAGTGGGATCGGCATTTTGATCGCCCGCGATGACGAAGCGATTTTTCTGAGAAAGCCCACCGCCGAGGTAGGCCGCAGCACCAGAGGTAAGGTAGTCGGCCCAGAGACGAATCTCATCGTGATTTCGGCGACCATTACGATCCTCGGAGCCATCGAAGACGGGCGGGGTGGGATGGCTGACGAGAAAATGGAAGGTCGTGCCGTGAACTTGCACGGGGATATCCCAGTGGCTCTTTGATGAGAGGCGGAAGACATCGAGCTCTTCGGGAGAGTAAAATCCCGGTGGGATGAGGTTGTCAGGCATGTCTTTCCAAAGGACTTCCTCGAAGGTGCGGATGGCTTCCTCCTCAAGGGGGAACTTTGAGAAGACGGCCATGGCATATTTTCCAGGGAACTCGCCGAAACCGAAGGCATCTCCGCCATAGCCTGCGTCTCCCGGAGTGGTATCGATGCTTCCGTTGTTATCGAGATCAAAGCCGGAATGGATACCGGTATTGGAAATGGCGACGTAACGGTGAGGGTAGTTTTGAGGGTCGCGACCGTTTTGGCTGACGTTGAAAAACTTATCATTCATGCGCGTGGCACCAGTGCCATTTGCGTCGTAGTCAAACTCATTCAGAAGGAGAATATCACTACTGCTAGGAATTTGACTGACTGCTAGGAATTTGCTTTTGGCGGGAGGGCCTTGAAGCCGCCCTTGGACCGGAGCTGCGGGGGGAGAAAGGGGGATTAAACCAGCGGCTAAACCGCTCCTTCAGCTCCTTCACAAAAAGGCTGACATCACAAAAGCGATCTTTGAAACGCTGCAGCATCTTCTCTGCCGCCGC
>JBLIDI010000172.1:0-9257 GCA_047634075.1 Akkermansiaceae bacterium
CCTTCGACTCCTTGCAAAGGATCGAGCGGGAGAAGGCAAAGCTGACTGACAAAATCAAAAAGCACGCGCCTCCCTTGACTAAGCGCTACGATAGCGAGTTTCCTTCGGATCGGATTGCCTCGCACTTTGAGATCGGAAGTGCGGCCTTGATTGCCGGCATGACAAACGTCCTCACCTTGCGCATGGACACTTTGGGCGTAACCTACAGCGAATTGGGCATCCAAAAGCATGTCCACGCCCTTGGGCACAACGATCCCGGTATTTCATCGAACGGATGGGACGGACTGCGTTGCCGAATGGAAATTGAAAAGCTGCATCTGAAACACATCGCGGACATGGCGGATAAACTCGATCGCATCCCTGAAGGAAACGGCACGATGCTCGACAACACGCTCATCGTTTACATGTCCTGTAACGGGGGCGACCACCATGGCGGGCAAGCCGATTGGCCCTTTGTGCTAGTTGGGGGCATGGCCAACAAACTGAAGATGGGGCGCTACCTCGAGTATCCCAAGTATCAGGAGAAAGGTCATCGCACGATTGCTAACCTCTACCTTTCCATGATGCAAGCCGCCGGAATGCAAACAGCGGAAACCTTCGGACAACTGGATGCCAATCTCAAGGATCTTGAGGTGACCGGACCTCTGGGAGAGTTGATGGTGGGTTAGCGAAAAAATTGATTAGTAACGATGTCTCACAGAATTAGAACGATCTTGGCTCTGGCTATTGCCACCCTCGCGGGCTTCGGAATCCACTACGCGGCGGAGGAGATACGGCCTGAGCCCGTTATTAATCTGGGGCCAAAAGCAAACCTTTTGGATTTTAAAGAATTCATCGCGCCGATCTTTGCGAAATCTTGTGTGAATTGCCATGGGCCGAAAAAATCCAAAGGGAATTTTCGGGTGGATAAACTCGATCCAAATCTCTTGACGGGTGCCGACATCGATCAATGGGTCGAGGTCTACGAGGTTTTGAGTAATTCGGAGATGCCCCCCGACGATGAGCCGGATTTCCATCTCGTCGATGAAGATCGCGCCAGAATCGTCGACTGGCTCGGGAGTGAAATGACCAAGGCGTCTCAGGTTCGTCGCAATGAAGGCGTTCATACTTCATTTCGTCGCATGGCGAATTATGAATACAACTATGCCTTGCAGGACCTGCTTGGGCTCGATCTCGATTTTACGGCCCCTCTGCCACCCGAATCCGTTTCCGAGGATGGCTTTAAGAACAGTTCAAAATTGTTGCAGATGTCGGCGATGCAATTTGAAAGGTATCGTGAAATTGCCTTGAATGCTCTTAAAAAAGTGACGGTCAAGGGTGATCGCCCTGACGTTGTAACCTATCAAATCCCGATGCACGAAGCGATGGGGAAAGCCCGTGAGTTGAAGCAAAAGCCGATCAGTGAAAGCGATTCTGATTATGCAAATAAGAGAAGAAGAACTCACATCTTCAACAAGGAAACAGGGGAAGGGCTTTTCTATCGTTGGAGCTATTATGTCGTTCTCGAGCGGGCTCTCCATGGCATCTGGAACCTCAAGCCGGATAAGGTGGTTACCGATGTTCCCGCCGTTTCTGAGGTTGTTGCGGTTCTTCCGCATTCTCAGCAAATTAAATTGGACCTTGGAAACTCGGTTCCGGATGAAGGAATGATGCGTGTTCGGATGAGGGTAGGGGCGACCTCTTATAAGGCTGATAACTATGCCAGCCTTCGTCTCATCTTTGGCTTTCAAAGCAATAATGAAGGGAAAATGTCAGCGAAGGTGAGCCAACACGACATCCCGGTGACCGCTTCGGTTGATGATCCTCAATTCATTACTTTTGAGATCCCCCTGAATGATATTCCTCGAAATCCTTTTCGCAGGCTTCACGAGGTTGGCAGTTCTCCAAATGTCACAGAATTTTTAGAGATTGAGAATATCCCCAATGCCGGGATGAGTCGGGGGGAAGACGAAATTGACGTCGAGATTGACTATGTCGAAATAGTGGCCGGGATTCATGAAAGTTGGCCACCAAAGCAGCATGCCGAAATTTTCTTTGAGAGCACGAACAAGAACGACGAGAAAAAGTATAGCGGGGAAATCCTGAAACGGTTTATGACCAGAGCGTGGCGGCGCCCGGTCCAGGATGAGGATGTTCAGCTCTACGCCGATTTGTTTTCGAAATACCGCCCGGAGTTCACGAGCTTTGAGGAGACCATCATTGAAGTGCTGGCGACAGTCTTGGCGGCGCCCGAGTTCCTCTACCTGATTCAGGGTGACTCTGGAGATCCTGGCGAGGGCTCAACCACGGTCAGCGATCTTGAGTTGGCGAGTCGGCTGTCATTTTTTCTGTGGTCCAGCATTCCGGACTTACCGCTTCTGGAGCTTGCTCTTGAGGGGAAGCTGAAGAACCCGGAAGTCTTACATTCCCAAATAGAAAGAATGTTAGCGGACTCTCGCTCACAGCGTTTCTCTCAGAATTTTATGGAACAGTGGCTCGGTCTTGAAGCACTCAAAACGGTCATTATCGATCAAAAAAAGTTCAAAGGTTATGACGACATATTTAAAGAAAATATCCTAAAAGAACCGCTAGCCTTTTTTGAGGAAGTGCTGAAGAAGAACCATAGTATTGTGGACTTCCTGCATTCAGACTATGTCATGATCAACGAGTCCTTGGCTCGGCATTACGGGATTCCTGAGGTATTTGGTCAGGAATTTCGCAAGGTTGCCGTGGGCCCTGAATCAAATCGTGGGGGACTTTTGACCACGGCAGCGGTCATGACGATGAATTCAACTGGGGTCGATTCGAACCCTCTGAAAAGGGGGATTTGGCTCCTGGAGCGGATTCTTCATGACCCGCCGCCGCCACCACCACCCAATGTTCCGGAAGTCGATCTCACTGACCCGAGAATCCTGAGTATGACCCAAAAAGAACGCATGGCGGATCATCGCAATCAGGCTGCCTGTCGATCGTGTCACGCCAAGATTGACCCTTGGGGGATTGCTCTTGAAAATTACGATGCGCTTGGTGCTTACCGAACCAAGATCAAGGAAAAGCCCGTTGATGCGGCGGCCGTTTTATATAACAAGCAAAAACTAGACGGAGTCGGAAGTATGAAAGATTACCTCTTGTCTAAGCGCCAGGATCAATTTGCGAGAGCGATGGTGCACAAACTCAGTTCGTATGCCTTGGGGCGCCCGATGTCTTTTAGTGATCGTGGCGAGATTGACAAGATGACACGGGCACTCAGGGAAAAGGGTGACGGTTTGAACGATTTGGTATCGATCATCATAGAGAGCAAGCTGTTTCGGACCAAGATCACGAGAGGAGCCGACGATGAATAAAAAAACATTTCTTATGAAAAGACGAAATTTTCTCCAATGTGCCGGTATCGGGCTGGCCTTGCCGTGGATGGAAACCTTTGCTGACAAAGGTGATTCTGACACCAAGCTCGCTCGTTTTATGAGCGTTTATCACCCTGATGGCGTGGGCTTACCGCGGGAAGATGATCCTGCCTGGAAAGACTGGAGTTGGTTCCCCCAGGGGGGCGAAAGAGACTTTCGGCTGACCAAGGTTCTTGATGTCCTCGAACCACTTCGGAGCGAAATCACCTTTTATTCAGGGCTCTCACATCCCTCTGTCCGAAAAGTGATTGGCCACGCGAATGCCGATCAGTATCTCACCGCCGCTGACACCGGGAGTCACGGGCCCTACAAAAATTCGGTCTCTCTCGACCAGATTCTTGCCGCCTATGCCGGCGAACAGACTCGTCACTCCTCCTTGGTCATGTCCACGAATGCCGGGACGGGAGCCCCTCGAGCCACTCATACCTCTTCGTTCGACCACCAGGGGCGCCCTATCCCGTCGCTGAATCGACCTAAGCGGATTTTTGATATGCTTTTCGTGACCGGGGGAAAGAACACTCACGACAAACTGGCGCGAAGTAAGAGTTCTCTGGATCTCCTCATTGCCAATGTCCGCTCTCTCAATCAGAAAATTTCCAGTCACGACCGGCAGACTCTTGAACAGTATTTGGACGCCGTCCGTGATACCGAGATCAAGCTGCTCAAGGCAGAACAATGGATAGATACCCCAATGCCGAAAGTTGAGTCTAACCACTTAGATCTCAATGTCACGGTCCGCGATAGCCGAGCATATATCCAAACAATTTATGAACTGACTTACCTCGCTTTCCTAAGCGATTCAACTCGCGTCGCCACTTATATGATGGGCCGGGAAAATACGGGCGGACCTCAGGATCTCCTCGCGAGAGCGGTCGGTCTCAATAATGCCCATAGCTTGACTCACGATGTCAAGAAGCCCAATGGCTGGCGAAATCTAGGCACTTATAATCGTTTTCAGGCCGAAGAGTTTGGACGCTTTGTGCAAAAGTTAAAGGACACTCCCGAGCCCAATGGCAATGGCTCGATGCTCGATAACACCTTTGCGATGCACGGGTCGGCTTCAAGTAGTTTTCACCTCTCTCGAAATTACCCTCTCATTTCCGCCGGTGGTAAGAACCTCGGTTTCAAGAATGGCCGCTACCTCAAGTTCGGGAAGGGGAATGAGGATAATCAGGCTGGAGCCGGAATTTCGACAGACACTGGATGGCGGAGTGATCTCGAGCATGAAGAGGTTCCTCTCGCCCACCTCTTCGTCACCATCCTGAAAAGACTGGGTGTTGAAAGGGATGAGTTCGCCGGTTACAAAGGGGGGCTGGCTCGAGTCTAGCTTTGAGCGCTGACTTCTCCCGAAGGGCGCTGACTTCCACGGAGAGATCACGCAAGGGGTGTCGTGACCAGTCCGAGGATTTCTCTGGGTGGTCAAGGCCCTCTTCCCAACCCTGATTGACCTCCCTCAAAAAAACCTAAGGTTTCAACCAACGGTCGAGAAACTCGTAGGTCCCCACTCCGTTGATCTTGTGCGGTCCGACGAACCACTCGATTGTTGCGCGTTCCCCGATCCCCAGTTTGGCGGCATAGAGATGGCGCACTTTGGCGAATTCCAGGGCCACGCGCTCGTCCGGGGCGACCCCGTCAAAGTGGCCTCGCTCGACCATGAAGGGGCGCGGGGCAATCAGGGCTGCCATCTCCGAGTAGTTGAAGGTGTTGCCAAGATCGAACTCGAAAATTTCATACTCGCTCTTGTTCGCGTAACTATAAGGGCTGCGCGTCGAGGCGTTCTTCCAGACCCAGTCGTTGAAATCGGCGCTACAGATTGACAGGCAATAGTTTTCCACGAGCGGCGGAATGCGCATCGCCGATTTCCCGCCATAGGATAAGCCGTAGAAGCCGATGCGGTCGGCATCGACAAACTCGAGCCCCCCTAGCCACGCGGTGATCTGCTGGTGTTGCGGAACCATGAGCGAGAATAAGGTGCGTCCGATCGAGTTCGCCTTGAACTGGAGGGTGCGGAACCGGTCCTCAAAGATGTAGAGATTCTGTGGCGCGAAGGTGATGTAGCCACGCTCCGCCAATCTCGTCGCGAAGGCCGCGTAGTAGTGCGCATCTTTTTTGCCAATCGTCGATTGTGGACGTCCCTCGAGACCGTGTTGGCAAACTACGCAAGGGCGCGACTCTCCGGGCTTGAGATCCTTCGGCACGACGAGAATGCCGTAGGCAAAAAAACTCGCGTCCTCGAAGACATCGAGGACCACCTCGTAGGCACGCACCTTATCATTGATCTGGATCTCTCGGGTGCGCGGATTGGCTGGGAGCAATTCGTCATCGAATCGCCCGACCACCTTCTCGGCAAAGTAATCGCGGTAGAATTTCTGCGATTCCGCAAAGGCCTGCGGCGAATCTGTCTTCAGCTTGGCCATGAATTGCGCACGGATATAAGGGCTCTCGACCAGGAGCGCCTGGTTGTGGCGGTCGAGTTCGTGCAACTGCCGGGCATGGCGTGCCTCCTGATCCAGCACGCGCACGATTTTCAAGGGTGGTGCGGATTTTTGGGGATCAGCTTTCTGACCTTCGGTGGAAAGAAGACGCCCGGGTTTGCCTCGCGATTTCCTGGGTTCGATGAGAACCGCCGGGGCGGGTGGTTGCGTGAGGTTCTGCAACTCGCGCGGTGCGATCATGCGCTCGAGAGAGGCTCGGTCGAATTGCTTAAGCAACCCGAAGACGTTGCGTTCGGCCGGTTCCTGCCACAGGTCGGCGCCGGGACCCGCGTAGCCGCTCACGATGACCTTCGGGATGCGCTCGTCGATCGCTGCAGCGAAGAGCGCCAGCATGCCGCCCTCGCCATGCCCGTGCACGCCCACCAGACCGGCACCCAGTTGATCAACGAGCGCAAGAATTTTTTGAATCTCGTAGCCGATGAGATGGCGTCCTAGCTCGAAGGCCGGGCGGTAGAGGTACTCGCGATTCGAGAGCGTGTGTGACCCCGTATTACGGTTGATCAGCAGGGGCACATAAACGTTCATGCCACGTGCGGCATACTTACGGGCGGTCTGATATTCGATGGGCAACTTCCCGTGATACCCCGCAATTTCTTCCGGTGTGTGGTCCGCATCCGGAATGACAATCATCGACTGCGTCGCTCCCGGCGGGTGCAGCCAGAGTCCCTCGCCATGGACGTCACCGAAGGCCTGCCATCGGATCTCGGTGACGAAAAAATTGGCGCCCTCCGCGACCTTGTCCAGCACTTCGAGGCGAGTCTTTGTGGCAACGCGCTTGTCCACCACCCCCAGGATCCGCGCCAGTTCGGTGCGATCCGGTTTCTCTGCTTTCTCGGCCGCCGTGACCTGCTCGATCTTTTTTAGCAGAAAGGCATCCGCCGAATCGATGAGTCGCGAGGCAATGTCGCCCTCCCAATTGAGTGGTTGCGTCCCCGCGAGCGGCTCGGCACATCCAGAATGCGTGAGAAAAAGCAGGGTGCTTAGCAGAGAGCAGAATTCTTTCATGGGATCGATCCTAGCGCGTTGATCCCCCCCATGGAATGATCAATCCCGCCAGTCGACGGCTTCATTATCGCCTCCATCTCTTACGCTCGAGAAGATCGTGATGGCGGGGAAGGCGCTTGGCCTTTTGCTCTCGTGGGAGGCACTGCCAACCCGCTGAAGACGGACAATAGGGATGGCCCCAAAGGGGAGGGGAGCAGACCGCGCGGCGTCATCCAGGGTCCCAACCGAAATGGCTTGGAAAAGTCGTCCTTGGCAAACACGGTGGCAGTAATGATGACTCAGGAAGCGAGATGGCCTATATTTTAAAAAACGCTTGGGCCTTGTTGTTGGGAATGCTCTTTCTGATGATCGGTAACGGCTTGCACGGAACCTTGCTCGGTATTCGCGGCTCCTTGGAAGGGTTTTCGCCCACGACAATGTCTTACGTGATGTCGGGATATTTTCTCGGGTTCCTCGGCGGTTCGAAACTGGCCCCCAAGATGATCCGGCGCGTTGGCCATGTGCGGACCTTTGCGGCCCTCGGCTCACTGGGGTCGGCGATCTTTCTTTTATTCCCGGTCTTCCCTGATCCGATTTTATGGACCGTTATGCGAGTTCTCATCGGGTTTTGCTTTTCCGGACTTTATGTTGTCGCCGAGAGTTGGCTAAACGATGCGGCCTCAAATGAAACACGCGGGCAGGCGTTATCAGCCTATGTCATCGTGCAGATGATCGGGATTGTTTCGGCACAGATCTTACTCAATTTTGCTGATATTGGTGGTTATATTCTCTTTATTAGCATGTCGGTTTTGGTCTCTTTATCGTTCCTGCCGATTCTGCTCTCGATCAGTCCGGCCCCGATTTTCCACACCGCCAAAGCAATGAGCTTGCGCGATTTGTATCAGGTTACACCGCTGGGCACCGTCGGAATATTTCTCCTCGGCGCGATTTTAGCGACGCTTTATGGCATGATGCCGGTTTACGGCACCGCGAAGGGGCTGAATGTCACGCAAATCTCGATGCTCGTCGGGTTGATGTATCTTGGGGCATTGATACTGCAATACCCGATTGGCTGGATTTCCGACCGCATGGACCGCCGCCGTCTCGTGATCTATCTCGCCGTTATTGGCTCCACCGGGACGGTGTTGGGATTTCCGTTCTTAAACGATATTTATGTTTTGTATGCGCTCTCATTTTTTGCGGGTGGGCTTGCCAGCCCTCTCTATTCTTTGGTGATTGCCTACACGAATGATTATCTGGAACCGGGTGATATGGCTGCGGCATCGGGAGCACTCATTTTTCTGAACGGATTAGGGGCGATTCTCGCACCGATCGTTGCCGGTTTACTCATGGCGCGTTTCGGGCCGGACAGCTTCTTCTTTTTGCCCGCCGTTATTTTTGCGTTCATCGCGGGTTATGCTCTTTACCGCACCACCCGTCGCGTATCGACGCCATTAACCGAAATCAGCCACTATGCGCCCGTCCTGCCACAGGCTTCGCAAATTGCGCTGGGCGTTGCGCAAGAGATTGCGGTTGATCAGGCAAATTTAGCCGAGGAGAATGACGAGGATCGATGAAAATCGGCCTAATCGTGTCGGTGCCCTAAAATGGGACTCGTTGATCGGTGCCATCGCCAGGATTTTTTCGTTCGCGCTCCTCTTTATTGAAACGCGCTGATCCTTCTTGAGGTTGAGGACTTTGCTTCGAGATCCGCCAAATCACATTGGCGCGATGCGGCGGCTTCCGACGTCGGTGGTTTTCATGACGTGGTCGTTGAAGCTCTCGAGGATGAGTTCGTTCTTGATCCCGGCGGCGGCGGGATCATCCCACAGGTTCTCAAACTCGTGGGGATCCTTTTCGAGGTCGAACAGCTCACCGAGCTCGTTGCGATGATAGACGACGAGCTTGTAGCGCCGGGTCCGATACATCGTCGCGAACGAGGCATTGCCCTTGCAGAACGCTTTGTCGAGGGCGTCGAAATACTCCGAGCGGACGCTCTCGCGATGGTGATCGGGGGTCGATTCTCCTGAGAGAATGGGGCGCAAGGTGTCGCCTTGGAAATAGTCAGGGCGCTCGACCCCAGCGAAGTCGAGAATCGTCGCGCTCATGTCGAGCAACTCCACGAGGGCCTCGCTGCGCACGCCACTTTCGATGCTCCCAGGGCAGTTGAAGATCAAGGGAACCCGGACGAGGCCGTCGTAGAAGCGGCAGCCTTTGAGCAACAAGCCGTGGTCGCCCAAGGATTCACCATGGTCGCTCGTAAAGATGATGACGGTATTCTCGCGCTGCCCGGTCTCATCGAGGCGTTGAATGATACGTGCGAGTTGGTCATCGATGAGGGCAATCATGGCGTAATAAAGCGCCTGGATTTTTTTTGCCCCGCGTTCCTCGGGAG
>JBLIDI010000173.1:0-9160 GCA_047634075.1 Akkermansiaceae bacterium
GCATAGCGGATGAGCTTGAAGTCACGGTCGGACTTCATGTTTGAAAGGGTGACGGTGGTGGTTTTGTAGGGGGTGTAGAGCGGGTCTCCGATGACGATGCCTTGCCAGGAGAGGACATTGATCGACATGTAGCTGGCTTCCACGAGGGAGTAGCCCTGGAGGAGTCGCTTGTAGAAAATATGGAATTGATGGGTGGCGCCAAGGTAGGGCTCCCAGACATTTCCGAGGGTGGCTGCGGCACCGCGGTCGATCAGGCCGACGCTCCAGTTTTTGGCGGGATTGAGAAGTTGGGCGGCGCTGAATGAATGGAGGTGAACGGCGATGGCACCTTTTTGAAAACGCATGTCTTTATTGAGGAAGGGGCCGTTACGATGTTGGGTATACCACCCAAAATAAAGGGCGGCCTTTTTCATCGGGTAGTTCGTGACGAAGGTGTTCGACATGCGGTCGACGATGGTGGGGGTGGCGGAGTTAATGCTGGCCTTGGCGATGGCTTCGATCCAATCGTCTCCGAGTTTGTAGTTACCACCTTTTTGATAGAGATCGAGGTAGGTGGTGCCCCAGAGGCCTTCTTTTTCAGTATCGAGGGAATCGAGGATGATCCGGTTGCAGTGCTCGAAGGTGTTGGCATCGAGGCGGCCGACCATGAGCATAAATTTTGCGGGGTTGGTGGCGGCGGAGATTTCCTTATTGAAACAGGGGTTGGGAATGAAGCCACCGAGGGGATAATCAGAGACCCCCATTAAGCTAAGCTCAGAATCGACGGAGGCTTCGTTTTGCGTATTAAACTGGCGTGTTTTAGCATCCTCGCCAGCGGGTATGGGGGCGCGGCTGATGCGTAGCGGCATGCCTTTGATCAGGACGAGGCATCGTATTTTGGTTTCACGAGGCGAGCTGACGCCGTTATCGTCCTTGCCAATTTCCCACCATTGCTTGGCGGTAAATTTTGCGACGAGGGGTTTGCGGATCGTGGCTTCGTAAGTCGAGCGATCAATGGTGGCCTTTTCGGTGACTTCGAGACCGATGAGATTGGAGGCGGGGATGCTCCGATTTAGCGCGTAGAACTCGGCAAGCTCGCGGGATTTTTCAAGGTTGGAATTATAAACTACGACGACCTGGCTGGGAAGGAGCGGGGTCGGTTTGGCAATGACGGGAAGCGAGAGGAGGGCGAGAATGAGGAGGCGGAGGAACATGATTTAGTTAAAAGGTAAGACTCAATCCATCGTATGCGAGGGAAACATTAGGAGGGAGCGCGTTGGTGGTTTCCTGCCAGGGCAGTTCGTGCGAGAGGTGCGTAAGGTAGGACTTCCGGGGCTTAAGTAGGTCGATGGTGGCGAGGGCCTCGGCGACGGTCATGTGGGTCTGGTGGGCCTCGTGGCGGAGGGCGTCGATGACGAGGATGTCGAGATTATGAAGGAGTTTGAGGGACTCTTCGGGGATGACTTTGACATCGGGGAGGTAGGCAATCGATCCGATGGTCGGGTGGTCGAAGCGGTATCCGTAGGTGCGGACCCATCCGTGCTGGACTTCGATGGGGGTGATCTTGAGCGAGTTGAACGCGAAGGCGGTTTCGACTGCGCGGGGCTCGGGGCGGATGTAGCCAGGTTGGTCGTCTTTGTTCGAAAAGGCCCAGGGATGCATGCGGGCGAGGCAGGCGAGGGTTTCGGGCGAGCCGTAAAGCGGGAGAGGTTTTGCGCGTCTCCAGCAGAAGGCTCGGAGTTCATCGAAGCCGGCGACGTGGTCGAGGTGTTCGTGGGTATAGAGGACGGCGTCGACGGTGGTAAGTTTCTCACGGAGAGCCTGTTGGCGGAGGTCGGGTCCACTGTCGATGAGAAGCTTGCCCCATGGACCATCGAGAAAGATGGAGGCGCGCGAGCGGTCGTCGCGCGGGTCGTCTGAGGTGCAGACCGGGCAGGAGCATCCGATCACGGGGACTCCGACAGAGGTGGAGGTTCCGAGAAAAAGGAAGCGTGTTTGTGTTCCGGCGTCAGTCATCATTGCATCGCGGTGGAAGAGTTGCATAATCAAGAGGTCACCGCAAAACTGAATGCTTACCCTTCTGAAGATCCGAAACCTGGCCCTCGTGGAACGACTTGAATGGGAGCTTGGAGGCGGACTGGTGGGCGTGACCGGGGAAACGGGTGCCGGCAAGTCGGTGATCGTGGGGGCCTTGAAGCTGATTCTTGGGGAGCGGGCCGGTAAGGGCTTGATCCGGACGGGAGAGGATCGGTGCACTGTTGAAGCAATTTTTCAGTTGGCTGATTCTTCGGCCATCGATGCCATTTTGGATGAGATGGGGCTTGATCCATGTGATGAAAACGAACTCATCATCCGCAGAGTGGTGGGGACGACATCGAACAAACAGTTCGTCAATAACGGGGCGGCGACCTTGGGGGTTTTGAAGCGAATCGGTCAGCATTTGGTCGATTTGCACGGGCCTCATGACCATCAATCGCTTCTCTCGCCAGAGCGGCAACTCGCTCTGCTGGATGCCTACAGTGTCGCGGGAAAAGACCTGACGGTTTATCGGGAAAAATGGGCGACTTGGCGGGAGGCGAGCGAGGAATACGAGACGGCACGCTCGCAGCGCGAGATCGGCGATCAGGAAAAGGAACTCCTGAGATTCCAGGTGGAGGAGATTGATTCGGCCGAAATAAAAGCAGGGGAAGAGGAGGAACTCGAGGAACGATATCGGAGAACGAGTAATGCCAGTCGCCTGGGAGAGTTGGCGGGAAAGGCCGTAAATTTGATCAGTGAAACGGTGGCGCCGGGATTGGAGGATCTCCAGCGGGTGACTTCCGAGTTGAGCCGGATTGATCCGGCGGTGGCTGATTGGGCGGGTGAGGTGGAGAGTGCGGCAGTGCAGATGCAGGAATTGGAGCGGAGCGTGGTTGACTATCTTGATGAGCTTGAAATCGACCCGTCCGAGGCACGGGAGGTTGAGGAGCGCTTTAATTTGGTGGAGACATTGAAGAGGAAATACGGGCCGACTTTGCAAGACGCGCTTGAGCATGCCGAGGAGGCCAGGCTGCGGTTGGAGGGGTCGGACAATCGGGAGGAGTATTTGGGGCGGTTGAAGCAGGAGGTGGATGGCGCTTTAACGAAGGTCCGTGCGGCAGCGCGCAAAATGAGCTCGAAGCGGAAGAAGAATGCCCCTGCGTTGGCCGGGGAGGTGCGAGGGCACTTGGTGGATCTGGGGTTCAAGCAGGCTGAATTTGAAGTGCAGCTTAAGACACGGGAGGAACCGGGCGCGAACGGGCTCGAGGATGTCGAGTATCTCTTTGGTCCAAATCCGGGTGAGCCCCTGAAGCCATTGAGGCAGGTGGCTTCAAGTGGTGAAATTTCGCGAGTGATGCTTGCCGTAAAGAATGCCCTCGCCGATCAGGACTCCACGCCGTTGATGGTTTTCGATGAGATTGATGCCAATGTCGGTGGCGAGATCGCGCGGGCGGTGGGTGAAAAAATGGCGAGCCTTGGAGAGCGCCATCAAGTGGTGGCGATCACGCACTTCCCGCAGGTGGCGGCGGTGGCGCACCAGCATTTCCTGGTGGAAAAACGGGTGGAAGGTGGTCGTTCCATCTCCTCGCTGACCGAGGTGACCGGAGAGGCACGGCTTGATGAGTTGGTGAGAATGCTGGGTGGCGGAGGAAGCCAGGCGCGTGAGATGGCGAAGACTTTGTTAAAATAGTGACGGGGAGAATTTTAATGAAGAGGGCTATCATTGGAAGACGCGAGTGGTTCAGTATCCCGGAATATGGGGTGGATTGGGTGCGTGGTAAGATTGATAGTGGAGCACGAACTTCATCCCTTCATGCAACCGAGATTGAGCCTTTTGGAAAAGGCGGTTCGGAGTGGGTCCGCTTCAAGACGATCGATGATTTGGCATGTGAGGCTCCGGTGATTTTCGCGAAGCGGGTCAAGAGTTCAAACGGGATTCCTTCGAAACGGTACTTTGTCGAGATCGTCGCCGAGACTCTCGATGATCAGGAGCACGTTTTACTGGTAAGCCTGACCTGTCGGGCTTCTATGAAATGCCCGCTTTTGCTCGGTCGACGTGCTTTGACGCAGTTTTTTGTGGATTGCACCCGGAGCCAGTTGCTGGGGAAAATTTAGCGGAGGAGAGAATCGAGATTTTGTTCGAGTTTCCGGATGGAGCTTTCCTTTAAGCTCAGGATGCGTGGTTGATCGAAGCCGATCCAGACGACGATGACTTTTTCGGGCGAAAGTGCGGCGGCCCAGTAGTCGTACTTTGAAAGTGAGGGGCCGCTGAGTTGGCGGGGAATCTTTTCAAGGCGCGAGTGTTCGTCGAAAGCGGGGAAGAAGGCCGGAGGGCGTCGGAAGAGTGATTTCTCATTCTGGATAAGTTCGCGAACGAAGACCGGGGCGGGCCGGGAGCCGCTCTGCAAGATGGTGGCGTAAGCGGTCGCGAGCTCGAGGAGGGAGGCGCTGAGGGTGCCGCGATAGAGGTCATCTCCGCGGCCCAAGGTGCCTTCAAACCCGAATCTTTTCAGGAGCTGAATGGCATCCTGTTCGTGGAGTTGGCGTCCGGTCGACACGGGATTTCCTTCGATGGGAAGATGGCCGCGTTCGAGGGCGATGGTGCCGATCAAGGGGGCTATCATGTTTGGCCCAAGATCGCGATGGGAGTCGAGCGCGCGGTTGAAGCCGGTGGGGTTTGCCTCCCGGCAACCGACGACGCCGAGGATATCGCCATTGCGGGGATCGAGGGCCAGGGCGGCCATTTGGCAATCGTCGGGAATGGCCGCTTCGTAGACGAGCTTTTCGAGACTTTGTTGGAGAGTGAAGTCGAATGAGGTGATGACGCGGAGGCCTCCAGTGGTGATCTGGGCTTCGTTGAGGACAACCTCAAGGGGGCGGCGGAGGACGCGGGTGCCGTGGCTTGTTTCAATTTGCCCGGCGTCGGGGTCGCGAAGTTCGAGGGGCTGGGCCATGATGGCATCGGCCTCCTTTTGTGTGAGTTCCTTGGTCGTAACAAGCCGGGCGAGAACCTCGTCGCGTTGGCGGATCGCTCCTTCGAGATTCCGCCGGGGGCTACAGGCATGAGGAGCTCGGATGATCCCAACCAAAAGGGCGGATTGACCTTTGGTGAGTTCGGAGGTGGGGTGGCCAAAGTAGCTCAGCGCCGCTTCCTCGATTCCGTTGCAACCGGATCCAAAGTAGATGCGGTTCAGGTAGTGGGTGAGAATATCATCTTTGCTGAACTTGGCCTCCACGCGATAGGTGAGAGCGATTTCGAGGAATTTTCGGTTGAGCGATTTCTTTTTGCGAAGGTCGAAGGTATTCCTCGTCAGCTGCATAGAGAGGGTGGAGGCTCCCTGGGTAAAATCAAGATCCTTCAGGTTACGCAGGGTGGCACGGGCGAGGCCGAGGAAATCGACGCCTTGGTGATCGAGAAAGCGTGAGTCTTCCCGCGCGAAGAGGCTCTTTTTTAGGAAATCAGGGATTTCGTCATACTCGACGAGGCGGCGATTGGCGCCGTGAATGGTGCCAAATTCGACTCCTTCGCGGTCGATTAAGACGGTACGTTCCGGCATCTGGGCAACTTCAACCAAGTCGAACTTGTTGGCTTGGTTGGCATACCATCCGATCACCAAAAGGAGGGGGACCAGAAGGGTTAAGCCGCCTTTCCAGGAAAATTCCCAGATGCGTTTGAGGAAGCGTGACCATCCGGCCCAGCGCGATTGGCGGTGGTGGGAGCTCCAGGTCATTTTGGAATTGAGTTAAGGATAGGACGGAAGAGTCGCTTCCGGATTGGCCATCGCGGGAGGGGTGATTTGAAAGGTCGCCCCGCTTGTGGTGATGTGTTTGACGGCGGCCAAGGATACCAAGGTGACAAAAACGGATGGGCGGTCTTCAAAATCAGTGGTGGCAACATTAAGAATAGCGGCACGGTTCCGCTGTTTTTCTAGCATTAAGGTATTTCCCACCGAAAAACTTTCAAGGGTGGTGTCTTTGCTAGGGAAGAGACACTCGATAAAGACGGGGTAAGGGAGAGGATCTGACACCGCATTAGGGCGGACAAGGGCTTGGGCTTTTACGACGAGCCCCGGGCTGAGGAAGTCGTTTTCGGTCAGGGACTTTATGCCGATAATACGGAACTCACCGGTCACGTAAGTGTGATATTTCGGTTTCGTGAAATTGGTGAGGTAGGCTCTTTTAAGTTCGCTGTTGAGAGCCTCGCGATCAGATTTCGTGAAGCTTTCAAACTGGGTCAGAAGTTCCTCAGGAGTGCTATCCTGTTGGGAGTCCGGGGCATTCGTTGAAGTGTATGCCATGGGCGGATCAAGACGTCCCACTTTGAGCATGAGCTTGTAGCTGGTGGGATTGGTGGGGTCGCGAAAAAGATTGAGGCAAATGACCCAGGAGGAGATGGCGAAGGCGATCGCGAGGATATTTGCGAGAAGCCACCAAAAAAGTGGAGGCCGCTTTCTGGGTCGATCATCAACGTCGTAGCGAGGCATTGTGGCGGGACTACTTGCAGTTTGTCCCGTCGAGGGCAGGATCATACTCCGGCTTTTTGCCTTCTTCTGTCGGTTCAAAGGAAGTTCCGCAACCGCATGAACGTGAAGCGTTGGGATTGAAAATCTTGAATCCGCGGTCGGAGAGTTCGTCGGCAAAGTCCACTGTGCAGCCTTCGAGGAAGTCGAAGGAGTCGTGGGCCACGATGAAGTGGGTCCCGTTGAGGTCGATGATTTTATCGCCTTCCTCGGGCACGCCGATGCGCATAGTGTAAGCGAGGCCGGCGCAACCGCCGCGCTCGACGCCGAGGCGCAGTCCGGAGCCCCCGGGCGCATCCTTGGAGGCGAGAAGAATGGCGAGTTCGCTGGCAGCTTTTTCAGTGACGGTGATCATGGCTTTGATTAGGACGATAGGTTCGGAGTGGCGTATATTCCAGTGTTCTTTTTTGGGGATTGAGCGCTTGGGCCTCCCCATCAGGAGATCCTGACGTGTTTCACTTTACGCCGTTTCACTTCGGCCTCGACGTGAGCAATTTCAACCTTGCGCTCATCGCCGTGTTTTTTGACGGGTTCTCCCTTGATGGGTCTGCATTTTTCGAGCCATCCCGGGCCGTCAGTAGTCCAAGCCTTGGACACTGCGGATTCTCTTTTCGCCGAAGTGGTATTTAGCATGCTCAAGAAAGGTGCGCCGCCTTCGGCGGATTTCGACAGGGTTTTGGTGACCGAGATTCATCGCTCGGGTGTCAGCGAGAAAACCAAGGTTCAAATGACCTCGATGACTGAGGTGATCACCGAGGGCGGTAAATCCATCGGCAAAGCCTTGGTCGTTACGGACCATTTTGTGGTGCTTCGCGCAGGTCTCATCGTGCTCTTTGGTATGAAATCTGAGCACGCTCCCGTGGTGTTTTCCGCTGGAATCTGCGAGATAAGGCAGATCGAGGAGGTTGAACTTTGGTGGATTTTTCTCGTTGGCCTTCTCAAACTTGGTCCGCCATGGCAGGGCCCTGAGATACCAGTCGCCCAAGCCCATGTGACCTTCAGGTTTGCTTGTAGATCTCTCCGTGGTGCGGGAATTGCCCCGGAATGAGCACACTGCACGAGAGAAAATAAGAGTCTAACTCGCTGACAATCAGCAAAAAAAAAGGCGAAAAATCACCGGAAAGTCTTGACGTAGTCGAGGGCCCTTCAAAATCGGGGTCCTAAATACCAAAATCTACCAGGCCCTCGAAGGAACGATAAGCGGCAACGCCGCACGACTTAAGTGCCTCTGTTGAATCGTCCATGCCATTGTCGTTGGCCATGTTTCCATTCCAATCATTTGGGCGATTCTCCCCAAGAAGACCAAGTGTGGGAATTCCAATGCCGCCCAACGGAAACGCCTGACCAAAAAGTTTCTCGCCGTCCTGCCTGCCAGTGACATTAAAGTCCTGACAATGGACCGGGAGTTCATGGGAAAGAAATGGCTTCCGTGGCTCGATGACTAAGATCTGGCCTATATCGTGCGGATTAAAAAGAAGGTGGGGGTCGGAGAGCACCAAGCCAGCATCCTTGCCCGGAGGCCGGGTCGTCAAAAATCAGCCCGCCAGAGCATCTTTGCACTGACTCTGTTTTTCGCCTCAAAATCGACGAAAGCAAGTGGCCGAGACGGATCTATCATGGTTGTCAGCAACCGCTTTAGCGGAAAAAAAGCACTCTAGATCTACCGCCAGGGTTGGGGGATTGAGCGTCTTTTCGGGCATCTCAAGAAAAACGGATTTGACCTGGAAGCCACTCATATGACTGGTGCCACAAAGCTTGAGATCCTCTTTGCCCTCACGGTTTTGGCCTTCCTTTTCAGCTTTGCGTAGGGCTGTCGCTTGCGGGAAAGCACCCGCAAAATGACTGCGGCAGCGAGCCGCAAAAGTGTCTTTCGCTTGGGTCTGGAAGACCTCATGAGTCTGTTCGATCAAAGCAATCCAGACCCATCTCAGGAGGCATACCACGAAGTTGGGCGCACCGAGCATGACTTCACACAACACTCCGTAATGCGCTCGACGAATGCAAGGAGAGAAGAATCGACCGACTGGAATGGTGCCCGGGTGGAAGAGGTCGCCTTTAGGGATCGACCCACCCGATCAGGCACGGCGACGGATTACGGATGTTGTGAATCGAAGCGGAGCGGAGATGGACACTCCGCAGGAGTGCCCGCAGGGCGAGGCGAAGCCGGAGTCAAATGGCCATGGATGCTGGAGGCGTGACAGCACGCACGCTCTGACAATTCGACCGACCAACGGGAGGCTGGTCTTTATGGCAAAACGCTTTGAGCCACCGAACAGCTTGGGGAGAGGATTTCAACGCCGTCACAAGGATATTTACTATTAGTGCGGGTAACTGAACGGGTAACTGAACGTTGAAGCTTTTCGAGTAGGGTCTAGCT
This sequence comes from Akkermansiaceae bacterium, assembly GCA_047634075.1. Taxonomy (GTDB): domain Bacteria; phylum Verrucomicrobiota; class Verrucomicrobiia; order Verrucomicrobiales; family Akkermansiaceae; genus SW10. The sequence continues at coordinate 8,896 of JBLIDI010000173.1, forward strand.
ACTCCGGCATCACAAACCGCCCTCGGCCATCGCCCAGCTTCGTGGGCTTTCGCGCTCTCTCTTGGCCCGTCAACTCCCGATACCTCTCCGCCACCTCCCTCACAAATTTCTCCCGCCCGTAAACCACTCCGTTCGTAAACGACGAAATCCGCTTTCGCAAAACCACCCTTCTGCTCAAAACTCCACCCTCAGCCTGCACTTTCAGACGGGCCCGCTCCGTCACCCCGCTCCGTCTTTTCGCGTTCTCCGGATTGCCCTCCACTGC
>JBLIDI010000174.1:0-9119 GCA_047634075.1 Akkermansiaceae bacterium
CTGATTCTGGCCCGCGATTCGAAATCTGGTCAGAAAGTCTTTCTGGTAATAGCATCAACCTCATCGGCCCTGAAAATGAACATTTCAACACTCGTCCTTGCCCGTCGTAACCGCCAGACTAGAACCCGCTTTTTTCACTCCCGCTCGTCCCGATTGAGCAAATGCAGCCCCGGAACGCGCTTTAACTCCTTCCGGCTTTCTCGAAATTTTCCCGCGTGCTTTGTAACCCGACCACTCACGCGTTTGCGCCACATCCGAAAACTCTTCGCCTTCAGGCTCCGTCTCATCACCTTAATGACCTCCGCCTCCGCCAAGCCTGTTCGCTTCTCGATTTCATCAAAGGTGGTGCGATCCTCCCAGGCCATCCGGATAATTTGATTTTTAAGTTGGTCCGTCATGAGACATCCATCTCCCCGCTCCTCAAAAAAGCAACTCCCCAATGAAGCCAGATAAAATCTGCCAAACCTGCGGCCGTGCCATCGAATGGCGTAGGAAGTGGGAAAACAGCTGGGACGAAATTCTCTTCTGCTCTACCCGCTGTCGGAAATCAAAACCCAGTCCCATCGACCTCCAGCTCGAAAAGACCATTCTCAACCTCCTCGATCAGCACGCCCGCAAGGCCACAATCTGCCCCAGCGAAGCCACCCGCCTTGTATTTCCCGAAGACCAATGGCGCGCCCAAATGGAACGAACCCGCCAAGCCGCGCGCCGCCTCGTTTGCACCGACAAAATTGAGATCCTCCAAAAAGGCCACGTCGTAGACCCCTCCACCGCGAAAGGCCCCATCCGTCTGCGAAAAAAGGAAGGAGGATAAGGCATCCGTGCGAACCTCAGCCTCGAATTCCCATCGCACCTGTTCCTTGACCACGCGGGGCGTCTTGGCGCGAAAGAGCGCGATCCAAAGTGAGCGCTCAATCATTCACTCCGCAAGGTCCGTAATTCTCGGGTTCCCGTTTTCTCCCGCTCACGCCTTTCTTCAAAGACACTCAAGTCAGCCGACCACTCTCCTGTGACAAAGAGATGACCAAGCTCTCGCCGTTCCGCCATCATCAAGGCATCCGTCACCAACTTGCGCACCGCAGAGCCCGTCCTTGCCTCACCGTTCAAACGCACCAGTCATCGCTCTCCTTTTGGTCCAACTCCACCGTTACTTTCATACTTTCACAATATATTCCCCCTAGAATCTTCCAATTCTTCCCTCATTCGTCTCTTCTCTCTTCAGTCGCTCCTGTCAGTCCTTTCTATTTATCCAAAGATGCTTAATCTCCTCTATCCCGCCGCACGCGCCGTTCTCTTCCGCCTCAATGCCGAGCGCGCCCACCACCTTTCAATGGCCGGACTACGCCAGACCGAAAAGCTGGGCATCCTCAAGGCCATGACGACCGAACCGGAATCCAAGCCGGTCACCTTCGCGGGCCTCACTTTCCCCAACCCCATCGGCCTCGCCGCCGGACTCGACAAGGAGGCCAACACCATCGATGCCCTCGGCCGCCTCGGGTTCGGACACATCGAAGTGGGCACCCTCACGCCAAAACCACAGGACGGCAACGAAGCCCCCCGCCTCTTCCGGCTCCCCCAATATAAGGCCCTCATTAACCGCATGGGCTTCAACAACCCCGGCATCGAGCAAGGACTCGCGAACGCTCGCTCCGCCTCTTCCTATCAAGGCATCGTCGGCATCAACATTGGAAAAAATAAGGTCACCCCCAACGAGCAGGCCAACCACGACTACGCCATCGCCTTCGAAAAGTCCTACCCTTGGGCCGATTACATCACCGCCAATTTTTCATCGCCCAACACCCCCGGCCTCCGCGATCTCCAATCCGAAGACGCCGCTGGGCGACTTCTCGAAACCCTCAAGAATCTCCAAACGAAACTTCACCAAGAAACCGGGCGCTACGTTCCCTTCTCCTTGAAAGTCGCGCCCGATCTCGATGAAAAACAAATCACCGGACTCTCCAAAGTCTTCTGCGATGGCGGACTTGATTTCATCATCGCCACCAACACCACCCTCGAGCGGGAGGCCGTCAAAGGTCATCATAACGCCAAAGAAGCCGGGGGCCTCTCCGGAGCGCCCTTAACCTCACATTCCACCGAAGTTATCGCGCAATTCCATGCCGGTCTCGGCAAGGACGTTCCCATCATCGGAGCGGGCGGAATCTTCACAGCCGAAGACGCCCTCGCCAAAAAAGCGGCCGGAGCCTCCCTCGTGCAAATCTACACCGGCTTCGTCTACCGTGGGCCGGCGCTCATACACGAGATCATCCGAGCTTGGTAAACTCGCGCGCGATCCGTCGCGCCTCAAGGTCGGCATTGACGACGACCTCCAGCTCTTGGCTGTCGATATGCTCGACCTGTCGCATCGTCTTTTCCACCACCTCCCAAATCCCTGGAAAACTCAGGGCACGCTTTCGGAAGGCTTCATTGGCAATCTCATGGGCGGCATTTAAAACGGCCGGCAAAGTCCCCCCGCGCTCGCCCGCCTCGCGGGCCAATCCCAGTGCCGGGAAATCAGACTCTCTTGGTGCTTCGAATTCAAGTTTCGCCAAGGCCGGAAAATCCAACGGCTTCAACTCGTTACGCAGGCGCTCGGGCCAGACCACGGCATACTGAATTGGAAAACACATGTCCGTGGAGCTGAGCTGGGCTAAGACACTCCCGTCGATAAACTCCACCATAGAATGTACGATACTTTGTGGATGTACCACGACGTCCACCTTAGACATTGGGATATCGAAGAGCCAACGCGCCTCGATCATCTCCAGCCCCTTGTTAAAAAGAGTCGCGGAATCGATCGTGATTTTCTGTCCCATCTCCCAAGTGGGATGCTTTAAAGCATCTTCTAACTTGACCTCAATGAGCTTCTCAGCGGGGAGAGTCCGAAAGGGCCCACCGGACGCCGTCACGATCAATCGCCGCACTTCATCGGATCCTCCTTTGTGTCCTTCGAGACATTGGAAGATGGCATTGTGTTCACTATCAACCGGCAAAATATTCACGCCCTTCTCACGCGCGGCCTTCATAACAACCTCACCTGCCATCACCAAAATTTCCTTACTCGCCACCGCGACATCACAGCCCAACTCGATCGCTTTCAGAGTCGGTCGCAATCCCTCAACTCCGACAATCGCGACCAGCACGAGGTCGGGTTTCGTGGCCTCGACAATTTCAACCAAGCCCTCCGCACCCGCAAAAACTGTCCGGCCTTTTTTCTGCAATTGCGAATATCGCGCTTCATCAGCGAGGCATAAGAAGTCCACTCCAAACTCCTGAGCCTGCGCTTCCAAATCCTCAACCCGGGTGCCCGCGGCAAGCCCGACAATCTCCATTCGATCCGAAATTTGCCGAGCGACAATCAGAGCACTCGTTCCAATCGAACCCGTTGAACCTAAAATTAAAACGCGCTTTCTCATCATACGAGGCCCGTCGCGAGGAGGTAAAAGTAAGTGACCGGAGCTGCGAAACAGAGACTATCGATCAGGTCCAAAATGCCCCCGATTCCCGGCATCAAATTCCCGGAATCCTTCACCGCGAGACTTCTCTTTAAGACCGACTCGGCCAAGTCGCCGGCGACCGCCCCCAAGCCAATCAAGAGGGCCAGCACCGCAACATGCACCGGAGGGATCCAAGCCAAAGTATCGCCCGCCAAAGCCCACACACTCCAAGCGGCCAACTGCGCGAAGCAGAGGGCACCAAAGAAGCCTTCCCAGGTTTTTGCCGGACTAAGATGTCGGGCCATCTTGTTTTTTCCGAGCAACGACCCCGTGATGTAGGCCCCCATGTCGGTGAACTTGGCCGCCGCAATCATGAGCAGGAGCAACCACGCTCCTGGCACCTGCCCGCCGGTCTCGGGAAGAAAGATCAGGCGAAAAACAAAGCAGCCAAAAAGCACGGGGACATAAACGTAAGCCAGCAGGCTGTCGCCCACCGCATCGACACTTTCCCTCCCCTCGATGCCATTGCAAAACCTCCAACAGAATGCCGCCAGCACCACCACGGTGAGTCCGACCACCTCCCAAAGATAATCGCCCTGCTCCAGAGACCCGCAAATCAGGCCGAGGCCCGTCCAGAGCGCCACCGAAAGACCGACGACCAATCCAATCGTCCGGCATCCTCCACCCGGGAACTTTGAGAACAACCCGCGGAACTCGAAAGCTCCCGCGACGGTGAGAAAAGCGACCAACCCAAAGAAGGCCCAGGCATTTTGAGAAACAAAGACCGCAGTCACAATGGCCCACAGGATCACGGTGCTTGTCAACCGGGCACGGAAGACTTCGGCTTTGGAAGGTTTTTTGGCCTCGTCTGGCATCCCCTTGATCTTTGGGACAGGGCTTGATTCGAGCAATGACAATTCTCGAAAAGAATTTGCAACTCTTCGCGACCTCTCAGGTTAGATCGTGGGAATCCGGGAGACTCCCCAATCCCGACAACTCAAAAAACTATGAAAATGAAACTGACATCTGTCGTCGTGGCGATTGCCACCTGTGCCATCGTAAGTGCCGCACCTCCCAAGGGTGACGAAAAAGGAAAAGGAAAAGGACCTCGCGGTGGTGGACGCCCTATCCCCAAGGAAATGCTTGAGAAGTTCGACAAGGACAAAGACGGCAAAATCAGTGCGGAAGAACGCAAAGCCGCCATGGAAGAGGGCAAAGCCGCCATGGAAGCTCGTCGCGCCGAAATAATGGCGAAGTTCGACAAGGACGGCGACGGCAAGCTCAATGAAGAAGAGCGCAAAGCTGCTGGCGAAGCTCGTAAGGCTGAAATGATGAAGAAGTTCGACAAAGACGGCGACGGCGAACTCAGCAAGGAAGAGCGCGCTGAAATGATAAAGAACATGCCCAAGCGTGGCCGCGGTGAGCGCCCCGGCGGCAATGGCCGCAAAGGCGGCCCTGAAGGTCGTGGCAAAGGCAAAGGCGGTCCTCGCAAGGGCGGAAAGCCTGCGGGCGAGTAAATCCCATTCCCCCAAGAACTTTATAAACAAGAAGCCCGGTCATTCGTGACCAGGCTTTTTTTAGCGGGTAACGTAGAGAAAACCTCCTGCTTGCGACTTTCCGCAGGCTTTTCCTTCTCCGTCTCTTAAACATCATTACCCTGATGAGTCAGCGGCAAGAATGTCTTTCCCTCATTGCCACCTCGTCATCTCTTAGTTATGCTCCCCGGATGAAGGTTTTAATTGCCGCAGTCACGCTGCTGGCCACGGGCTTCACTTACTGCCAAACAATTCATTTCCCGGAAACTCCATGGAAGGAAAAGGAGCTCGATCACTTCATGATCCGCACTAATGGGACGGGCACCGACCCTGCACGGAAGTTCAGTGAAGAGGCTTTTGAAGTCATGCTGGAGATTCTGCCCGGACTTGAGGCAGACTTTGAGAAAAAAGAATTCCGCACGCCCCGCGGACAAGATGCCAGCAAAGAGGACAAATTTCGCTTCACCACTTACCTCGTGGATTCGGGTAACGCCTTCCATGAATGCGTCGTGACAGATGCCAAACGGAATAACTGGCCTGCCGGCAACGTCCAAATCACGAAGACCGTGGGAAACTACCTCGACCCCTACAATCGCTACCTTGTCATTTGTAAAACGGATCCCCAAAATTCGGGTGGAGGAAAGGAAAAGGACAAAAAAGAAATCCTCGTCCACAGCCTCGGCACCGCCCTCATGAAAGGCCGAACACGACAGGCCCAACTGCCCTTCTGGATGACCGCAGGGATCGGCTACTACGCCGAGCATCTCGTCTTTGATCGCTGTTCCATCTACTACCTCGATTTCGAAGCCTACTATCAGGCCAATCCTGACGCCAAAGTTGATGCCCGCAAAGGAGGTTCCCTCGGACCGGAGGAATCGTGGCCAAAAATCCTCCGGAAATTGTGCCAAGCTGGCAGGCGGGTCAGCCTCGAAAAGACGATCAATGCGGAGATCATCACCTTGTCACCTAACGAATCTGGATACATCTTCGCCCTCAACTATTTCATGGTGAGCACCGACGAGCACACCAAAAAATATCAAACCTTCATCACCGGGATTCGCGAGGGCCGGGATGCCACGAAAGAACTCTTGCTCGAAACCTACGGATATGCCGATGACTCCGCCTTCGAGACCGCTTGGTATGAGTGGATGATGAGCTCCAAATTTAAGTAGTCCCCGGACTCGTCCCGCTAGAATCATGAACCATTCAAAATCACTTCTCTTCTTGGCCCTCCTGGGTGGTTCTGGGATTGTGACCTATTTGGCCACCTCCCGCAAAGCTCCAGAGCACGACCCGAAGCAATTGAAGGTCACTGATTCGGTTCGCCCTCTTATCCGCCCGTCCCGCCGAAGCGAGAGCACGGCGCCACTTCCGCTCGATAAGCGAAAAATCGAACGCATGGACGCGACCAATTACGAGGTCACCGTTTCTGATATTGCGATCAATGACGTTGGTCGAAAAATCGAACGTGAGTCGCGGGAGCGACTTCGGCAGCTGACCAATCGCTACCAACTGACCGCGAACCAACGCCGGGAAGCTTTCCCGCTCTTAGTCAGTTACCACGCCGACTACACCGAGGGACTCATCGTCAATGGCTTCACCGCCCTTCCTCCCCGGGCGAATCAACTGACCTCGGAGCTTTACCTCATCATGGATCTTTTTCAGCAAGAAACCTATCAAGAGGACGTCCTGGCTGACAACGAATGGTGGGGCGAAATCATCGACCAGCTGCGTAGTGATCTCGACCATTCGCTCTACACGATCGATCCAGTGTCTCCCGCTGAAGGAGACGGATCTTCCGTGAATCGACCAGATTTGGATCTCGATGGGCTTTTCGGCAATTGATTTCGAGGTCATGGGGAGGTAACTTCCCATTGTGAAAATCCTCATCTTCCTTCTCCTGGTCCTTCCCGCAATCGGGCAGACCGTGCCGGCCCATTCAAAGCAGGCCGTCGTGGCTTACCCCAGTTCGTGGCATAGTTCCCACGCCGAGCTTTACTTCTACGAGCGGCCCGATTCGAAAGCGGCATGGTCAAAGGCCGGAGGCCCGATCAAAATTCGCTTGGGCCGTAAAGGTTCGGCATGGGGATTAGGTCTTCATCGCAGCCCGGATGGCGTCACTTTAAAAAAAGAAGGAGACGGTCGTTCCCCCGCCGGAATCTTCTCCATCGGTGGCGCTTGGGGAGATGCCCCCGCGATCCGCAAGCATCCAAAGCTCCCCTACCGCAAAGTCACCCCACGCGATCTCTGGGTTGAGGATTCCAAATCACCTCACTACAACTCCCACCAAATTCTGCCACACCTCCCCAAGAGCACTTGGGAGCGGAAACAGCAAATGAAGCAGAATGATCACGCCCATTCACTCAAACTTTTCATCGCGCACAACCCTCCACCAAAAGCCAAACCCGACGCGGGTTCGGCCATTTTTTTTCATATCTGGAGAGGGGGCGGGAGCAAGCCAACCGCCGGTTGCACCACTATGGAGGAGGGAAACCTTAAGAAGTTGGTCGCTTGGGTCGATCCGACAAAGCAGCCTGTTTACATCCTCTTACCGCTCGATGATTACAAGGCAAAGCGAACCGCTTGGAAACTGCCCTAGTCAGATCGAGCGTTCCTAGTCATTCTTCCTGCGATAGTTCCGGCGCGCGCCTTTTTTGGCAGCCTTCTTTGCCGGGGGACGGCCACCTCTCTTTCCGTTCCCTTCGGATTTACGCCCTCCCTTCGTAGTTCCCTTTTCGGCGGTGTTTTTACGCGCCACCTTCTTCTTCGCGGAACCGCCGAGGACCTCGATGATGCGAAAGTCCGCCTTCATTCCGATACGATCCACGTAGTCCACGACAACTTTGAGTCGGGTTCCTCCTTGCAGAACCTGTCCACGGCTATTCGCGAAGCGATCAGAATTGTTCTCAAAGAACCATCGTCCATCCGGGAAGCCCTCACGCTTAATGAGACCCCGCTGTAGAATATCGGTGCATTCCATGAACAAGCCCATGGCCCTCACCTCCGTGATGATCGCATCAAAGACAGGGGGAGTTTCCTCTTTCGAAGAAAGCTCAAGCCACTCCAACATTTTCATGCGACGACTCTCAGTCTCGGCATCAGAACTGGTTCGCTCGGTCCCGGAAATGTGCTCAGCAATCTCGATGCAGCGCTTGGCATCAGGGGTGCGGTCGGTTTCCTTAGGCCGGTTCTCCAAAAGCGGCTGCAAAGCCCGGTGCATCACCAAATCAGCATAACGACGAATCGGACTGGTAAAGTGACAATAGTCGGTCTTGGCCAAGCCATAGTGACCGTCCGGCGTCGCCAGATAACAGGCCCGCTTCAAACTCTTCAGCAAACCCACCTTGATCGCGGGCTCTTCGAGTGATCCTTTGGCCTCATCAATGAGCTTTTGAATGTGTTTCCGGTTGCTTAAATCACCCGGCTCATAACCATAAGAACGAGCCATCTCCGCAAATTCTTGAAGCTTATCGGGATCCGGATCCTCGTGCACCCGGTAGATTGTCGGTCGCCCGGAATTCTTCACCCGCCGGGCCACAGCCTCATTGGCAGCGAGCATGAACTCTTCGATCAGTTGGTGGCTCTCATTGTATTCTTCGCGGTTATATCCGATCGGAATTCCATCATCATTCAAGATGATACTGACCTCCGGCATATCCAAATCAAGCCCGCCGCTTGCGAAGCGGCGTTTCCGTAAGACCGAAGCGAGCTTCCAGGCTTCCCTGATGCGATCACCGAGCTTACCGCCCTTACCCGGGTTATCTAAAATTTCCTGAGCCTCTTCATAGGCATACTTGCGCGGGGTCCGAATCACGGCATCACAAAAGTAGGTTTTCATCACCTTCCCCTCCAAATTATAGTAGATCACCGCACACTTCGTGAGGCGGTCCTCCTGTGGCACCAGCGAGCAAATACCATTACTCAGTTCCTCCGGCAGCATCGGAATCACGCGATCAACCAAGTAGGTGGAATTCCCCCGCTCTCGTGCTTCCAGATCCAAAACACTCTCGGGTTTGACATAGTGGGAAACGTCCGCGATGTGTACCGCAAGGCGCCAGCCTTTCTCGGTTTTCTCAACATGAATGGCATCATCAAAATCCTTGGCCGTGCTGGGATCGATCGTGAGGACTTCTTCCCTCCGCCAATCTTC
>JBLIDI010000175.1:0-9109 GCA_047634075.1 Akkermansiaceae bacterium
TTACTTTACCGTCGTGAGTTGCGGTGAAGAGACGCTGGCCATTTGCGCTGAGATGGATCGCGCGAAGGTGGATGGCGGCATCAATTTGGAAGGTTGTGATGAGTCGACCGGAAGGAAGTTCGTGCAGTTGAATTCGCCCTTGCAGGGTGCCGAGAGCGACGTGGGAAAGCGAGGGGGTGCTCGCGCTTGGAGTGTAGGCTATGATCTTGGGGAGCTGCACCTCAGAGATGACTTTTTGGTCATGCAGATCAATGAGAAGAGCTTGGCCACGGGCTGAAGTGGCGAGGAGCTGCTTGCCGTCCGGGCTGATCCGGAGATGGGTGGCGCGGTCATTGAGTTTTAGGCTCGGGCGGGTTTTTTTGGCAAAATTGGTATTGGCAAGGATTTGCAGGAGAGCCTTGGAGGTGACCTCGTTTTTAGGGTTGGTGCGGAGCGCGCGGGCGAGATGAGCGACGGCGTTTCCGGGAAGATCTTGTTCGAGATCGTTCTGGGCGGTCAGAAGATCCGATAGGGCAAAGGTGCGTTTTGTTTCCAGTTCGGCTTCGTGGGCAATCTCACGTTGCTTGGTTTCGGCCTCGCGGGCGTGAATGGCACGAAGAGCGAGGACCGTGGAGATGACGGAAGCCGCGACGATGGTGAGTAGAATGGTGCTACCCGCGAAGGTCGCAAGGCGGTTACGCTGGATAAATTTTGAGACCCGATAGGCGGAGGAGTGAGGGCGGGCGCTGACCGGCGAGTGTTCGAGGTATCGCTGAATATCATGGGCGAAGGATGAGACGGTATCGTAGCGCCGGTTCCGGTCTTTTTCGATGGCCCGCATGACGACCCAGTCGAGGTCGTTTCTGATTTCAGTTGCGGGTATGGAGCCTGATTTTCTGGAGGCGATTTTGGTGGCTGAGGTGATGCGGGTCGACGGTCGGGGTGGGTCCTGCTCGCGAATGATGCGTAGGATTTCCGAAAGCCCACGGGCGCGGAGTTCGCTGGTTTGGAAGGGCGGAGTATCGGCCACTAGTTCGTAAAGGATTGCGCCAAGTGAATAGATATCAGTGCGGGTGTCGAGGTGAAGAGAGCCTCCTTCGGCTTGCTCCGGAGACATGTATTCGGGAGTGCCAAGCATTTGGGCTTCTCCGGTGAGCAGGGTCTTTTCGGTGAGGATATTTTCGGTGGCTTTCGCGATGCCAAAGTCAATTAATTTGAGGGTGTCTCCGACGAGAATGTTGGAGGGTTTGAGATCACGATGGATGATGCCTTTTTGGTGGGCGTGCGTCACGGCGGAGCAGGCTTGTAGAAACAGACCAAGGCGATCTTTGAGGTTGAGTTGATTCTCACGGCAGTATTGTCCGAGAGGTAGGCCATCGAGCAATTCCATTGCGAAAAAGGGACGGCCATCTTCGGTTTCGCCGAGATCGTGAATGCTTGCGATGTTCGGATGCTCGACGAGGGCGAGGGTTTGGCTTTCCGCTTCGAAGCGGGTCAAGATCTGAGCGGCTTCCATCCCTGGTTTGAGGACTTTGATCGCGACTTCCCGGTGGATGGGTTTGAGCTGGGTTGCGCGATAAACAAGGCCGAAGCCCCCTTCGCCGATGAGTTGGTTCAGTCGGTAATTCTGGATCGTGGGGAATTTTTTGTCCTGTGGTGAGTCCTCGTTTTTTCCGGGTGATGATTTTAGGAGACAGCGGGGGCAATTTCCTCCGGGGGCAAACACCGGGAGGGGTATTTTGCAGGTGGGACAGACTTTTACGACGGCAGACATGATTGCTTTCTTGCCCGGTGAACAAGTTTTTGGCGGAATGTTACAATTAAATCTCCATGAAGATGCGATGGAGGGCATCGATTTCGTCGGCGATTTCTGAGGTGTCGGCGACGGTGTCCGCGATGAGTTCTTCGAGGACGTGGCGGTATCGTTTGCGCAGGCGATGGAGCGCGACTCTGGCATTGCCTACGCTAATGCCGAGCGTGTCCGCGAAGTGCGCGTGCGTGAGTTCCTGTTGATCTCCTCCGATCGATGACTTGAGGGTGGTGAAGAGGAGTTGCTTACCCGCGCGTCGATATTCTTGTTCGAGAGTGTCGAAGGCGGAGTTGAGGAGGTCGAGTGCCCAGCGAAGTTGGAAGAGGCTCTCGGGTGATTCGGGCGTGGATGGCTCGACAAGATAACGTTCCTCCGCGAGAGAGAGGTCGAGTGAAAGAAGAGTTTTTCCACCACCACGTTTTTGGGCATTGGCCTTGGTTCGTGCGTTGGAAAGATGATTTTTGATGGCACCAAGGAGATAGGCGCGGAGACGACCTTTACTTTCGGAAAGGAGTTGAATGCGATCCTTTGCGATGAGCAGCGAGAAAAAATCCTGGGTGAGATCTTCGGCATCATGTTGGTCGAATCCTCTTCTCCGGACGTATACGTAGAGCGGATACCAATAATTTTGGCACAGCTGGGAAAGGGCTTCGTTTCGGGCTTCCGGAGTCCCGCTTTTTGCGGCCAGAATGAGTGACCAACGAGTGTGCGGGAAGTCACCATGATCGGGCAGAGAGTTTGCTTCAGACATAGTCTGAGTCAAAGCTAGCGCGAGCGGTCCGCAAAGAAAGGACGAAGTCAGGGCGACTCAGACTTAGCCATGGAAGGGTAGTCATTATAGCCCTTTGGCCCGGGCACGTAGAACGTTGAGGGATCAGGCTCATTGAGATCGGCTCCTTTGGCGAAACGTTCCGGAAGGTCGGGGTTGGCGAGGTAGGGCACTCCAAAGGCGACGGCGTCGAGGTGGCCCGCCGCGATTTCGTGATCCGCTTCCTCGGCGGTGTATCCCATGTTGGTGATCAAGGTGCCCTCATAGGCCTTGCGGATGGGGGTGATGACATCGCCTTCGAGTTCGCCGAGGATATCGCCGCGCATGAGGTGGAGAAAGGCGAGGTTGCGCGTGTTGAGCTGTCCCGAGAGATAAGAGTAAAGAGCCACGGGGTCGGAATCGCTCATGCTGTTGAAGCTGTTAAGCGGGGAGATGCGGACCCCGACGCGATCGCTGCCCCAGACCTCGCTGACGGCATCGATCACTTCGAGTAAAAGTCGTGCGCGGTTTTCGAAAGAGCCTCCATAGGGGGCGGTCCGTTTGTTGGCGGAGTCGCGCAGGAAGCTATCGAGCAGGTAGCCATTGGCCCCGTGGACTTCGATTCCGTCGAAACCGGCGGATTGGGCATTCTCGGCCGCTTTGCGAAAGCCGGCAACGATGCCGGGGAGTTCGGTGTCTCCGAGTTCGCGAGGGATTTCATAAGGTTTTTTCCCCTCGGGCGTGTGTGTTTCGTCATTTGTAATCGGAAGGGCACTCGGGCCAACGGGTTGCCTCCCGTTGTTAAGAAGGGAGTGACAGGCCCGTCCGCCGTGCCAGATTTGCAGGAAGATTCGGCCGCCCTTTGCGTGGACGGCGTCGGTCACTTTCTTCCAGCCTGCGACTTGTGCTTGCGAGTAGATACCGGGCTCGTTGACGAAAGCGCAGTTTCCCGCCATCGCCATCGTGGCTTCCGCGATGAGGAGTCCGCCACTGGCCCGGTCGGAATAATGGGTGACCATGATATCATTGGGAACGTGTCCTTTCTCGGTGCGAGCCCGGGTGAGGGGTGCCATAATGATACGATTGGGAAGGGTCAGCGCTCCGAGTTGGAGCGGCTTGAAAAGTGAGGGATGCTTCATAGGCAGGAAGAGGACACGCTCTTGGATTACTGGTGGAAGTCGATCAGTTCGACGTCGAAGATCAAGTCGCCGCCGGGCTTGCCAGGCCCGGGGTTTTCGCCGTAGGCGAGGCGGGCGGGAATCCAGAAGCGGCGTTTTTCGCCACGGGTCATGAGTTGCAGTCCTTCGGTCCAGCCTTGGATGACTTGGTCGAGAGGGAACTCGGAAGGTTTGCCGCGTTCGTATGAGCTATCGAAGATCTTGCCGTCCATGGTAGTTCCTTTGTAATGGGCCGTGACGGTGCAGAGGGAATTGGGAGTGGGGCCTCCTTTTCCTGATCGTAGGACTTGGTGCTTTAGACCGGAGTAGGTTTTCACGACCCCGGGAGCGAGAGTTTCGGGGGTAGGAGCCTCTTTCATCTTCTGGCTGCAGGAGCTGAGGCCGAGGGCGGTGAGGAGGGCGAGGGGTTTTAGAAAAGTCATATGGCAAGGATGTCGAAGGATTTCTCTGCGTCGAGTGGAATCATGGAGTTCTGCGGCTGATAATGGTTGGCTTCGGAATGATGATGTGCATCTTGGGGAAATGAAACGATCAATACTGAATCTCTGTTTTGCGGTTGTGAGTGCCTCATCTTTGGCCGCCAAGCCGATGAAGGTCTATATTCTCTCGGGGCAATCTAATATGGAGGGGCATGCCAAGATTTCTTCCTTCGATCACATGGGGATGGATCCCAAGACGGTGCCTCTTTTAAAGGAGATGCGGGGGAAGGACGGATCGCCAACGGTCCTCGATGATGTCTGGATTACTTATCGGACCGGGAAGGCCGAGGATAAGCCAGGGGTCGGGAAATTGACGGCGGGGTTTGGATCGCGGAAGGTATCGACGGAGGCTGGCGAAAAAATCGGTCCCGAGTTTACCTTTGGGATTTATACGCGCAAGTGGGTCAATGAGCCCATTTTGATCATCAAGACAGCATGGGGTGGCAAGTCGATCAATACCGATTTTCGTCCGCCGAGTGCCGGGCCGTATCGCTTTAACGAGAAGCAATTGGAGACCTTTAAAAAGCAGGGGAAGGATCTGGCTAAGATCAAAGCGGAAAAGGGTGAAGCGACCGGGCGTTTTTACCGGATGATGATGGAACATGTCAAAGCGGTTCTGGCTGATCCAGGGAAGGTGCACCCCGCCTACAATGCCAAGGAGGGCTATGAGATCGCGGGTTTTGTCTGGTTTCAGGGTTGGAATGACATGGTCGATGGTGGGACCTATCCGAATCGTGGCCAGGCTGGTGGCTATGATCAATACAGCGAGGTTATGGCTCACTTTATCCGCGACGTGCGCAAGGATTTAGGTGTGCCCAAGTTGCCTTTCGTGATCGGGGTGATGGGCGCGGGTGGTCCGACCAATCTTTATGGTAAGAATCAGCAGCGCTATAAAGGAACCCACCAAGGTTTCAGAGATGCCATGGCGGCTCCGGCTTCGATGCCTGAGTTTAAGGGGAATGTCGTTGCTGTTTTGACCGAGAAGTATTGGGACCCCGAGCTGGATGCTGTTGATCAGAAGCGGTCGCAGGTGAAGGCCAAGGCGCAGGAGTTGGAGAAGAAGGGGCTTTCGAAAAAGAAGATCAAAGCTGGCTTGGAGAAATTCCAGGCGGATCTCTACACCGCGCGTGACCTTGCGTTATTGAAGGGTATCACCAATGCCGATTACCACTACAAGGGATCTGCCAAGATCCTGGCCAGAATCGGCAAGGCCTTTGCCGAGGCCGTGCACGAGCTCGGAGACTAGCGTGAATGGCACTCGGTTACGGGGCAATCTGTGATTGTGGGAGCGTTCCCAACTTGGCCGAAGGCCTCCGCAATACCAGCATGGGGCCGAACGGAGTGCCGCCCCATGGGCAAAGATGAGAGCGGGAGTGGTCTGAATGACAAAGTCATAGGAGTAGGCTCAGACAATCTGCGTTCCCTTGAAGTTTAACTTGACGGTATCGCCAGAGGGGCGGGGAAGTGGCGAGGGTATTGGGGCGGCGTTTCTTTGACTACGTTGGCCCGCCTTTTTGAGGCTGAGAGATTGTGATTCTCTCTGAGATTTCCGCGATGGCCCATTGGGCGTGTTCCGCGATGAGGGGAGATTCATGGGAGGCGAGTTCACGGAGTTTGGGGAGGTCGTCGGCGATGCCGGTATTGCCGAGGGCGACGCAGACGTTTCTAATGAAACGATCGTGCTTGATTCTCTTGATGGGGGATTTGGCGAAGGTGTCGCGGAAGTCCTTGACTGACATCTCGAGGAAGTCGCGGAGGGAGTGGTCGAAGATTTCTTCGCGGGCGTGGAAGGATGCTTCGCGTGAGGTTTGCGCGAAGCGATTCCAAGGACAGGCATCGAGGCAGTCATCGCAGCCATAAATGCGGTCTCCGATGGCGCGGCGGAATTCGAGCGGGATGGCGCCTTTGTGCTCGATGGTGAGGTATGAAATACAACGGGTGGCGGCGAGTTTGCGTGGAGCAGTGATAGCCTGGGTGGGGCAGGCCGTGATGCAGGCGGTGCATTTGCCACAGTGGTCGGCGGAGGGAGAGTCCGGCTCCATTTCCAGGGTGGTGAGGAGCTCGGCGAGGAAGAACCAGGTGCCGAGCTTACGGTGGATTTGCACGGTGGACTTGCCGTTCCAGCCGAGGCCGGAGGCGGAGGCGAAGTCGCGCTCGAGGATGGGGCCGGTGTCGACATAGTAGCGTTGGAGGCCGCCCATATCCTGCATGGCGAGGTCGAGGTCCTTGAGCTTGTCCTCGATGAGGTCGTGGTAGTCGTCATTCCACGCATAGCGGGCAATGCGGTAATCGGAGCGAGCTTGCTCCTTTGCGGGGAAGTAGTTGAGGGCGAGGGAGACGACGGAGCGGCAATCGGGGAGAACTTCGCGCGGGTCGCACCGACGATCGGTGTTTCTTTCCAGCCAGCCCATGTCGCCGGCATGACCTTCCTTGACCCACTCGAGGTATTCGTCGGCGTGCGGTGCTCTGGCGGCGGCGGAGATTCGACAATCGTCGAAGCCGAGCTGTCGGGCGACGAAGCTGACGTTCGCTTTGGCAATGGCGGGAGTCATTCCTGGGATCCGAAGTGGTAGCGGGCGGACTCGATGATGCCGGTGGTGACTTCATCGAAGGAGAGGTTGTCGGTCTCGATGCCGAGGTGGGCGGTGTCCCGATAGCGGGGAGTGCGGAGTTCCAAAAGCTCGCGAATGGTTCGCTCGGGGTCGTCGTTTTGGAGGAGAGGGCGGTTCGTATTACGAGAGGTGCGTTCGAAGATTTCGGAAGGACGGGCGATGAGCCAGACGACATAGCCGAGTTCGCGGAGGAGTTTGCGGTTGATGGGGCGGCCGATGATGCCGCCGCCAGTGGCGATGATGTGGCCGGAGTGCTTCCGGAGGGAGTGGAGGAGATTGGTCTCGAGATCGCGGAAGGCTCCTTCTCCTTCAGATTCGAAGATTTCGGAGATGGTGCGGCCTTGTTGTTCGACGATGAGGGTGTCGGTATCGATGAGCGGGTAGCCGAAGGTCTGGGAGAGGTTTCGTCCAATCGTGGACTTTCCCGTTCCCATAAATCCGATGAGGATAATGTTCCGCTGCATTGTCTTGGGAAAACTCTACCTTTCTGAATTCGATTCATGAAGCTGTATCTGCTAAAGATCTGTCGTGGACACAAAAAAGGTGGTTGCTGACTTTGAAGATTGGCGTGAGGTCGTGGCGGAAGCTGTGGCTATTTTACAAGATGGTGGACTGGTGGCATTACCGACCGAGACCGTTTACGGGCTGGCGGCGGATGCCTTCAATGCCGAGGCGGTGGCCAAGATTTTCGAGGTCAAAGAGAGGCCTTCCTTTGACCCGCTCATCGTGCATATCGGGCATAAGCGCGACCTTGAGTTGGTGGCGGAAGTCCCGGAGGAGCTTGAGGAAATCGTTGATGAACTCATCGCGACGTATTGGCCCGGGCCTCTGACCTTGGTCTTGCCGAAGAAGCCCTCGGTGCCTGATTTGGTGACGAGCGGCTTGGATACGGTGGCGGTGCGGCTGAGTTCGCACGAGGTGATGCGGGCGGTGGCGAGGGAGATGCCGATCGCTGCTCCGAGTGCAAATCGATTTGGAAGAATTAGCCCGACATCGGCTGATGCTGTGATGGCGGAACTCGCGGGGAAAATTCCCATGGTGGTGGATGGCGGGGCGTGCCGTGATGGCTTGGAAAGCACGATTGTCGCTCCGGAGATGACGGAAAAGGGACCTGTTTTACGGCTATTGAGGCCTGGACCGATTTCCCGGGAAGATCTCAGGAAAATTGCCAAGGTGATCAAGCCGAGGAAGACTAAGGCGGATCACATTGAGGCCCCTGGGCAGATCGAGAGTCATTATGCTCCGGAGACGCCTCTTATCTTGGTGGACAAACCGGAGGACTTTGTCCCGGAAGAGGGCGTGAAATACGGTCTCCTCAGTTATCGGGGCGAGGGTAATGGCTCGCTGATGGAGGCCATCGAGTGGGCCCATGTTGAGATTATGAGTCCCGGAAAAGGGAAGTTGGCGGAAGGCGCGGTGAGGTTGTTTTATTGCCTCCGAAATCTCGATGCCGCTGGGGTTGATGTCATTGTCTCGGAGTCGGTTTCCGAGACGGGAATTGGGGTCGCAATTATGGACCGCTTGCGCCGAGCCGCGGCAACCTCCAAGAAATGAACCCAAGAGCGCTAAATTTTGGGGCGAATGGGAATGGGTTTAGTGGTGCCGCCATGAACCGATGAGGATTCCCGTGGGCACGAGGGGCTTTCGTTTCTCGATATGAGTCACAAAATAAAAACAGTTTTAGGAGTCCTCCTTCTCGTCGTCGCGGTCGCGATCAAGGGATGCGATTTTCTTGAAAATCCCGCTTCGCCGGAACGGGGCGCTTCACACCACCTTCAACATAGCGATGACGAGAAGCAGGGGAGGTATTTCGTACTCCGGGATTGCCACTACCTCGCCGACAAAACATACAACGACGGTGATAGCTTCAAAATTAAGACCCGAGACGGTCGCGTGGTCGAGGTTCGCCTGTATTACGTCGACGCTGCTGAGAGCAAGGACAAGCCCTATGAGGACTATCGGAGGCGGGTCGCGGACCAAGGGAAAGACTTTGGGGGCTTGAATTATGAGAAGACAATCGCACTGGGCAAAGAAGCCAAAACCTATGCTGAGGCTCGGCTGAAAAGCGCGGAACTGACCATCTACACCGGATGGGAAGAAGTCTATGACAGCGGGCGCTACTATGCCTTCGTGAAGGTGGGGGCCGATGAATGGTGGCACGAAACTCTCGTCGAAAAAGGGCTGGCGCGGATTCACACAAAGGGTGAAGAACTGCCAGATGGAACGCGGTATGGCACTCACAAGAAAGAGCTCATCGCGCTTGAGAAACAGGCTCAGCGAGCAAAAGTAGGGGCGTGGGGGAA
>JBLIDI010000176.1:0-8963 GCA_047634075.1 Akkermansiaceae bacterium
AATCTTCCCGGCGGGCGATCTCGGCCGCCGGAATCTTCATCGAAATTTTTTGCGCCGCCTTCACGACATCACTCGGGAAAGTCGCGTTAATGCCGTATTGATGGACAATTGCCTCGACATCGACCCCGGGATCACCGGGCCATCCCAGCACCTCGACAACGTGACCTTTGGGAATATCCTTAGCATCGGTCCACTCCGTAATCTCCACTGCCACCAGCTGACCGGACTTGGCATCGAGAGTCGTCCCCACCTCGATCGTCGGAGGAAGGCGCTCATCGCTGGTCTTAATCGAGGAAAACTTTCCCTTCTTTACAAAAATTCCCGTCACTTTGCTGGATCGGCGTTCCACGACCTCGATGACGCGGGCTCGCAGATCATTGTGCTCTCTCGAACTCCCATTGTTTTCCACCAACTTGACTCGCACGATATCCCCGTCCAGAGCGATTCCCATCGCGCGCGGTGAAACGTAAAAGCGATCCTGCTCATTAAAATCAATCCCCATTGCGAGGTTTCCTTCGTCGGCCTTATCTGCAAAAAACCATCCGTGCCCCCCTGGGTTCACTTTCAGCTTCCCGATCAGGCCCTCTTCAGAGCGGCTCTGGCCACCCACGGCATACCGCCCCTTCTTCGCTTGCGAAATCTCGCCACTCTCAACCATCGCCCCAAGATTTTCACGCAGCTCCTTACGCATGTTTCCAGGCAGCTCAAGAGCACGGAACAGCTCGCTTTTATTGAGTGGTCGTCCACCCTCCTTTCCTAGGAGAGCGATGATACTCTTTTTCATTTCCTCTGCTTTCGCCATGCTTGGACTTTGAACTGGCTGATCCCTCGCGACAATCAAAGACCGACCTCTGACTGGAATAGTTTAAGGAAAAAAAAGTGAGTCTTCCTCGTTTTGAACAAAAATTGTTCTGGAGAACCTCCAAAACGATGATATCTTGTAGTCACATTGTAAGGTCATAGAAGGCTTTTATTGCCAACTTGCCAGAAAGCACCTTAGTCTCTCCTGAATCTCACAAACCGAACGATTATCATGATACACACACCACCTCATTCCTCCCGACGCCCCGGATTCACTCTTGTCGAATTACTCGTCGTGATCGCCATCATCGCCGTTCTCGCCTCCCTCGGCTTCGCGATGTTTAACAAAGCCATTGAAAACGCCAAAAAAACCTCCGCCCGAGTCTGTATGGGCAATTTAGTGCAAGCCTGTGACGCTTTTTACGAAGAATATCAAGCACTGCCAATGGCTGGAACTTCCGCCATTGACGCCGAGCAAACAACCAACAACCAGTTCATGGCGCCCCTTTTGGGACTCCAGATGGCGATCGCCGAAAACTTCAAACGCCAGGTATTCTTCGAATTTAAAACGGCCAAGGGTAAAGGTGCGGGTGCTCATGACGGAATTGAGCGCACTGAAAATCGCGCCGAGCTTCTCGGCCCGTGGTTGAACACCCAAAAGAATGATCGTCATTACCGCCTTATGCTCAACTACGATTATGACGATCAGCTTCGTGAGCCCCAGAACCTCGGAAATGAGATTATCTTCGAGCGCCGCGTCATTGTCTACCACATGGGCAAAGACGGCAAAGTTGGTGGTAAAAACAACGAAGACAACGTCTATAGCTGGAACAAGTCCCAATAGATTCCTTCCAAATCTCCGAACCGAACCGGACTTCTCACCCAGAAGTTCGGTTTTTTTGTGCCTACATGCAGGGGACTAAAACCCCGTCTCGCATTCCGTGAATCTTCTTCTTATCCGCCGGAACAATCGTCGCGAGGCACCCTCCCATTTTGGTTTGTCCTTCGCGATCGACAAAGTAGTAAGGACATAACCGCACCCGTCCCACCATGATGCGACGCTCACCCGTCTCGGGATCAAAATAGGGATGCTCAATTAATTTGGTCTCCTGGAATTCCTGCATCACCCGAGGTTGGGTCACAAACTCTGCTTGAGCCTCGCTCACGAGACGCTGCCATTCACTGGAGGGTTCATCGTGACCAATCGTCACCCCGCGCGATCCCCACGCCAACTCGCTGAAACCACTGACCTTCAGCACCAAACGCCGGTCTTTTTGGCTGAATTCCCCCACCTCATCCCAAGAACTCACTTCCAAACGAGGAATGGCAGCGTGCGGAGGAATTTCGGCTGGATCAACGGGCCAACCATAAGGAATCACTTTCTTGAGCATTTGAAGATGACTTCCTCGCAGCTCAGATTCCCAAACTTTGCGGAGCGAAGGGGTCCAAAATAAGGCCAACCAGAGTTTTTCTTCAAAATGGGGTTTCAAAGGAGGGGTCACTTTCCCGCTCGCAGCCAAATCTCGAATCGCCGGAATTGACTTCCAGTCGTAGAGTTCAAAAAATCGGTAGGCCTCACGCTCGCCGGGCGTCCAACTCTCGGCCTCGTGAACCGAAAACCCCTCACCCAACTCACCCGCCAACCAATCCATCTCCGGTCGGTAATCTCCGGACTCCTCGGAAACCAAAATATCGGCTCCTTCCCCATCAAATAAAGAGGCAAATCCCTCCAACATTCCCTTCGCACCCCCAAAAATCTCAAATCCCGCGGCCGCGTATGCCTGACTCAACCACCCCAAGGTCCCGATTCCTCCGGGGACGGCATCGAGCTCAGAAGCGCTAAAACCATCCTCAGTCAGCAGGAGATCCGGCCGAATGACCCGGGGGATGATCCCCCGCTGGCGCTCCGACCTTTGATGGGCAATCATCCAGTCGGGTTTCCCGGCATCCAGAAGCTTCGCGATCCACGCCGGCCGTCTTCCTTCACCACTCAGACGATAAATCTCGTCACTCGCCTGCTGGAACCGATGAAGCGGGTGCCCCAGCCTCGTGAGCATTTTACGCTGCGCTTTGCTCAATTGAAAAGGCTCCGGAGACCAAATCCATTCGCGGTCAGCAAAGAAACCGGCCTTGGGGACAGCCTTCCTCAGATCATCAAGTGTCAACGCTGGCATCTGGCCTGAGACTAACAAGACATTCACGGACATCAACCCCTTGAAAGTACGCCCTTTGCCCACCGTAAATTCATCGTCTGTAAAATTTCCATTGTCCTTAGGAAATTCCAGCGTATTCAACTCCCCGTCGCATGTTCTTTCTCAATAAAATGTTCAAACTTCGGGACAAGGCGAACCCGGACGAGGAAAAGCCATTTCTCGAGCACCTCGAAGACCTCCGGATCATGATCACCCGCGTGGTCCTGACCCTCCTCGTCTCGACCCTCGCCTGCTTTATCTTCAAAGATGAGCTCATGTCCATCATCCGCAGACCAGTCGAGCAAGTCTGGATCGAACGACACGAGGAAACCCTTCCGGAAGGTGAGGAAATCTCGCTCGACGATTGGGAAAGAGCCCTCAACTTCTCCCAGGTCTCCGCTCCCCTTGCGCAATACGATTCCGAACTTGCCGATTTTTGGTGGGGCAAAGCGACCGACAAGAGAACCCGCCGACTCACCGAGGCCGCCATCATTTATCGGGCTTCCCTGCAACTCGATGAGGGGGATCGCGAGGAATTCATCAAGGCTGTCCCGGATGACAAGAGCGAAGCCCGCGGACTCGCGCTCAAGCTCTCGGTTTCCAAACCGGCCGACAACCTGAATGCCGAGGGGAACCTCCGGCTCATGAGCTCGCTCAAGCCCACCGAAACCTTCATGCTCACGATGAAGCTCGCCTTCTTTGCGGGCATCGTGATCTCCTTCCCCTTTCTCCTCTACTTCCTACTTCAGTTCATCGTTCCCGGCCTCAAGGCAGAGGAACGTAAGGCTCTCTGGCCCGCCCTTTTGATCGGCTTTGGCCTCTTCCTGAGCGGAGTGCTTTTCGCCTACTTCTACGTCCTGCCAAACGTTCTCACCTTCTTCTACGAATGGGGAAAAAGTATGGGGATTTCCAACGACTGGCGGATTGGTTACTACATTTCCTTTGCGACCACCTTTGTCCTGATTTTCGGACTCGCCTTCGAGCTCCCGGTGGTCGTGATGACCCTTGTTAAAATTGGTCTCCTCAGCCACAGCATGATGCGTGAGACCCGTTCCTACGCCATTCTTGCCATCTTCGTCATCGCCGCGCTCATCACGCCTACGCCCGACATGATGACCCTCTCTCTCCTCGCGGTCCCGATGGTCATTCTCTACGAAATTTGTATCTGGCTGTCCTACTTCCATGAGAAGAAAGAGGCCCGTCTTGAAGCCGAAGAGGAAGCAGCCCGCATGAAGGGCCTTCTGGCTCATCCCGCTCCCGACCCGAAAGAAGATCCTGATCCCGAAGACGATCCTCATAAGGACGAGCACGATCCCTATCATCATGATGACTATCACGATGAACATGATCCCCATTATCACGAAGATCACGCCGACATGGATCTTCATGAAGAAGGCGAGCAAGAGGACGTCAGCGATGACCACCTGTCCTACCCCGGCGAGCATCACGCTCCCGAGGAAGACCCGAATCATGACCCGCTTCCGGAAGAGGACCCCAACTACGATCCCCTTCTTCCTGATGAAGATATTCCAGAAGAGGAAAAAGACCGTAAGTGATTCTGGTCAAGAGAGCTCTTTCCCCGTACTTCTCAGGGCATGCAATCAATGACCGGATTCGGCCGCGCCGAGCACGCCAGCGATGGAATGATCGCGCGTGTGGAAATCGCGACTGTCAACCGCAAGCAGGCTGATATTCACTTTAGTCTTCCTCGCGAAATCGCGGCGCTGGAGAGCGACCTGCGCAAGCTCGTTTTAGAGTTCGTCTCACGCGGTAGGGTCAATGTCTCGATCAATCTCGAACGCACCTCCGGCAGCGCGCAATCGCTGGGCCTCGATACCGCGCGCGCGCAGGCTCTCGAAGCGGCTTTCCAAGAACTCTCGACTGTTCTTGATCGCCCGGTCAAACCAGAAGCCAGTGACTTCCTGAGAGCCCCTGGCATCATCACCTTTGAGGACTCCGGTTGGGATCCTGACGAGGCCGCCTCCGCAATCACGCCCGCCCTTTCCTCCGCCCTCGCAAATCTCGTTGAAATGCGTAGCGCCGAGGGTGAGGACCTAAAAGTCGACCTCTTTGCCCGGCTCACCATCCTCGAGGACCACGCTAAAATCATCGAAGCCGCCACTCCGAAGGTCGTCGCGCGCCAACGTGAACTTCTTCATCACCGCCTTCGAGACGCTGAAATCGAAATTGACCTGAACGACGAGCGCCTTCTAAAAGAAATCGCCATTTTCGCGGAGCGTTGCGATATTTCGGAAGAAACGACCCGCCTCGCCGCCCATATCAACCGCTTCCGCGAATACCTCGAATCCGATGATCCCGTCGGCCGGTCACTCGATTTCCTCTGCCAGGAACTCAATCGCGAATTTAATACCATCGGTTCCAAAGCCAATGATGCCGGAATCGGTCAGAACGTCGTTGGAGCCAAAACCGAGCTAGAAAAAATCCGCGAACAAGTTCAAAACATCGAATAATCAGATGAAGAAAGCCCGCGATTCACTCGCTCTCGCCGCGATTGCCATCACGACAGCCATTTCCCTCTCATGCGCAACGCCACCGGAGGCTCTCCCATCCGCCAAGTTCCAGCGCAGCGCCCTTAAAATCACGAAGGCGCTCATCCCCGAGGGCCGCTACGGACGTCGTAAAACCCGCAACATTCGACCTCGCTACATCACCATTCATTCCACCCAAAACTACGGGAGTGGCGCGGATGCCCGGACCCACGCCCGACTCCTCCAACGAGGAGGATTGAAGTCGCAAAACAATTCACTGGGTTACCTCACGTGGCACTTCACCGTAGATGCCAAAAGCGTTTACCAATCACTCCCCACCAACGAACGAGGACAACACGCCGACTACGAAGGCAAAGGCAATCGAAAGTCGGTTGGAATCGAGATGTGCGAACACCGGGGCAATTCCCGCGCCGCCACCCTCGACCGCACCGCTCGCCTCACCGCCGAACTGATGCGCCGTTACCACATTCCCGCCAGCCACGTCGTCCCTCACCAACACTGGCGGCGCATCCGCTTCTCCGATGGCAAAAATCTCGGCCGAAAAAATTGCCCCCACTTCCTCATGACGAACGGAAAACCTGGCGCAAAATGGCAGGCCTTTATCAAGCTCGTGACGAGCTACCTTTAACCGCCCGCGAGGAGGCTACCTTCGAGTTCTTAGCCGAGCGATCATCGCCAAAACAGCCGTCTAACCGATCCAGGACTGTTCCAGGAGCTCCCTAAGCCTCGCCTGATCCGAAGCGGAGGTCTTTGCAATGAAACCTTTATTATGAGCAAAGTGGACATCCGTTTCTTCTCCTACCTTGGTGAATTCCATTCGCTTGTCATCGTTGAATCTCGAGAGGCCATAGCCTTCACCCCGTCGGTCGGGATACACCATCGCGACCACTTCCTCCTCCAACCCAAGCTCCTCAACGTAGCGGCCCATGCCCATCGAGGTCTCCTCGGAAAGAGGTTCGGTGCGTGGCATGAAGAGGGCCTTCTTCCCGCCCTTCATCTCCCACACTTCGCTGTGCTCCGCGATGTATGCCAGTCGGGATTTCATCCCGCGGACGAAGCCCACAAGATCCTCACCCACCATCTTCATCACTTCATAAATAGGCTGACCGGGCTGATGCTCTGTCAAACCAGCAAAGCGACGCAATAAGGTAATATCGACGGGGGAATTCAACTTCGACATCGCCTCACGCTCGATCCCGAGCCACTTCGCAGTGTCATTCGGCCCGCGCGTATCAATATATTCAGCGACCTCCAACCAGTCACAAAATTTCCGTGTCTCATCGTAAAGTCCCAAATGCTTCAGCACGAGACTCAGCGCACACAGCGGCTCGGCATCACGCGGGAACTGATGGTGGTCAAAGTTCATCTTCGCCTCATCCCACTCCAAGCCCACATCGACCACTGCGATCCCGACATCGGCCAAATCCTCCGGAGTGGGCTCGCGCCGAAAAATGGCTACACTATGTTCGGCGATGAGGAGGGCACACGCCAGAAAGTCATCCTTATGGGCCCCACCGGGGTGAACTACAATTTGTCGAATCATGCCCGAGGGCTTAACCTCTCCGCAAGCGATGCTCAACCACGAATGAAACTCTCTGTCATCATCCCCGCCCACAATGAGGAAGAATACCTTCCCGGCGGCTTGGAAGCCGTGGCCAAAGCCGCCAAAATCTGTCCCTGTGACGTTGAGATCGTCGTCGTCCTCAATCGCTGCACTGACCGCACCGAGGCGATTGCCCGCGAAGCCGGAGCGATCATCGCCCGGGAGGACGCCAAAAACCTCGCCCGCATCCGCAACGCCGGCTTTGCGGCCTCCTCCGGCGACCTCATCGTGACCGTTGATGCCGACTCCCGGCTCCATCCCCACTTCCTCCGTATCGCCGTCGCAAAGCTCGAGACAAATATCATCGGCGGCGGAGCGATGGTCTTTCCCGACCGCTGGTCCCTCGGCATCGTCTGCAGCGCCTTCATGGTCATCCCCTATCTCGCAAAATATCGGCTCTCATTTGCGGCCTTCTGGACCACGCGCGACGCCTTCAAAGCGATCAAGGGCTTCAACCCTGACTTCGTCACCATCGAGGACGTCGACTTCGCCCTCCGGCTCCGCGACTACGGCAAAACGATCGGCAAAAAGTGGAGCACGATTTGGTCCGCACCTCTCATCACCTCCTGCCGAAAATTCGACCAATACGGCGACTGGCACCTTGTCCGCGACCCCGGTTTTCTCAAACGCGCCTTCGACGGCTCCGACGAAGAAATCGCGAACGAATATTGGTATGATCAAAGATCCTAGCGGGATTGCTCGATTGATATAATAAGGTCGCCTGTGCCACCGTCATAGACGAATGAAGATTGTCATCACCCTCATGATATCCATCGCGCTGGGGTGCTTCGTCGGCCAAAAGATTGGAAGCCCCCACTCGCCTTCCCCACCACTCATTTCACTGATCGAGAGTGAGAAAAACCCCACTCCGGCTCAAAACTCCACTCTCGTCTCGTCGGACTCCCAGGACTCGCTGATTACCGAGGAAAAGAGGCTTCCCTTTGCACGTCTCGCCCACTGGCTCCTCGACGCCTCTCCGGAGGAAATCGCCTTGCTTTGGGACCACTATTCGTCACGACCAGGTTTTGATCGGCAAAGGACCCGACTCATTCTCAGTGCTTGGGCTCGGCACGATCTCTCCTCAGTCATCGTTGCCACCAAGGAAACCAAGTTCGACTATGACGCTGCTTGAACAAGACTCGTTCCACCAACGCTTCGAGGACGCAGCCCCCGAGGTGAAAACCCACCTCGCAGAGATCGCCGCTGCCAACCACAACGTTGTCCCCTCCCGCTTTCTCGGCGAAGCACTCGAACACCTCCTTCTCAGTCCCGGGCAACCTACCCCCGATCAATGGCCCTCTGGTTTCGGAGATTTCGGACCTTCTCACATCGTCGCGAAACACGCCATCAACCTCCTGGAGTCAGACCCGCGCGACGCCCAAGCGTGGCTCAACAAACTCCCCGAAGGAAAAATTCGACAGGAAGCGATGCAAAATGCCGCCCTTCACTGGTCCAATTTCGACCCCAAAGCCAGTGAGGCTTGGGTCCAATCAATGCGCGAAGCAGAGAGGAAAAGTGTGAGCGAGTTCGTAAAATCATACCGCTCACGGTAGCCGCAAAAATCGATGACGGCAGAAGACCAACTAAAGTCCCGCCGCTTTCCGATAACTCGCCTCTACCGAAGTCCGGCTCAGAACGACGAAGGTAAATACCCCCAGCGCCGTCCCCAGCGGAAAGCTCAGACAATTAAGCCCAGCCACCACCATTGAAAAGATTCGCCCCTTCCGCTTTCCCATCTTTTGGGCCGAAATGAGATTCAAAATCATCATCGCCAGAATGAAGACCGCGCCAATCAGGTAGAAAATGATGAAGCCCGTGAAGAAAGACTTCATAACATTTGACGGGATCTCGGTCACC
>JBLIDI010000177.1:0-8950 GCA_047634075.1 Akkermansiaceae bacterium
CATCTTCACCCAGGAAAGAGACTATAGAAAACATATGGAACGCCAAGGCCGTCACGACGAATGGGCCTCGCGAATTTCCGCAACGGAGAGTTCCGTCGCGGCCGCCCGGAAGCAACTTGATTCCCAAAGACGAACTCTTCACGAGGCACTTGGAATGGCACCGATCATTGGGGAAAAATGCTTCGGCCTTCTTGCTGGGGCTCTCCGGGACTGGCAGGGTTCCGAGCGCGATCGCAGGGCGCTGGCCAGCTCACTTGAGGAAAATGAAAAATTGACCGGATCAATCAGGGAGAGAATCCGCACACAGATGGGTGCCCTCCTGCCCACGGACGCGGGCGATAACTACTTCTCCAGCGACATCGCCGGATGGGTCGAGGATCTCGAGGAACGAAACAAGATCCACGAAAGGACCAATCTAAGCCTCGCCAAAGCGGACGAAGAGAGCGGGAAAGCCCGAGCGAGAATCGAAAGGAACGCGGGGCGGATCAGGGAAGTTTATGGCAACGCGGAGTTGAACCCCGGGGAGTTCGCGGAGCTCAGCAGCCTTGTCTCGCAGGTTACGAGCTACCGGGAGGCCCGGCAGGACCTTCATGGACACGCAAAAGTGAACGAAGAGGCACTCAATTTCTTCAAAGAACACCCTGATCTTATCCAGAAAAGCTCGCAGGATCTGGAGCAGATGCTGCGAATCCTCAAGGACCCGTCGGAGGAGATCCAGGCAGTTTACCAAAAGATCGGCGGCCTCGAACTCGAACTAATCAAGGCTCGCCGCTCCACCGCCGTAGAGGAGAAGCGAGGGACCTTTGAGGACCGCCGTGCCGAGCTTCACCGGCAGCGCGAGCAGCGGCTCGGGAAACTGGGAGGCTGGCTTCTGGCCGCCCAAATTCACGATGAAGTGGCCGCCGAAACGGTTCCAGAAGTGCATAAACGCGCAAACAGGCTCCTCAGGAAGTTCACCGACGGACAATGTGAACTCATTCTATCAGACGGGAAAATCATGGCTCTTCAGCCTGGGAGAAGCGACGCCCCGGCGGAACTGGAAACGCTGTCCGACGGAACACGAGTGCAGCTCTTCATCGCCATGCGCCTCGCCTTTGTGGAGAAGGAAGAAGGGGCCTCCCGCATGCCCCTCTTCTTTGACGAGGCGCTCGCCAACACCGACGATCACCGCGCCACGATCGTCATGAAAACCCTCGCTTTGATCGCAGCGGAAGACCGGCAGGTTTTCTACTTCACCTCCCAGGCCGACGAGGCCGAAAAATGGCGGCGGGAACTTGCGAGAAGTGGCATCACTTATGGGGTCTTCCCACTCCAACCGGGCGGAAATCCTCCTGCGGTCGCCGCCGCGATTTCACCCCTGCAGCGCGTCGAGTCGCCTCGGGCGGGCGAATTGCTCAAAGATTATGCGGCCCGGATCGGCCTTGCCCCCACAATCGACCCGTGGTGCCGAACTCTCGATGAAATCCCTCTCGCTTGCATCCTCGATAAGGCGGAAGACCTCCGAAACTTCCTTGAATACGGAATCGAAACATGGGGACCCTTGTCACGAACAGGCTCCCTCGACTCGGCCTTGAGTGGCGGAGAAACCGCTTTCGAAGCGGCCTCAAAACGCGCTTCTTTCCTCCTCGAAGTCGCCCAACTCTGGCAGCGGGGACGAGGACGTCCCCTGACGAGAGCGGACCTGGAGAAAGCGGGCGTGACCAACACCAGTTCCAACAAACGCCTGAATCAGGCCTGGGCGTATGCTTTGGAATGCCACCACGACGCCGAGCGACTCTGCGATGGACTTGCCTCAGGCGATTTTAAGGTGGATGGACTCGGCCACGGCGGCCTCGTAAAGCTCCGGACATACTGTCAGGAGCAAGAACTCATTGTGCCAGGGACACCTCTACCAGACTCTGATCTCCGCCTTCAGGCAGCCGCGAGCACCAGTCGGATCGGCTTGCCCGAAATAGAAGCCCGCCGGTTGCTCCAGTTTTTTGAAGAACAAAACTGATACAGCCCTTCACCAACACCCCACGAAACTCTTACACACCTGCACGTAATGACAAAGAAACCAGCGAGTGACTCCAAAAGCAAATGCTCCGCACCGACCATTCATCGCCCCACTCTCAAACAGCAAACGATGCTCCGATCTCGGCTTCAAAAAAAGCACCGCTGGTTTCTAGGGTATGATCGTAAAGATCCACGAAAACAGGGGCCGTCTCACCGCTACGATGGCCAAATAAAACCACTTCGGGAATATCATCTTTATCTTTATGTCCGCCAATGGCATCCCTGACCGGAGTCCACCCAAGCTCTCATCATGCCACCCGTCCACGGAGAACCGTCCCACCATCTCGCAACACCCGAGCTCGATCTCGACCTCACGATACGGGGGGGACATCTGGCCCCGCTTGTCTTCCACCTCCCTGAACGGGACGTCTCACCCTACGCCCTCGCCCCTTGGCGACCCGCGGAGTATCCGGACCAACCACCATTGCTCTCAGTCCTGCGTGGCGATTTCCTCTGCCTTCCCTTCGGAGGACAAACTGACGGGCCGCCGCACGGCGATCCTGCCAACGCCTCATGGGAGCTCCTTGAGAAATCCGAGCGCTCCCTCACCCTCGTACAAAAAGCCTCCGATTCCGGCGCGACGATTCAAAAAATCGTCGCTGTCAGACCCGGACAACATGCCGTCTTTGTCGAACACCAGATTTCCAATCTCGACGGCCACTTCAGCTACGGCACCCACCCCATCCTCGACCTTTCCCATCTTGAGGAAGGCCAAGGAAGAGTCACCACGAGCCCCTTCCGCTGGGCTTCCGTCTTTCCCGACTCCTTCGCCAATCTTGATGACGGCGAAACACAATCACTTAAAATCGGCGCACCCTTCGACACTCTCAATTCAGTCTCTCTCGCCTCCGGCGGGACCACCGATCTCACCCGCTACCCACAACGCCCCGGCCATGACGACCTCGTCATGATGGTCAACGAAGCCGCGACCGAAGAACAACCCTTCGCCTGGTCCGCCACCGTCCTCGATGGCTACCTCTGGTTTGCCCTCAAAAACCCAAGCGACTTTCCTGCCACCCTCCTCTGGCTCTCCAACGGCGGTCGCCCCACCGCCCCCTGGAACGGCCGACACACCGGACGCCTCGGCATCGAAGAAGTGTGTTCTCACTTCTGCCACGGAATCGAGATCTCGAGAAAAGACCTTCTCCGTGATGAGGGCATCCCCACGACACGGCGATTTCAGCAAAACGAAACGGTCTTCCTCAAGATCATCCAGGGAGTCGCGGCCCTTCCCCCTCACTTCGAAGCTATCCGCTCAATAGAACCTCTCGACGAGTACTCCGTCACCATCACAGACGAAAACGGTCTCGCCATCGAAGTGACCATCGATTGGCCCTTTGTCGCCTCTCAGTGAAGGCAGCACGATACCGGTGGGCCGTTCTCAATTCCATGAGACCCTGATTTCAAAAGTGATTCATGAATTTCCGCCCTGAAAAGCACTGCGGGCGCAGGGCCCCGGATTTTCACCCTTTTCCCTCCTTGCTCTCCAAAAAATAATCCTGCAAGGTCCCCACCAACTTTAGTAAGAATCATGCTCAACAAACGTCGTCACTTTCTCAAATCCACCCTCGCCGCTGGTATCGCCCCTTTCATCTCGGGAGGAATCGCCGGAGCACAAATCATCGGAGCGAACAACCGCCTCCGCCTCGCCGTGGCCGGCCTCAACGGCCGCGGGAAGAGCCACATCGACGGCTTCCTCGGACAGAAAGGCGTCGAAATCGCCTACCTGATCGACCCCGACAAAAAGGTCCTCGCCAAACGCATGGATGAACTGCGAAAGAAGGTCGAAGCCAAAGGCCTGCCCTTCACCACGAAAGGAATCTCCGATGTCCGGGAGGCCCTGGGTGACAAAAACCTCGACGCCCTCTCCATCGCCACTCCCAACCACTGGCACGCCCTCATGACCATCTGGGCCGCCCAAGCCGGAAAGCACGTTTACGTCGAAAAGCCCATGAGTCACGATGTCGCAGAAGGCCGCATCTGTGTTGAAGCCCAACAAAAATACGGCGTCGTGATCCAACACGGGACCCAGCGTCGCTCCGATGCCAACATCGCCGGGCTCAGCGAAGCGATCCGCGCAGGTAAATTTGGTCGCCTCAAGATCTCTTACGGTTACTGCTGCAAACCCCGCGGCGGCATTGGCTTCAATAACGTCTCTCCTTCCCCCGAAAACCTCGACTGGAACCTCTGGCGTGGTCCCGCCCAGATCGATGACTACCACGCCAATTACGCCCACTACGACTGGCACTGGTTCTGGAAAACGGGCAACGGCGACATGAATAACCAAGGGACCCACCAGCTCGACGTCGCCGCCTGGGCCCTCGATGAAGATCAAACCAACCCCACTCGGGTCATGTCACTCGGAGGCCGCTTCCAGTGGGACGACCAAGGCGAAACCCCCAACACCATGCTGGGCATGGCCGAATATCCCAACGGACAGATGGCTTTCTTTAACGTCCGAAACGTGAACTACAAAGGCTACCAACGTCAGGTCGAAAACGAATACTACTTCGAAGACGGTGGCCGCATCATTCGCAATAACTACTTCGCGCCCGGCTCTAAAAAAGGAGAACCCGTCAAGGTCCCCGCCGGCGATGTCACCCCCGGTGGCAACTGGGGTAGCTTCATCACGGCCTGCCGCGAAGGCAAACCCGAGATGGCCAACGGCAACGTCCTCGAGGCCCACTACGGCTGTGTCCTCGGCCACCTCATGAACAACTCCTACCGCCTCGGCGAAAAAGTTCCCTTCAACGCCAAAGCGGGGCGCTTCGGCGATAATACCGCAGCCGCCGAACACTTCGGTCGCCTCCACCGCATCATGGCCGATGGCGTCGGCCTCCCGAAAGACGGCTCCAACTACAACGTCGGACCCTGGCTTACCTTCGATCCCAAAACTGAAAAGCACCTTGGCGATCACGCCACAGCCGCCAACGCCCTCCTCAAGGATCCCAATCGGAAAGGCTTCGAGATCCCAGCACCTGGCAAGGTCTAAATCCAAGAAGGGCTCCATTCTTGACGGTCCCTCTTACAAATCTCCCAGTCCATCCACGACCAAAGCCCGCGAAGCGGCCCAAAGAAATCGCCCTCGGCGAAGGCTGCGTCTTGATTCTTAAGGGCGGAATCCACTCGATGAGATCTCAAAGAAAAAGGATCGTCCCGAAGAACCTTCAAAAACAGTCATTTGTAAAAAGAACGATTGGAAGCGAGACCTCTTTGACGGTCACGAATGCGTCCATGATCGAATCAGTCCCACGAACCAAGCTCTCCTGAACTTCGATTGCTGGATTGGCTGGGACCAAAATGCCTCCAGCAGCGTTTTGAGCGTGCCCTTCAGAGCGTGCCCTTTACTCAACCGCTTCCTCTCCCTTAGATTCTTCTTCAATTTTGGAGCCGTTTTCTTGCTTTTCGGTAGCATCTTGGAGCTGCTTTTCCAGAGCCCCGATCTGACTTTGAAGCCCTTTAATCTCTGCCTGAAATTTCTGATTTTCGAGGTTCCCCGCTTCCAGCTTTTTCTCGACTTCCGCGACTTTCCCCTGTTCGGCCTCAACTTCTTTTCGGGCTATCTCTCTCTTTTTTTGGGCCTCCGTTGTTTGCTTTTGGGCTTCAGTCACTCGCGTCTGCAATTCAGTAACTTCCTGCTGAGCTTCGGTCGCCTTTTGCTGGGATTCCTTGATGTTCTTGTTCAGTTCGACGATGTCTTTTTGAGCCATCGCAACTTTTTGCTGCTCGCTGCGAAACTGATCGGCCGCAGTGAGTGCCGCTGAATTGCTAAGATTGATGACTTCCTCTTGCTTGGCGTAGAGGGCCTCCGCCTTGACTTCCGATTTTTCAAGCGCAGCAATCGAGGCACCCATCTGCTCCCTGATCTTCTGATTTCCGAAGGGCGTTGTGAGTTCACCAGGAGACGGCACGACC
Source organism: Akkermansiaceae bacterium (assembly GCA_047634075.1). Classification (GTDB taxonomy): domain Bacteria; phylum Verrucomicrobiota; class Verrucomicrobiia; order Verrucomicrobiales; family Akkermansiaceae; genus SW10. The sequence continues at coordinate 5,971 of JBLIDI010000177.1, forward strand.
GCGTAGGCATGGACTTTTTGCCCGTAGATGTATCCGCCGTAGCCAAGTGCCGCTATTCCTCCCAGGAAAAAGAAGGCATAGAGGATCCCGGAACCGTTTCTATTTCGCCCCCAAATCTTGCATAGGAAACTGAGTGCAAACGCGGCCATCGCTCCAATTCCATACCAAAGATACTGTCTCCAATCGGGTCCGGAATTCCCTTCAAGCTTCATTAAAACCAACCCGCTTACAGACGCTAGCACCGTCGTAATCACAACCCACAAAAGGGCCAAGACGGTTACCGCCTTCCACTTTCTAAAAGACAGCCAACCGAGGACTTCGACAAGAAGAACGAGTAAGATGAGCCCGAGAGGAAACAACATTAGAATGGGGTGGAGATTCCCAATCAATTGAGACCACCATCCATCTTGGCCCAGTAAATTTTGCACGAACTCCCCATCACGGAGGGAGGCAAAAGCAGCCGCAGTGGCAGCGAGAACCAAGACCAGAATGCTTAGAAAGATCCTACCCGCATTCCCCTCCTGATTCGTTTCACTGGGGTCATTTTCTTGGAACGAGTCTTCGTGTTCGTGTTTAGAGTCCGTCATCTTTTTAAAGAGGTGTTTTGTTGAAATTAGGAGATTTGAGATGTCGCAGAGGCACAGCCAAGAATCGCCAAGATTAGGGGACTGTTCATTCGGCCCGCTCAGCTTGATCAATACCGGTCTGATTCGCTCAAATCGAGGATAGGTGAACTTGAACACTTTAATAGGCCAAAACGATGTCTTTTAACGGTCGGCAAAAATAGAGGACAAAGTGCCACGGTGAACGCCCGAAATCTTCCCGTTTGAGACGACGGCCAAAGTTTCGGAGCGATCTTCACTTTGGCCCCGATTTCTTCATGGATTATCACTCCTCTGCTGGTGACCCAAAGTGTGTTCCTCTCATCGGCACCCACTCAGGCGATGAACCCCGTCCGAAATCCCCACTCTTCTTTGAGTAAACCTCCAGTTGAAATTAAGACTCCTTGGTTTAAAAACGAAGGACACCCTCACTGCTTCCTTCCGCCAATCTTGACTATTTATCAACCGTGGGGCCTCTGGCTCATCTCCCGCATCATCTCAGCTCAGTTTCCAACATTCCGTCATTCATGATTTTCACTCGTATTTTCACACGCCTCCCTGCGATCGCACTGGTTCTTGCCAGTCCCGCTTTCCTCGCCGCTCCGGCGATCGCAGAGGACCAAGACGCCGCGACCGAAAACCCGGCAGCTGACCTTTATTTCACGGGCGCTGACCTCTTTGGCCTCACCGTCGCCGCCGATCCACAAATCAGCCCGGACGGCTCTGAAATTGCCTATATCCGACGGACCAATGACATCATGAGAGACCGTGCGGTCAGCTCGATCTGGCTGATCGATGTTGACAGCGGCGCAGAAATCCCGCTGGTGACCGGCGAAGGCACGCATCTCTCCCCGCGCTGGTCGCCCGATGGCAAGCGACTTGCCTATGTCTCGACTGCGAGTGGCGGCGGCGCAGAGCTCCATGTGCGCTGGATGGACCGCGGGGCCAGCACGAACATCACCGCTCTGCCCGAAGCACCCGACGCCATCGCCTGGTCACCCAATGGCAGCCGCCTCGCCTATACCACACGCGTTCCGGGTAAGGAGTTTTCGCTCGGTAAGGCTCCGACCAAGCCCGAAGGCGCGACTTGGGCTAAGCCGCTGCAGATGATCGACAGCGTCACTTACCGCCGCGATGGCCGAGGGTATGTCAAGCCCGGGACAAAGCAGCTATTCCTGGTCGATGCCACCGGCGGAGCCCCGCGCCAGCTGACCCATGGCGGATTCAACAATGGCGGCACCGTGGCATGGAGCCCGGATGGCAAGACCATCCTCTATTCCGGCAATCGCCGCGAAGGGTGGGAGATGGCTCCGCTGGAGTCAGAAGTCTACGCGCTCGACGTCGCAAGCGGAGATGTCACGCAGCTTACCAGTCGCAAAGGCCCTGATTCCAAGCCGCAATTTTCGCCCGATGGTCGCCAGATCGCCTATCTCGGCTTTGATGACCAAGGTCACGCCTTTGACCAGAAGCAACTCTGGGTGATGGATGCGAATGGAGCGAACCCGCGCCGAATTGCAGGAGATTTCGACCGCGGATTCGACGAGATCGCATGGAACCGCGCAGGTCTGTTTGCCAGTTATGAAGACGATGGCGGGTCCCGGGTGGCGCTCGTCGCCTTGGACGGTAATCTCACTCCGCTGCCCGCCAGGCTCGGCAGCACCTATTACGCGCTTCCTTATACCGGCGGCGAATGGTCAGTGAGCCACACCGGACAACTCGCCTTCACTACTGCCAGCACGGTGCGCCCCACCGATGTGGGGATCGCGACCCCCAACGGCACGCGCCAGCTCACGCAGCTGAACGAGCTCAAACTGAGCGCGAAGACCCTGGGCGAAACACGTGAACTTGCCGTAACCGCGCCCGATGGCGTGACGATCCCAGCCTGGATCATGCTGCCGCCCGACTATCAGCCGGGAACTCGCGTTCCCATGATCCTGGAAATGCATGGCGGACCTTATGCCGCCTATGGCCCGGAATTTTCTGTCGATTATCAACTTTATGGCGCAGCAGGATATGCCGTGGTCTTTGCCAACCCGGGTGGCTCGACCGGCTATGGCGAGCAATTTGCGGATCGGATCGAGGACAATTACCCCATCAGTAATTTCGACGAACTGATGGCCGTGGTCGATGCCGCGATCGCATCCGGCTCTGTCGACCGCGACAACCTCTACCTCACCGGCGGCTCTGGCGGCGGTATGCTGACCAGCTGGCTAGTCGGAAAAACTGACCGCTTCAAGGCCGCCGCGACGCACAAGCCGGTCATCAACTGGATCAGTCACGCACTCACCGCAGATGCCATCCCCTTTTTTGGCCCCTATTGGCTGGGCGCGAAACCGTGGGAGGATATCGAAGGCTATTGGTCGCGCTCACCCTTAAGT
>JBLIDI010000178.1:0-8911 GCA_047634075.1 Akkermansiaceae bacterium
GACCTCCAGAACAAGCACCCCCGCCTCGACGAAGCCGCGAAGGCCTAATTCACACCTCCTCGCTTCCACCGGATTTTTCCTTCCGCTTCCCCATTCAAAAAGGCATGATCTCGGCATCGGTATGGCCTTGCTCGACGTCCAAAATCTCACCACCCGCTTTCACACTCGAAACGGCATCGTTCACGCGGTCGAAGATGTTTCCTTTGCTCTCGAAAAAGGAGAGACTCTTGGCATTGTCGGAGAATCGGGTTCCGGAAAATCGGTGACCTGCTACTCCATCCTCGGGCTCATCCCTCAGCCTCCGGGGCGGATCCACTCGGGCACGGCGATGTTCGAGGGCATCGATCTCCTCAAGGCCAAGGAAAAAACCCTTCGCAAAATCCGTGGTAAAAAGATCTCCATGATCTTCCAAGATCCCATGACCTGCCTCAATCCTTCTCTTAAAATTTCCACCCAACTCATGGAGCCCCTCGAAATCCACGAGAGCATGAAAGGTAAAGCGGCCCTGCACCGCGCCATCGAAGCGCTCGAAGAAGTGGGCATTCCCGAGGCCTCAAAGCGGATCACGTCCTACCCTCACGAGTTTTCGGGCGGGATGCGACAACGCGTCATGATCGCCATGGCCCTCATCACCCGCCCCGATATCCTCGTCGCCGATGAGCCCACCACCGCTCTCGATGTCACCGTCCAAAAGCAGGTTCTCGATCTTATCAAAGCACGCCAGGAATCCCTCGGCACCGCCGTCATCCTGGTCACCCACGATCTCGGCGTTGTTTCGCAAGCCTGCGATAAGGTGAATGTCATGTATGCCGGCCGCGTCGTGGAATCGGCCACCGCCAAGGATCTCTTCAAGAATCCCCGCCACGCTTACACTCGTGCTCTCCTCAAAAGTATCCCTGCGATGCACCAAAAAGGGACAAAGCTCTACACCATCCCCGGTCTCCCGCCCAACCTCGACACGCCCCCATCGGCATGTTCTTTCCAAGCCCGCAACACCCTCGGCGATGCCTCTCTCTGCCTCACCGGAGAAGCGCCTCAGCTCACTGAGATCGCACCTGGTCATGCGGTCCAGAATTGCCCCGGCTGTCTCGCCTCCTGACCGTCATGGAGTTTCAGGTCGATAGCTTCATCCTTTACCTCGCCACCGAGCGCGGCCTCTCGACCGCCTACCAACTCTCCGTTCGCCAGACTCTCGACAAGCTGGTTGCCTGGACTGAAAAAGAAGGCCACCACGAATGGCGGGATCTCGGCACCGATGAACTCTCCGTCTTCCTAGGGCACCTCCGCAAAGCCGGGCTCGAGGCCTCGTCCTTCCGTATCGCCCTGGTTCACCTGAAGATCTTCTTCCGCTTTCTCCAAAAACGAGAGCACCTTGAGATCGATCCCGCCGAGCCTCTCCTCTCCCCCAAAACCTCATCCAAACTCCCCGAAACCCTCAATGCGCAAACCGTTGCGCACCTTCTCATCTCGATCAACCCGGAGAAGAAACTCGGAAAACGAGACCGTGCTCTCCTCGAGCTTTTCTATGCCTCGGGACTACGACTTTCAGAGCTTTGTGGAGCCCGGCTTGAGTATCTCGATCAAGACGATCACTTCCTACGGATCACCGGAAAAGGAAACAAAACCCGCCTCGTTCCAGTCGGAGGAAAGGCTCTCACCGCCCTCGATCACTACCTCACTCTCGAGCGCTCCACCTTGGTCACCAAGAAAACCTCTTCGCATATCTTTCTCTCCATTCGGGGTGGCCCACTCTCGCCCGACCGCGTTCGCCAAATCGTCAAGGAACGGGCGAAACAAGCCGGGATCGACCAGAACATCTATCCCCACCTTCTCCGGCATTCCTTCGCGACCCATCTTCTCGAAAACGGAGCCGACCTCCGTGTCATTCAGGAACTCTTGGGACACGCCGATATCGCCACGACGCAGATCTACACCCACGTGGATCAAAAGCGCCTCAAGGCCGTTCACAAAAGTTTCCATCCTCGCGGATAATCACTCAAAAAAAACGCCTCACTGCCAGTCGCAGGTGAGGCGTTTTGAAAGTTAAGAAGATAGGGGAAATAATCAGGACTATCGGAGATAGCTCTTCTTGCGACCGGCCGAGCGGCCCTTTGTCGGAGATTCGATTTCCGTAGGCAGGTTGTTATTAATGGGCAGCACTCCCTCGCCTTTGGAATTTTCTCTCACCGAGGGCATCGTCCCAGCAGCGGGAAGCATTCCGCTATTCTTCACTGGGAAAGACTGATGCGCATCCGTGGTGTGGAGAGTGGAGCGTCCATATTCCTGACGGAATTGATCCATCTCACCTTGGCTCTTGAGGATACGGGGCTGGATCATGATAATGAGTTCATTTTCACGATTCTCTTGCTCGGTCCGCCCAAAGATACGGCCAATCCCGGGGATGCGGCTCAAAAACGGCACGCCGCCCTGCGAGTCTGAAGTGGTCGTCGTCATGATTCCACCGAGAATAACAGCCGATCCATTCTGCACTGTCACCGAAGTCGTGAGAGTCTCGGTGTTAATGTCAGGGACGGTAAGTTCTCCCACAACACGAGGTGTTCCCACCGAATCGCGAACCAGAGAGATTTCTAGGGTCACTTGATTGTCAGAGTTGATCAGCGGCTGAATATCAAGCCTAAGCACGACGTTACGAAACTCCACGTTCGTGGTTACGCCGCCTTGGTTGACGCCACCGGCGAAGGTGCTTGAGGGAACCGCAATGCTCTGACCGGAGGAAAGGGAAGCCACCCGGTTGTTCCGCGTCGTCAACACAGTGCGCTCGAGAGTTTTGAACTTGGTCTGAGTCTCGAGAGCATTGACGAAGACCCCGAAGTCATCGCCAAGCAACCCGTAGACAGAAACACCGCTTCCGGAATTTCCATTGGCACTCAAAACTGAACCCAAGTCTGTCAGAGTGCCCGGATCGATGATCGAAGGAACCCCCCCGAAGCTCGCGGCACCGGCAGCGGCAAAGTTCGATCCGGTTCTCTGAAGAGCCCGGGCCAAATCTAATCCGAAATTCAGACCATCTCCAATTCCATAACTTCCGACCACGGCCGAGAGAGCGACTTGCTGCGCTTCGGTATCAAGATCCCCAATCAGGTCCCGCACAATCTCGATGTGATGTGGAGGACCATTGACGACGATTGTGTTCGCGACGTTATCGGCAACCAAAAGGGTCCGACCAACCAAGAGAGACTCGGGAGCAGTCGGGATAATTTGTTCCTGCAGATTCGTGCTCTGGCCACCGCCACCGCCCTGACCGCCCTGTCCACCTTGGCGACCACCTTGCTGTCCCGTGGTTTGGTTATTGTTGTTCGTCTGATTATTTCGCGAATTGTTATTCTGCGAAGTAAGCTGACGCCCGCCACCGCCCTGGGCACCACCACCGGTCGAACCCTCACCGAGGGTGACCGAAATGGCATTCTCAGCAATCCCGAGGAAGTCCGAAACCCTCATATAGCGAAGGCGGAAAGTCTGACGGGTATTGCCGGCACTGGGTTGATCAAAGCTCTGAATCATCGACTCGGCCGCAATCAAATCGGTAGGACGACCCACCAGAAGAATCCGACTGGTCCGTCGCACTCCGATGATTCGAAGTGGAATGTCTTCTCCTGAAGTCGCGGCCCCGGGGGTGGCTCCGGGAGCGGGAGGAGTATTGGCCCGAGTCGTCCGAGTGGTCTGCTGACTGCTCCCCTGTTCGTTATAGATCTCGTTCATGCGCTCAGCAATCTCGTCGACATCGCCATAGGTGACCTCCACCCATCTCTCACCCACCGGCGTGGGCACATCGATCGCTTTCTGAATCTTGATCATCTGACGGATCAATGAGGCACTCTCCGTGATAATGAGGGATGAGGCATTCGGCACTGCCGCGATCGTTCCCGAGGCACTCAGCTGACCCATCGCAGATTGTAAAACCTTCAAGGCTTCTTCAGGCTTGAGATACTTGAAAATCATTTGATACATCACCAATTGATCTTCGACCGGAAGTTCGAACTCATCGAAATAAAGTTCCTTGGGAACCTGGCCTGGTGCTGTGATCGGTCCGGAAGGGATCAGGCGGACGATCTCTGGCTCCTCTGGAATAGGCATCATTGCCAACCCCTCGGCAAGCAAGGTCAATTGGAGAAAGCGGGCCGCTTCGGCATTTGTCAAGGGCCCCCGCATCGTGAAGGAAACTTCACTCTGAGCGACCGCATTGGTCATAATCACTCTCTTGCCACTGTAGTCTTCGTAGAGCTGGGCCGCACGCAGGGCCGTGATATTGGCCTCCTGGATAAAGTCATTGGCGGTGACCACCAAACCATTGGGGTCAACCGTCCTTCCCCTGACAATCCCCCCTCCAACGGGTGCCGCGGGCTGGGTGTTGGGCACCGGAGCAGGAACACCAGGCTGAGGCGCCGGGGCACCGGGTGCTGGTGGTTCCTGAGCCATCGCGCCGAGCGAAAGACCAAGGAGAAGAGTAAGTGAAAATTTCATAATGATGAGTTCGATAGGAAAAATGGTGAGGGGAAATTATTTGGTCGGCGCGATCCAACGCGATCTTCTTTTCGTGGTAGCGCCTGTTGACGGGGTCGTGGCAGGTGTGGGCCGGGGAACGTTACTGGTCTTCGTCCCGGGACGGGGCGGAGTCGTCGTCCGATTGCCTGGGGATTTTCCCGAACGGGCTCCAGGGATGGGTGGTTTCCCACTTGTGGGAGGTCGCCCGTTGGTGGTGCTGGCATTACCCGAAGGCCTTCCTGTGGCAGCGGAAGGACCGGCCACTTTCTTCAAAACGAGAAACTTGGGATCAAAACGAACCTCGCCGGTATTGTTCCCCTTCTTCAGCGTGACGACGGTGTCATCAATGTAGTTTCCACCTTGTTGGACCTCCTTGATCGAGAAACCCATCTCGGTGGCCTCTTTTCCGGGAATGCGAACCCGGGTGCGGTCATTGATATTCATGACCTCGACCTCATTTCTCCCGACATACTTACTGACACCCACGAGCACCCAGTCGGGGAGATCGTTGATAATTGGAACCGGCTCCTCCTCGGGCGGCGCATCGGTGATCGCTGAGTTCAAATAGAGATCCTTATAGCGATCGGGACGATGGTTCTCGGGCGGAGCGGCAAGGGTAATACCACCGGCGAAAACAGTGAAAAGAAAAGTTGGAAGGAGTTTCATAGATTTGCGTGGGGTGATTTTAAGCCTCGTCGTCGGACGTAATGATCCATTTTTCGACTTCGACCTCCACCTCGATACGGGTGAGATTGTTATTTTGGGGTTTGAGCTCCATCTTGGTCACCACCTGTCGTTGAGCGACCTGATGGATGGAAGTGAGCCAGGACATGACATCGCGCTCCATCCCAGTCACCTTGAAGAGGACCTTAACACGGTCGTAGTGCTCTCCCGGCTGAAAAGGAATGATACGGGAATCACGAATCTCAAGCTGCCGGGCGCTGGCTTGTTTCCGGAGGAGAGCTTGGAGCTTCGATTGAGCGACGAGCGGAGTGGTCGTGGCAGTCCCACTGCGGGTGAGCCATTCCATTTCAGGCTCATAGGTATCACGCAGGGCCAAAACTGTTTCGGCACCCTGGAGCTTTCGTTCGGCATTAATTTTCCCATTCTTGGCGTCGCTTACCGCCGGAAGGTAGAGAAGGTTAAACCCGATAAAATTCAGGATAAGGAAGAAGGTGACTCCAAGAAAGAGAAGGAGCTTTTTTTCGCGTTCGGACATGATGGGCTGATTATTCGGTTGCGTTGCCTGTATAATTAAAAGTCACTTTCCCGCTTCTTTTGTCTTCAGATTCTGGAGGAAATGCCCAGCGAAAGGCTTCAAGCTCACGGCTGGAGCGCAGATTACCGGCAAATTTAGGAATTTCCTGCTGAGCCTCTCGCTCGGCCTGTCCCTCCAAAACCACTTCACGGCTCACTTTTAAGTCTCCGTCAATCTCACGAAATTGGTTCGTGAACGAGGCCTTCGTGATCCGGATGAACCTTTCCTGCTTGGTATTCGGCAAGGCCCGGTAGCTGGCCAGAAACACCTCAAAGGGCTGAAATTCGGTTTCCACCACTGGACGGAGTTCGTCCCACTTGACCCGGTGCGTCAAGAGGAGATCGGCGTCGCCGGAAATGCTATTGGCATCCTTCGTGGCAAGGGTTGCGGCCTCCTTGGCCTTCTGGAGATCGAAGTAAAGGAAGGCGACAATCCCGAGATAAACCACGAGGAGGGCCGCGATGAGGATGTTGCGATTCCGCTTCCCCCGGACTGCGAGGCGCTCGGCGCGAACATCGGCTGGCAAAAGGCGGCTTGGAGGCGCCGGCCAAGTGGGAACAGGACGCGGAGAAGACTCCACGGGCACATCAAGTCCACGGGCCAAAAACTCCAATTCCTCGGGGCGGGCATCGGACGAGGAACCGTGCGACCATACCACCACGCTGTCAGGAAGAACCTTCAGCAATCCCTGCATTTCAAGCTGGGTCAGGGCCAAACGGATTTCATTTCCGGCCCGGGCATCGAGTCTATCACTGGAGAGACACTGGAAGTAGAGCGCATGCCCAGGCTTCCCGATTGCAAAGACCCAACGTCCCAATTCACGCCAAACGACCACTTTGCCATCAGGCAGCGGGAGGCACCGGGGCGAGATATCGAAGGACTCGGGGCTTTTACGCGGAAGCTGCCCTTCGGAGGGCGGATTCATCACGATGGCCGTGAGGTGGGTTTCCTCCGGCGCGGTCCCATAGATGAAGTAATCGGTCAATTGCCCGCCATCGAGAGCCGGGCGGGTCCCGTTCTTCTCAAGTTGCATCACGGCGAGGTCACCGAGAAGCGAGAGGTCATCGGTTTGGGCGCGGAAGGGCACCGCGGAAATTTGTCTCACCGGAACCGCCATGGCGACACTCCCGGAAGGGACTCCAGTCACATCAAGCGCGAGCTTGTGCTCCGTCTCGGCGTGTCGCTGAAAGCCGTTCACAGTGGAACCGGTCCAGATCTCCCAGCCATCGGCTCCTGGGATCAACAAATTTAAGTCTCCTTTTTTAGCGCTCATTGAATGGTAACTTCCTTTCGGTCGAGAATGGTTGGGTTTTGTGATCGGTTGCTGATGATGAGGACGACCTTACGCCGAATGGAACCTGCAAAGCCAACGCTTTCGATACGATTTACCTGATCCTGAGTTCCGAGACGGCTCTGAGTGACGCCGCTCTCGTCGGCAACCCCAAGATTGGCCAACGCTTCATCGACACTAATCAGTTGGTCATCCTCGGTATTCCGGATGCCATCGGGGCCATCCACCAACGAAACCACCGTCATCGCGGCCTCGACATTGGTCTCCGTCGCGACCGCGAGGAACTCCGCCGGGGCCTCATTGACATCCAATCCCCCACTGCTCCAAACCGTAAACCAATCGCGCCAGTTGGGATTGGCGGCCTCCACCAAATCCATCCCGCGAACCAACCGCATCTCATCGAGTTCGTAAAAGGGGCGATTAAAAGGGCGGTTCAGAAACCCCTGCCCTTCGTAGTAATCAATCTCGGCGCCATTGAGAGCCTGAGTATCATCAGCATCGATCCAGTCGGTCAAGGCATCCGCAATTTCACTCGAGGTGTCGAATTCAATTCCCCACTCCGCAAAGATCAAGCGAAGCAAGGCCTTGTCCTCAAGAAAGAGGATGTAATTGATGTTAAAGCGACCTCCCTCGGAGAGAATCTTCACCTCAAAACCAGCTCCGTTTTCGAAAGTCTGCCTCAAAATTGGGTCCCATTCCTCGACCGCCGGATTGGCGGCCAAGTTGATTCCCATTTCGGCATACTGGCGCGCTTCGATGCCATTGATCTGCGAGCCTGCGACCTCTGATTGGTATTGCGAAATCTTCACGGTGGCGACCAGAGCGAGTCCCATGACTGCCATGATCCAGAAAACTGCAATTAAGGTCGCGCCACGTTTCAGCGCAGCTTGGGCTCCAATCTTCATTAGCGGCCTCCTCCCGGTGCTCCAGTTCCTGCTCCGCCCCGCCCGGCACCTCCACCGCCTCCCGGACGGCCTCCACCGCCTCCTGGACGGCCTTCTGGATTTCCGCCACGACCTGTTTGGGGACCTCCCCCACCAGATTGACCTCCTGGACTGGGCCGCGCACTCCGGGCACTGTTTTGCAAAGCACCCATCGTCGTCTGCGGGCTCGTTTTGTTTGGAATCCAAAAGAGGCGCTTGATCCGGCGTTCGCCATTTTCAAACACCACTGTCAGCTCGACATAAGAAGGACGGCGGTTTGGTTGATCCCATTCATACGGCCATTCGTCACGTTCTGTAGATTCATAATTCCTAACATCTAGGACACTCCACTCGAAGAGACGGACATCATCCAAAAGAGTCACGGTGGCAATCGGTTCAATTCCCCGATCCGCCGGACCTTCCTCACTATCAAGGATGGGAACATCATAGTATTCCAAAATAACATCCAAGCCACCCGAAACGGTAGGGACCGTGATCAGGCGGGTGGCTTGTGCCGCGATCGGGACTCCGCCCCAGTTGAAAGACACCGGAGTATTCTGAAAGGTCAACTCCGAGGTGAAAGGCTCGGAGTTGCTCGTATTGACCAGATTAAAAACGGCATTCCCCGGGAGGCTGTCAAAGTGATTTCGCAGAAAGGAGAAGAAGGCATCCCGCGTGATGTCCTCATTCTGAATATCGACCATCTTGGAGGTCGCCCGCACCGATCCATCGGCAATCTTGAAAATCGAGGTCAAAACAAATGCCGCAATGGCAATCGCCAAAACGAGTTCAAAGAGGGTAAAGCCCTTCGCACTTTGCTCTGGATTCTGACGGGTTAGAACTCTCATTATCGGTAAAGGGGGAGGTAGCGCCAACCTCGAACAGTTCGCTCCTGATCGATGCCATCTTGATCAAACCGGGCAATAATTGTGACCT
>JBLIDI010000179.1:0-8906 GCA_047634075.1 Akkermansiaceae bacterium
TCGTGAAAAACTCCTCGCGGGTTTCATTCAAGATGTCCCCATCACAGTCGATGCCAAGGTCCCCGAAGATCCCCATCGCTCCCTCCGTGAGCGCTTCTCGGTGACCGAAGAAAAGTCATGCTGGCATTGCCATAGGAAAATGAACCCCCTCGGATACGTCCTCGAAAGCTACGATGACTTCGGCCGTTTCCGTATCGAGGAAATGCTCGAAGATCCCGAAAACGTCACCGAGACCTTCAAACAAAGCGAGCGAGGCGTTCACGGCCCCTATAAGACCTACACCGTGCCAATCTACAAAACCAAGACGGTCGATTCCACCGGCTTCCTCGAAGGAACGGGAGATCCCAAGCTTGATGGCCCCGTCAAGGACGCCGAAGACCTGATGGCTCGCCTTGCGAAATCCGACCGCGTTCGCCAGAGTTTCATCCGCCACGTTTTTCGCTACTTCATGGGCCGCAACGAAACACTTTCCGATTCGCAAACCCTTGTGGACGCTGATAAAGTTTACCTCAAAAGCGGTGGCAGTTTCAAAGCCCTCATGATTTCCATCTTAACGTCAGACTCCTTCATCTACCGCAAATAACGACCTGATTATCTCATGAAAACCAGAAGAGACTTTTTTAAAACCTCAACCGCAGGACTCGTCGGGCTCACCGGATTATCGGCCTTCGAACAGCTTTCCGCAAAGCCCGCCACCACCCGCACTTCTCCCCGCTTCATCTTCATTCGCAAAGGAAATGGCACCTTCCCCTCGGAACTCGTGCCTCTCACCCTCAGCGAATCGGACAAGAAAAAGGACACTGAAAAACAAGCGCTCGATCTCGATCTCAACCGCCATGAACTTCCGGAGTGGATGCAGCCGCTCAATGACCACAAGGAAAACCTTACCATTTTGCAGGGCCTCTCCGCTAAGATGTGTACGATGGGTCATTCGACTTACCAATCACCGCTCGCGGTCTGTCGCTCGGCCGAACGGATTGCCACCATCAAACGCGCCTCGGTTGATATTGAGCTCGCCCGCATGTTCCCCTCGCCCTTCGAGCACATCGAGTTGACTTGCGCCCGAAACCAAAAAGGCGTCGTTCGCGGCATGTCCTCCATCGGACCCAAACAGCCCAACTACGCCTTCGCCTCACCGAGTGCCGCTTACAAGAACCTCTTCCTCGCCGCCGTCGACAAGTCCGCCGACCAGCAAGCCGACGACAATCTCTACGCCTTCCTCTCGAGAAATATCCAGGCGCAGGACAACCAAACCCGCGACCTCTGGGAATCCCAAAAAGTGGGCACTTATGCCCACTCCGTTGACTCCCTCATCGCGCGCAATGCCCAGCTTCAATCAATGGCCGACCAAATCCGGCGTGCCATTCCCAAGATCGAACCGCACGTTCTTCAGGACCAATGCACCACCGTCGAAAAGCAACTCGCCTTTGCCGACCTCCTGACGGCTTCGCTCCAAGCGGGCCTCAGCAATGTCATCACCTACTCCATTGATGACCTCGGAACGAACTACACCGGATTGTATCCCGCCACCGTGGAACTCCATGAGATCGGCCACGGCAAAGACACCAAGGGCGTACCCGCCCTCGAAGTCCGCCGCAAGCTGCGCACCCACCATATGAAGGTTGTCGATCGACTCGTGCAGAAACTCAAAGCAACTCCAGAAGGCAAGGGCTCCATGTTCGACAACACCATCGTCATGTATTTCCCCGAAAACGGAGAAACCCACCACAGCAAAGGAACCGAGGTCCCCTTCATCATCCTTGCTGGAAACCAGATCAAGCTCGATATCTCGGGCCGCTACATCCGCCTTCCAAATTACAACGATGAGGGTCACAAGACTCTTGGAAATTGGTATACCACCCTCCTGAATGCTTACGGAAATCCCATCGACCACTATGGCGATTTGGACGTGGGGCTTGCCATCGCTCAAGAAGGCCCGATCCGCCAATTCATGGGCTGATCGCACCAACGCTTGCGGGATCGCCCGCGCGGCATTACAGATCTCCCGTGAGCCTTTTGGATCCCTATCAACTTCGCAAGGAGTTCCCCATTCTGAATCAAGAGATTAACGGGAAGCCCCTCGTCTATCTCGATAACGCCGCGACTTCACAGAAGCCGCTATGCGTTCTCGACTCCTCCCGGAATTACTACGAGCGGATCAATTCCAACATCCACCGTGGCGTCCACCGGCTCTCACAAGCCGCCACCGCAGCCCATGAAGCGGCCCGGGAAACGATCGCGAAACACCTGAAGGCGAGCCGCCCCGAAGAAATCATCTTCACATCCGGCACGACGGATTCCGTCAATCTCGTCGCCTCCGCGCTCGGTCGCTCAGACCGACTTCAGGAGGGAGATGAGATCATCGTCTCCGGTTTGGAGCACCATTCCAATACTGTCCCTTGGCAGATGCTTTGTGAACGGCTGGGAATAACTCTCAAAGTCATTCCCGTCTTCGATGACGGCACTCTTGATCTCGCGGCTTACGAAGCACTCCTGTCCGAGCGCACCAAGCTAGTCGCCGTCAATCATGTCTCCAATGCCTTCGGCACTGTGAATAAGGTGGTCCAGATCTGTTCGCTGGCCAAGAAAGTCGGAGCACTCACTTTCGTCGATGGCGCTCAATCCGTTCCGCACTTCGCAATTGACCTCCAAGCGATTGATTGTGATTTTTACGCATTTTCCGGACACAAGATTTATGGCCCCACCGGAGTCGGAATCCTTTACGGACGATACGATTTACTCTGTGAATTACCACCATGGCGAGGCGGCGGCGAGATGATCAAGGAGGTCACCTTCGAAAAAACGACCTACAACGACCCTCCTTTTAAATTCGAGGCTGGCACCCCGAATATCGAGGGCGGCATCGCTTTAGCGGCTGCCATCGACTATGTGAATAACTTGGGAACAACAAATATCGCGGCGCACGAGGATGCTCTCATCAAGAAAGCAGCCGCCACTTTGGCAGAGATCGATGGCGTCACCCTTTACGGTCCCGATGACCGTGCGGGCGCTCTTTCCTTCAATGTCGACGGCATCCATCACTACGACCTTGGCACCTTGCTCGATCAGATGGGCTTCGCTCTTCGCACCGGCCATCACTGCTGCCAACCGCTCATGGCTCGATTCGGAATGACCGGCACGATCCGAGCCTCCTTCGCGGCCTACAACACCCTCGAAGAAGTCGAGTCCCTCGGCAAAGCGGTCAAAAAAGCCCTCGTGATGTTGCGTTGATTCCGTTGCCTTTCCCTCACTCCAAGGCTATCAATCTCCTGTGACGATCACCGAGAAACAACAGGAACTGCTCGACGAGCTCGATCTCTTTCAAGATTGGACCGAGCGCTATGAATACGTTATCAGCTTGGGCAAGAGACTCGCGCCCATGGACGAAGGGCTTCACACTACGGAACGCCTTATCAAAGGCTGCCAGTCCCAAGTCTGGCTCGACTCTTCAGCGAAGGATGGCCGCATGATTTTCCTCGCCGATTCCGACTCCGTCATCACCAAAGGTATGATCGCCCTCTTTGTCCGCGTCCTCGATGGCGAGACACCCGACGACGTCCTCACTGCCGACCTCTCCTTCATCGACAAGACCGGCCTCAAAGAGCATCTCGCCCCCACCCGAGCCAACGCGCTCACCCTCATGGCTAAGCAAATGCGAAAGGGTGCTCTGCTGCAAGCCACTCAGGCCTGACCCGATGGAGATCGAACTTGGCACCACCAAGGTTGAACTTCTACCCGGTCGCGCCGCCTTCCTTCGCACCTCCGCCTCCCTCGTCGTCTCCGACCTTCATCTCGGAAAGTCCGCGACCTTCCGAAAACGCGGACTCGCGGTCCCCGAGGGTTCGTCGGCCTCCGATCTCTCACGCCTCACCCAGCTCCTCAAGAAAACCGAAGCCAAGCAACTCATCATCGCCGGCGACCTCGTTCACTCAGCCGATGGATTAAGCACCACCGTGATCGATGCTCTCAGGACCTTCCTCAAGGAAATCGAACTTCCAGTGACCCTCACCGAGGGGAATCACGACAGCCGATCCTGGCTTTCGAAACATCACCTGGATTTCAAAACCACGCCATCACTCGAGATTGGCGACCTCCTCATCACTCACGATCCTGCCGACCTTCTACCCGACCAAGCCGGTATCGCAGGCCATCTCCACCCCGGCATTCGAGTGAAGGAATCCCGCCGACAATCCCTCCGCATCGGCGGATTCTATCTCCGTGATTCCAATCACCTCGTCCTCCCCGCTTTCTCCGAATTCACCGGAACCCACCCCGTTTCAATCTCCGAAACCGACCGATTTTTCGCAGAGCTCAGTGGGAAAATATCAGAAATCCCAGCCAGCCTGACCCGTCGCTGAGATCGACTTTTAAAATCGACTCCTGAGTTTATCTATGGTGATTTGGTATCACCTATGAAATCCACGATAGTAGTACTCATAACCCTGACGACCTTCCTCGCCACCATCGTCACCCGGAGTCAAACGCCAACCGAGGACTTTGATCCGCTCGGCGAAATGCAAACCGACCTCCCTCGCATGATCCGGGTCTATGCCGAATTCATCGAGATGTCTCATCCCACCTACACTGGCCTCATGACGGCACCCCGTACTTCGACGAATGATTCCGACCTTCGTGCTCAGTGCGCCAAACTCATCGAAGCTGGCGAAGCCCGCATGATCGAATCCGTCAGCGTCACCGCCCTTCCCGGCCAAAGCGCCACCGCTGAATCCATCGCCGAATACATCTATCCCACTGAATCCGAACCACCCGTTCTTCCGAACAAAATCGGAACCGGCCAGGCCCCAACCCTTCCCTTCCCCAAAGTTCTCGGATCTCCACCAACCCCGTCCGCCTTTGACACCAAAAACACCGGGACGACGCTCGAGGTCGAAGCCCAGATCGATGCCAATAATCCTATTGTCGAGCTTCGCTTAACGCCCACCATCGTCTACCTCGCCGATACCCGAGTTGTGGGAACTTGGAAAAACGAAGAGTCCACCGTCGAAACATCCCTACCGCTCTTTTACGTCCTTTCTACAAAAACCGGAGCCACTCTCGTCGCGGGAGAACCACAGATGATCGGAGTCCACTCGCCGCACAATGAAAATGGACTTATGGACCCCTCCCGCAAAATCATGCTCTTCGTCCGCGCCGACATTATCCACGTTGGAAAATAGCACCTCTGATATTCCCCAAGCTTCCAGACTCCAACCTATTTTTCTAAATGAAATCAGCCATTCTTTCCCTCGCGATCCTCGCCAGCCTGCTCGCCACCGTCTTGACCCACTCCCAGACAACCGATGAAACCCCAAACCCTCTCGCCGAGATCCAGGCCAATCTGCCCCGCGTCATCCGTGTCTCGGCCGAGTTTATCGAAATGCCCGAAGCGACCTACACCAAGCTCATCTCAAAACCCCGCTCCTCCGCAGATGACACCGACCTGCGCGCGGCCTGCGCCAAGCTCGTGGAAGCAGGAGAAGCCAGCGTTCTTGAAACGATGTGCGTTACCGCCCTCCCCGGTCAAAGCGCCACAACCGCATCCATCGCCGAATACATCTACCCCACTGAATACGAACCCGGCGAGGTCCCAGAAGAAGTCAACGGTATAGCCCCCGGACCGAATAGCCCGTGGGGAACTCCTCCCACACCTTCTGTCTTCGATGCAAAAAATACCGGTTCCACCTTTGAGGTTGAGGCTTCAATCGATCAAAATGACTCCTTTATCGAGCTTCGTTTCACTCCGACCATCATTTGGCACGTCGACACCGTGAACTGGGGTGCCGACAAGCCATCCGGCGCGGCCGGCCCCATTGAGATGCCCACCTTCTACGTGCTCAGCGTCAGAACAGGAGCCGTCGTCACCCCCGGCAATCCCACCCTCGTCGCCACTCTTTCGCCCAAGAATGACAAAGGCTTCACCGACTTCTCCCGCAAGGTCATGGTCTTCATTCGCGCCGACCTTCTCACCGTCGGTAAATAACTTCTTACCTTCCCCACTCGCTATGAAATCCCTCCGTTGGCTCTATCCCTGCGCCCTCATTCTCATCACTCCTGCCCTCGCCCTCTCCGGGCCGGAGCTCACCATCCGCGACACCCGTGACCGCACCACCCGACTCGCCATCGAGTCCTTCAAGACCAAGGTCCTCTTTTTCGAAGATCTCGCGCAAACCACGATCACCGTGACTTTCAGGAGCTCCATCTCGCGCATCACCGAGGGTGAATTTGCGATCCCGCTCCCTCCCGGCGCAACCATTTCCGGATACGCCCTCGATGTGAATGGCGAGATGCGCGAGAGTTCGGTCGTCGAAAAAGAAAGGGCTCGGTTTGCTTACGAATCGATCAAGCGGAAGAAAATCGACCCCGGATTTATTGAGCGAGAGGAAGGCAACGTCTACCGGACCAAAATCTTCCCCATCCCCGGAAACGGCACCAAATCCGTGCGCCTTTCCTACTGCGAAATCATCGAACCAAAGGAGGGGCACCTCGACTACCACCTCCTTCTCCCTCAAGTCAAAATTGATGACTGCCGCATCGTCCTGGAGCATCTCAAAGGCCGCCCCATGACAATCGTCAAAGAGGGAGACCTGAATCTGGAAGTTCAACTCCCCGGCTTCTATCGCGCCGATGCCAAAGGGCAGATCCTCCCGCCCGAACTCGTCATTCGCGTCGAGAAACCAAAGGACGCAATCCTCGTCAAAGCCGGTGGCTACTCCTATTCCCGCAGAGTTCCCAAGCCAGCTCCGAATGCCACTCCGCTCGCGGGAAATACCACCGCATTCGAACTCGTTTGGGATTGTTCCGAATCCCGCCGCGGGCAGGACCACTCACCCGAGTTCGATCTTCTCGACCAGCTTTTCGAAAAGCATCCGGATCTAACCGTCAGGCTCACCCTCCTGCGCCTCACCTCCGAACGAGGTGGCGATTTTAAAATTCGGAATGGCGAGTGGCGCAAACTCCGTCAGTCCCTCGAAGCGATCTTTTACGATGGCGCCACCGACCTCGCGGCCTACCAACCGACCGACCTCCCGGCCTTCCTCTTCACCGATGGGCAATCCCATTTCTCCTTCCTCGGCAAACCGTGGACCCAGGCGATTAACCTCGTCGATCAATCCGGGAACGCCCATCCCTACTGGAAGAAGCAGACCCAAGAGAGTGGCGGAGTTTATCTCAGCTTGACCCAGCCGAATCCACTCGCTCCTTCAACAAACCCCGTCCGCAAATTTGCGAGACTCAAGGAAGTGCCGCCCCCGCAAGACGTCGATTCTCGCGATCCCCTCATTCAAAAACTCATCGCCATCCTCTGGGCTCAGGAAGAACTCCGCTCACTCGAATCAGAACTCTTGCCCAACCGAGAGAAGATCATTGCTCATTGCAAAAAGCATCATCTCGTCAGTGACCACACCTCCCTCATCGTACTCGATCGCTACGCGGACTATCTCGCCTACAAAATCCCTCCTCCCGAACCAGAACTGCGCAAAAGATACGATGAGTCTATCGCTGGGGGAAAAAGCCCCCGGGTCGGAAAAGAACTGATCAATTATCTTTGGAGTTCACGACAACGATGGCATGGGAGATCCTTCCCTTGGCACGAAAGCGTGATTTACCCCACCCTGATGCGCCTCGCAGTCTGGAAAAAATCCCTTGTGAAAACCTTCGATCCCGGAGAGCTGAACTCGAATAATCTTGAGAAAATTAGCGCTTGGGAAAAAGAGTTGGGCTCCCTTCTCAGTGAAAAGAAGGACTTCGAAACCGACGAGGCATTTCAAGCATGGCTCGGAAGAGTCGCTAAACTGCAACAACGGGAATTCACCCTTCAAGAACTCACGATCGGCAAAGTCACGGAAGACAAGAGGATGGCCATCGCAGTCAACGGACTGGTCAGAAACTCAGGGAAGTTTTCCGTCAATAATGATCTAACTCTTCTCAAAGCGATCGAAAAAGCGGGGGGCGTATCTCCCTTTGGCTCCTCCGCTCGCATCTCGATCTATCGCAATGCGATTAAAACGACCTACAATACCCTCAGCGCAAAATTTTGCGACATCGCACTCCAGGCCGGAGATCTCATTGTCGTCGAACCAAAGCCCTCCGAAATCGATATGAGAAATGATGCTGATCCTTTCGCCGCAGACGCCGAACCAAAGCGATCTCGCTCCATCGATCACCGCAAGGCACCCGCGATTGTTGAAAACTTTTCGAACCCTCCCTTTTCAGAATATTTCAACACCAGCGGAGGTGCTGGCGGCGGCGATCCTTTTGGAGGTCGGCCGCCCGAACCTGACAGCGGAGGTGTCGGCTTCGCTCTCCCGGTCATGGCAGATTCACCCACACCGGTCATGGACAGCCTCAAAAAAGCGCTTAAGGAGAAGCCAACTGACCCCGACGCCATCTATCGCCAATTCCGTCCCGGCAACCGATACCCCGATCACTTCTATCTTGAGATCGGCGATCTCCTTCTTACTCAAAAGCAACCTGCGCTCGCCCGCCGAGCCCTCTCAAATCTTATCGAAGGACCTTCGCCACGACCTGCGGCCTATCGCAAGTTTGCCTTCCTCCTCGTGAAACATGGCGACCATCAAGGCGCCCTCGATCTTCTCGACCGCATCTCGCGCTACTATCCGGATGACCAGGTTATCGCTTTGGATCAAGCGTGGATCGCCGCCAAGCTGAATCAGTCCAAAGTTGCGGAGTTGCATTTAAAACGGGCCACGAGATCGATTAATATGCGGAGGAGCCGATCAGAAACTCTCGCCGAGATTGCCATCGCTGAGTCGAACCAGCCAAGCCCTGGTCGCACTCTTCCACTCGATCTTCGTATTGTCGTCGTAACCGCTTCCGGTCAGAGCCTCGAACTCGCAGTCTCGGAGCCTATTAATACTGTCGCTTTCTTCCACGACAACTCTGACACC
>JBLIDI010000180.1:0-8877 GCA_047634075.1 Akkermansiaceae bacterium
TGGTGCGTTTGCCGTCGGAAGCGCGCACGCCGACGGCGATGAGAACGGCGCATTTGCGCACGAGTTTGTCGTGGCGGACGCTTTCATACATGGCGTCAAGGACGAGGTGGGAGATGGGCTCGATAAGACGGGTGCGCCGGGCGTAGATCTGTTCGTCTAGCTGTTTGGTGGCTTTGCTGACTTGGTTTGAGGAGACCTCGAAGCCGCAAAGTTCTGCCATGACTTTGGTGACGCGTCGGGTCGAAACGCCCTGAATGGACATTTCGGCGACGGTGGCGGCGAGGGCTTTTTCGCTGCGTTGGCCGCGCTCGAGGGCAGTAGGAAAGAAAGGTTCGGAGCTTTGGCGGACCTGGGGAATTCGCAGGTCAACGGGGCCGAAGCCCACCTGTGGGGCCAGACTGATTTGTTGACGGCCACCCCTCGGGGGCGGCCACGCTTTTACAGCCGTAAGATTACACCCCCGGTGCTCGTGATCGCCTTCCAATTGAGGAGAAGGAAAGCGATCGTTGGCTTGAGACCCTCACTGAAACCGCCGAGGCGATGGGGGTAAATCGAGTGGTCACAGTGTGTGATCGGGAGTCTGATATTTATGACTTTTTCAAACTTTCCAAGGAATTGGAATCCCCGGTTCTGGTAAGGGCGAGTGCGGATAGAGCGATCAACAAAAAGTCCAGGTATGCTGAGAAAGATGTCGTTAAACTTTGGGAGCGTATGGGGACGCTCCCGGAGGCTGGATCTTACGAAATCGATGTTCCACGAAAGTCGAAATCCAGACACTGTTCGCTCAGGCTTGCTCGAACCGCTACCGTAGTAGTTCGGTTTGGGTCGTTCCGAATGAATCCACCTCGCAATCATCCCAAGCAAAAATCCGATGACCTTCCAGATCTCAAAATGAATGCCATCCATGTGTTGGAAGAAAACCCACAGGAAGGAGAGGAAGGTATCGAATGGATGCTCTTGACCAACCTTGAAGTCACCTCCTTTGAGGAAGCCTGTGAAAAAGTCCGTTGGTATGGATTGCGATGGCGAATTGAGATGTTTTTCAAAGTCATTAAGTCAGGGTTTCGCGTCGAAGCCTGTCGACTGGCTCACGGAGAAAGACTGGCAAGGTATCTCACGATTATGAGCATCGTGGCCTGGCGGCTCTTCATGATCACGATCATCGCCAGAACCGATCCAAACCAATGTTGTTCGAGTTTGCTGACTCGCAGGGAGTGGGAAATCCTTTTTCGAAGAACTCATCGAAACAATAAGATCCCACAAAATCCCCCGACGATTAAAGAAGCGGTCGCGTGGATCACAAGGCTCGGAGGCCACCTCGGGCGTAAGTGCGATGGACCGCCTGGGACGATCACCCTCTGGAGAGGATGGAAGCGACTTACGGATTTATGCGAGGGCGCAGAAATTGCGAATCAGACAACCTCTACTTGTGGGTAATAGTAAGCCCACACCACCCTGCATACGGCTCCGTACAGGGCGGTTCCAATCAGACTCGGGCTTTTGGCCCGTAGTGTAGCTTAATCCAGATTGCCCTCACGTCAGGCACTCCTTGTTCCTCAAGCCAACGGTTGTTCAAGGCGTTTCGCACCAGTGACATCTGGCTCATTCGCCAGTAGCCTTTACGACTCCGCGACGCTTTATGCACTTCGCTTGGGTCTATCCCCAAGGCGATGAGATTTCGGCGGCGCGTGCGCGCTTGTCTCCATTGTTTCCAGTAATACAGCCTGACCCGCCTTCTGACCCAACTTGATAGCCCCTCAATGACCGTGTAGGTGCAACTGAGTTGATAGTAGTTGAGCCAACCTCGGACATAGAGACGCAGTTCGTCAATGACGTCCTTCACTCGGTGTCCTCGGTTACGACAGGTAATTTGATTCACTTTGTTCACCCCTCGCGGGGCCACCCTCCGAATGCTCTATGTCCGCTTCGCTCCCATTCACGCACGCACTCGCTGCTTGAAGCGGTGCAGAGCTTTCTGCGTCCACACCAGTCGCCCTTTGCGGTCCATGGCGTAGCCGAGGAATTCGCAATATTTGAGCTGGGTGCATCGGCTTTTGGCCCGGTTGACTACCAGTTTCAATCGTCCTTCACAATAACGGACCACGCTTGCCATGACCCGGTTTGCCGCTTTCGCGCTTTTCACCAATACGATGAAGTCGTCGGCATATCTCGCGAATTTGTGTCCGCGTGATTCCAATTCCTTGTCGAGTGGGTCGAGCGCAATATTGGCTAACAGGGGCGACAGCGGTCCGCCTTGGGGAACTCCGATGGCCGTGGCCTCCAGGGTTCCGTCGGGCAGCACCACGCCTGCGGTCAGGATGCGCCGGAGCAGACCGAGTGACTTGCGACAGGTGATCTTTTCGCGGAGAGCTTCCATGAGGAGGTCGTGGTTGACTGTGTCGAAGAACGATTTGAGGTCGCATTCCACGACTTGGCGACGTCCTTCTTTCCACCCGGATTCCATTTCAGCGACCGCCACGAGGGCAAAAGAGCATCACTTTGCCCGGCTTACCTCCTGCCGACACAAACGTCGGAAGGAAATCCATCGCAAGCACAGCCATGGTGCAGATCTTCCCCTCCGGAGAATGACCCCGCCAATTAAAAACTCCCGGAACCCGATGCCCGCCTTCGAAGACCTGTCCCTTGCGACCCCGAAGGCCACCTGTAGAACCATCGGGCGCGGGGCCCTTATCCGAGCAAAATACGATGAGGGTATTTCCCCTCAGCTTGAGTTCCGCAAGCTTTGCGACGATCTTGGAGAGGATAGTGTGGTGCCCCAAGGTGGAGGACGAGAAAGAACGGGGTGTCCTTCTTCCGCTCGATGAACGAAAGAGCATCCGCGGTGATCAGGTCGGTAAGGTATCCCGGTTCATCCTTCTTTTGATCCTGTTTCCACCAATCGAAATATCTCTCCTGATCGATGTGGCGGTGGTAATCGTTTTACTTCCGTAGCAAGAAAGCCCGCCGTAGCCGAGATCGTCGGCCATTATAAAGATGATATTGGGTTTGCCGCTCTCTCCAAAAACGAGCGAAGGGATGAGGCTCATGAGCCCAATGAATGTTTGTCGTTTCATTTCGTTTTCGAGGGTTTCGCTTTTTTTCTTCACCGGCGCACCGGGGTTCTCGTAGTTCTTTTTCTTAGCCATCCAGTTCTTGCGGCATTTCCTGAAAAATCTCTCGCTTTGTCCCAGCAAGATCATTTGCCTCTCCCATGTCTTCCGCGGGGTCAAAAAGGGCAGGCTCTTTTCGTGACTTTCGATCGTGAAAAACCGGCAGATTTCCGCGCCGCATCGCGCGGGCCGGGCCCTTCCACCCTGACCCAAAACAAGAAATAAACGAACGTCCGCAGCACTTGGAAGTTCATGACAAAGATTCAAGCGACGACAACCCCTAAAACACCCGCTCTCGCCGGGGCCAGCGCCCAGAGCAAACCCTCGCTTATCGCCCTGAGGAATCTCATATTTTAATTTACTTCAGCGGAAAAAACACGCTGTTAATCCCGTAAGAAAGTGAGTTAATCAGAAAAGAGCTCACTCTCAATCGGCTGGGGCTCCAGCTAGGATCGTCCCATGGTGTCTTTCCCCTTTGCAACGACGACCGGCCACCTTACCAGTCATGAAACCAACCCGCTAAAAAGATGATCGTTAAAAAAAGAATTTCCACGATTCGTAAATACCTCCTTCTCGCATTCGCAGGTGCTTTGCATTTCGCCACTCCCGCCAGCGCCCAGACGAAGGAAACGAACGCCAACGCTTCTCAAACAGAAAAATACCGCCTCGTGTGGTTTGAGGATCCCACCACCACCGCAACCTTCGTGTGGAACCAACTCGCAGGCGATCCCGCAACTCTTTACTATGGTCTCAAAAACCAAAATCGCCAGAAAGCAAAATACTCGAATCAGGCCAAGGTAGATCGTGTCGTCAAGTTTGACGGCATGACGAACTGCTTCGTGCGCTTGCAAAATCTCGTTCCCGATCGCTGGTATTTCATGTGCCTCGGTGATGACTTTGGGGTGAGCCGTCGCTTTTATTTCAAGACCGCACCTGCCAAGCCGGAAGCATTCACCTTCATTTGTGGCGGCGATTCCCGAAACTTCCGAGACGTTCGGCAGTCCGCTAATATTCTCTGCCGAAAACTGGCCCCTCTTTTCGTGGCCTTCACCGGAGACATGATCAACCACGACACCGCTGAAGAATGGAATCACTGGCTGGATGACTGGCAATTGACGATCAACGAAAAAGGGCGCCTCCTCCCGATTGCCCCTCATCGTGGGAATCACGAGGCCCGCCCCGAATCCCTTCCCAACCACTTCGGCATGCCAAAGGACTCCTACGCCGCCTTTTCCATCGGGGGCGATCTCTTCCGCTATTACCTCTTAAACAGCGAAATCCCGGCCGACGGAGCTCAGGGGGCCTGGCTTTCCAATGACCTCAAGAACAATGCCCGAGGCGTGACGCACCTCGTCGCGGGTTATCACAAGCCGATGCTTCCTCATACCAGCGGAAAAGCACTTGGAAGGAACCCCGCTAAATGGGCGAAGACTTTCTATGAAGCAGGCTTGGACTTGGCAATGGAGTCCGATTCGCACGTCATGAAACGCACCCTGCCCCTTCGTCCCGACGCCAGCGGAAAAGGTGGCTTCACCGCAGCCCCCGATGATCCCAAAGCGACGACCTATCTCGGTGAGGGCTGTTGGGGTGCCCCTTTGCGACGGGCCGACGTTGCCTTTCCTTGGACCGTAGGCGCGGCAGCTTTCAACGGCTTCGACTGGCTCCACGTCACCCCAGAGGCGATCTATGACAAGACCGTCAAGGTCGTAAACGTCGATGAAACTGGCGAAGTCGATCTTAAGAAACCCTATGAAAACCCGGCGGGGATTTCGCTCTGGGCACCCCGCGGTGGTGACGAGGTCTTGACCATTCCGGCAGACTAAAGAGAGCCAGACCCTTTCCCAAAAATGGGAGATCGAGGCACGACTTCCGCCGGAGAGAACACGGTTCAGGAACCATGATAAAACCAAGGATAGGATAGGATGAGGAAAAGAACTGACCTTCTCAGTAAAGGTATCCTGCAACTTGTCGTTAGCCTTATCTTTCTCGCGCGAGGCTGGCTGACTTGGCGCTGGGACAGCCCGATTCGCGAACTCATTTGGGAAGAAGCTTGGTGGGCTCCGGTCCTCTCACATTTTGACCTCACTTGGAGCCATTTTGCGCGCACCTCTGATGCCTGGATCAGCCCCACTCTCGATGCGATGGGGATCTTCCTAGTCATCTCCGCACTCCTTCCGTGGCTTTCCGGGATCTCCCGTTTGCGCTGGATGCGATGGCTCCTACTCCCTGGAATCGTCATTCTCATCCTCGACGCCTTCTCACGCTGGGTCGCAAGAGACATGCAGGCTGGTATCGGAATGGAATACGCCCTCCAGATAATCAGCCCCATTGCTCTCCTCATTTTTCTGGGGGCCCAGACCACCTCGGGGAGACGGGGAAATCTCATCAAGGGGATTCTCCTCATCGCCGCCGCTTCGACCTTCACGGGACACGGGCTCTATGCCGTAGATTACTACAGCGTGCCTCTGGAGTTTCGCATGATGACGACCGAAATCTTACCCCTCTCGGAGACGGCCAGCCTCTTATTTTTGAAGATTGTCGGCTGGCTTGATTTCGTCGTCGTGGTGCTCTTGTTCATGCCAATCACTCGTCGCGTGGCGCTGGCCTACATGGCCTGCTGGGGAGGCTTGACAAGCCTCGCCCGCATAGTGGCCTACTTCGATGCTGAGCTCCCGCGATACGGACTGGACCCCGCGCTGATCGAGGCCCTCGTCCGCACCCCGCACTGGCTCATCCCGCTCTGGCTCCTCCTACGGGAAAGCTCCCTGTCCAAGCGGAGGGAAGACCGCGATCATCCTCCCATCGAAAAAACCGGGGAGGCCCAACACACAGAGGTGGGTGACCGCAGACAAGACTCTCCGATCTCTTAAAAGACCACCTCCTCTTCACCGAGAATCCGCACCTCGGTTTCGAGATCGATGCCCCTCACCTTTTTCGCCTCGGCTTTGATCTCATCGATCAGAGCAATGACATCGGATGCGCTGGCGCCTCCACGATTCACAATAAAGTTGCCATGTTCCAACGAGACCTCGGCTTTACCAACTCCGGTTTCCTTGAGACCCATCTCATCAATGAGCTTTCCTGCTCCGCAAATCCCGGGGTTTTTAAAAATACAGCCAGCACTCGCGGCCTTCGGCTGGGTCCGATTCCGATGATGACGTGATTCATCCAGCTTCCCCTGAATCTCAGCAAGATCGCCAGACGTTCCGATGAAGGTTGCCTCAAGCGCGTAGTTTCGCCGGAACTCGGGGACATTCCGATAGAAGGAGTCAATCTCACTTCGCGCCCGCGTCCTGATCTCGCCATCTTCATCCAGGAAAGTCACCGAGACGACCTGATCAAAAGTCTCCACGCCCATCGCGCCGGCATTCATCCGCAGACCGCCGCCCACGTTCCCGGGAATTCCCTCCATCCACTCGAAGCCGCCAATCCGGTGCTCCCGGGCGACACTCGCCACCTTCTTGAAACGCACTCCGGCTCCGGCCGTAATGGTATCCCCCTCGACCGAGACCGCCGTAAAAGCTCCTCCCACCGGATGGATCACCGCGCCCCGGAGGCCGCCATCGCGGACCAAGAGATTGGACCCCCGCCCCACGATTCGGACCGGGATCCCGCGCGCCTTGCAGAAGGAAACGGACTCTGCGAATTGCTGAAATTGCGAAGGCTCAATCCAAAACTGCGCCGGACCTCCGACGCGCATCGTAGTATGCCGGGCCATTGGTTCGTAGAGTTTGATTTCAGAGATCCCCGCTTCGCTTTGAATCTCTTCGAGAACCTTCAAATCGTGAATCAACTTATTCCCTGCTTCGTGCACATTGCCAGCACCGAGGGTGAGAAAAAGATCGCCCTCCCGGAGAGCATTTCCAACGGCGTGATGAGCCGTGGCGAGATCAGGAAGGTAAGAAGCTTTGGTGTCACCGTGCTCATGGACCGCATCGACGATGGTCTGCCCGCTCACTCCGGGGATGGCATCCTCGCTGGCCGCATAGACGTCCGTCACGAAGACGAGATCCGCCGCCTGCAGCGCCTTCCCAAAATTAGCAGCCAATTTCTGGGTGCGGCTGTAGCGATGGGGTTGGAAGAGCACAACCACCCGTCCACTGTTATAAGTCCGGGCTGTTTGCAGCGTCGCGGCCACCTCGGTCGGGTGATGTCCGTAGTCATCGACAATGCGATACCGCTTACTCAAATGCTTAGTCTCAAAGCGGCGCTTGGCTCCGGCGAAAGACGAAAGCGCCCGATTCATCAAAGAGAAATCAACGCCACATTCCGAGGCCATAGCAATCGCGCCAAGAGCATTCAAAACATTGTGGCGACCGGGAATCCCGAGCTGCACCCGGCCCAGTTCCTTTCCCTCGTGATTCACCGTAAAACTGACCGTTCCTACCTGTTCGGAAAGGTCGGTCGCAGTCCAATCCGCTTCTCCCCAACCGTATGAAATACCAGTGTCACGATGCGCACATAGAAGAGTCGCTTCAGGACATTCCCCACAATAGACGATGGATCCCGAAGTCTGATCAAGAAGAGTGTTGAAGACCTCACGGATATGCTCAAGGCCGCGCGTGTAGTGATCGAGGTGCTCTTCCTCGACGTTCAAAACAATACTGTGAGTGGGTCGATAAAGAGCGAGAGTCCCATCTGACTCATCACCTTCAGCGACAAGATATTCGCCATCTCCGTTCCACTCGGCATTCGATCCAAGAACGGGAATCTCTGCTCCCACGTAGTGACACGGAGTCAAATCACCCTGCCTTAAAATATGAGCAATCATCGACGAGGTTGTCGTTTTCCCGTGAGTCCCCGACACGATGACGCCGGCTTTCGTGTGCAGAATGGCTGCGAGGCACTCGGCCCGGCGGAAAGTCGTGACCCCCTTTTCCAGCGCGGCAGCCAAGGCGGGGTTTGTCGGCCGAATGGCCGACGAATAAATCACGGCATCCACGTGTTGCACCGCTTCCGCCGAGTGTGGAGTTGAGAAATCCAGCCCTTGGGTCCGCAGTCGCTCGGTCTCACCGGAGGTCACCCGGTCCGACCCACTGACGTGATGGCCCATTTGTAGCAGTAACCGGGCGAGTCCGCTCATCCCGGATCCGGCCACTCCGATCAAATGAACCTGAAGCGGTTGCTCGGGGCGGAGAAGTTTCTCGCTAAATTCTGCAATGGTCATCCCTCGATTACGTTGGCAATTTGAGCGGCGGCATCCGGATCAGCCAGAGCCTTCATGGCATCCGACATACTCCCAAGGTGGTCATCATTCAGCTCGGTGAGCATCGCGCGAATGACCTCGGCAGTGAGTTCATCCTGCTGCCTCAAAACGGCAGCCCCGGCCTTTTCATAAACGACCGCATTGGCGGTCTGATGATCGTCGGCCGCATAGGGATAAGGCACCAAGAGAGCGGGCAATCCGGCATGACTGAGTTCGGTGAGCGAAGAGGCTCCTGAACGGGCCACACAGAAATCCGAGGCCGCATAGGCCGAAGACATCTCACTGCAGAAAGCGAGAACCTTGTAGCCCGGGCGGCCACTCACCTCTTGATTGAGCCGATCAAAATCAGCCTGCCCTGCAAGGTGCAAAACCTGCCAAGCGCTTCCCTCCGTCCCCTTGGCCACCACTTCATTGAGATCCCTGGCGCCCTGCGACCCCCCCATCACCAGCAAGGTCTTCTTGGCGGGATCCAAACCGAAGTGCTTGCAAGCCTTTTCCCGGGAAGGCAGCGTCTCAAGCTCGTCCCGAACTGGCGTTCCGGTCCGGATCACTTTGGCATCC
>JBLIDI010000181.1:0-8875 GCA_047634075.1 Akkermansiaceae bacterium
TGCCTTCATTGAACTCGGGCAGGAAGGACTTTCCGAAGGTCGAACTGAGCCAGAGGGCCAGACAGGTCGCGATGACCGCCAGACCGATCACGATTTTTCTGAACTTCACCGCCAATTTCACAAGGGGGGTGTAAAGAGCCTTCAGCTTGCGCACGAGAGGAGGATCTGAGGACTCGCCATGATTGCTTTTCCCGTGCATGAGATAGCGGCACATCGCGGGCGTGACGGTGAGGGCGACGACGAGGGAGGCAATGATGGACACCCCGAAGGCTATCCCGAGCGGACGAAAGAAACGGCCTTCGATCCCTTCGAGAAACATAAGGGGAAGGAAGGCGAGGACGATGATGATGGTTGCAAAAACCATCGCCGGGCGGATTTCGTTACTCGCTTTAAGGATCACTTCCAGTCGTGGTTCACGGTCGGGCTCGGGTCTTGCGGCGTTTTCATTGAGTCGCCGGAAGACGTTCTCGACATCGATGATGGCGTCATCGACCAAGCTGCCGACGGCGATGGCAAGACCACCCAGAGTCATGACATTGATGGTCATGTTCATCCAGTCGAAGACCAGAAGTCCCACCGCCAACGAAAGAGGGATCGCGGTCAGGGTGATGATTGTCGTTCTGACATTGAGCAGGAACAGAATCAAAATGACGGCGACAATGATGGCCGCATCACGAAGGGCGTGGACCACGTTTGAAATCGCAAGATTGATGAAGTCCGCCTGGCGAAAGATCTGTCGGTTGATGTGGAGGCCTTCCGGTAGAGAGGAATCCAAGTCATCGAGCATCGTGTCAATCGACTCGGTGATGGTGAGGGTGTTCGTTCCGGGAGCTTTTTGGATTGTCATGACGACAGCACGCTGGCCTCCATCGGCACCGGTTCCTCGCTTGGGAGCGGGGCCGAGTTTGACATTCGCGACCTGCCCGATGGTCACGGGAAAGCCGTCCTGATACTTGATCACGGTCCCGGAAATGTCATCGACGGAACGGACCCGTCCACTCTGCCTGACCGGTATTTCCAGCGACTCGACATCCGGGAGATAACCCGCGCTCAGGGTGCTGTGGGAGGCTCCCGCCGCCTCGATGACATCCTGAATGGAGAGATCATAGAGTCGCAAATCATCCTGACGCACCCGCACCTGATACTCCGGCAGTTCCCCACCGATGACCGAAACCTGCGACACTCCCGCGATCGCCAAGAGCTTGTTGCGCAGATCGTATTCGGCATAGGCTCTGATCTCAAGATCGCTCATCTTCTGATCCGGAGAAGAAACGGCGAGGAGCAGAATCTCCCCGGTGATCGAAGTGATCGGTGTCATCTCGGCGTGGGCATCCGCAGGGAGGTCCTCACGCACGGAATCGAGACGCTCGGAGACGAGTTGTCTCGCGGTGTAAATGTCCGTTCCCCAGTCGAATTCGACGTAGGCGATGGACAGGCCGATGGCGCTCGAGGTGCGCACACGTCTCACTCCCGGCACTCCATTGACGGAACTTTCAATCGGAAAGGTCACGTATTGTTCGACTTCATCCGCCGCCAGTCCAGGGGCTTCGGTCATGATGACGACGGTTGGTGCGTTCAGTTCCGGGAAGACATCGACCGGAGTTTTAGAAAGCCGCACCGCGACGAAGACGAGCAAAACGCCCGCCATGATGAGTACCAAGGGTGCGCGCTCCAGCGAAAATTTAATCAGTTTGCTTAACATGTGCGTGGGAGGTTATTCGTCGTCTTTCCCATGGTAAGATCCGTCGGCATGGAAATGCCCGCCTTTCTGCGAGGTGCCGCTTTGTGAACTGGCCAGCCTCAGTTCGTAAACCCCGTTGAGCACGACCTCGTCATTCGGCCCGAGTTCACTGTTGATTCCGATCCATCGTCCGTCATCCACTCCGAGGTCCGCCTCGACCCGGATCGCTTTATTGGCATCGCGGGGATCGCGTTTGAAGAAGACATGGGTGAGGCCATCTTTCACGACGGAGGAACGCGGGATTGCGAGAACGACTCCATCACTTGATTCCTCTGCGATTTCCAAAAAAGCAGAAACTCCGGGACGGACCCATGATTTCAGCTCACCGGGCATGGCGTAAAGGGTCATCGTGCGTTGTCGGGGATCCGCGCTCAGGCCGATCTTAAGTTCAGCTTCGATTGACTCGTTCAAATCGTTTCCAGCTCCTTGTGGGGGAACGATCTTCACTTGCTGGCCGTTCCTGAATTTCGGGAGGTCACTTTGCAGAGCGATGGCTCGGAAGCGGACCTTTGTGGGATCGACCGTTGTCAGAATCAAGGTCGTCTCCTCTACAAAAGTGCCATTGGTGACAGCCAGTGATTCAATGACGCCGGGTTCCTTGGCGCGGACTTCGACCCAATCCCCGCGATCAACGCGAGCGGCGGGTTTTTCTTCCGAAGACGATTGTGAGGCGTTTGCGAGCGCCGCGCTTGCGGCAGTCAGTTCCGCTTCACGCTGATCGATCTCAGCTTCCAGTTCGGCGACTTGCGCATCTAATTCGGCACGCTTGAAGTCCGCTTTCGCGAGGGCTCTTTTTCTGGCTCTCGCTGTTTCATATTTTGCTTCGGATTGTCTGAGAGATGCGGTTGCGAGATCGACCCGCTGTTGGAGATCCAACAACTGTAAGGATCGGAAGCGGTAGAGCGGAGTGCCTGATTTGACCTCGTGAAACTGATTGACGAGAAACTCGATGTGACCGGGAAGCATCATGCGGTATTCGTGCTTGGCGAGTGGTTGAAGCTCGAACGAGCCTGGCACGCGGACCGTATTTGCAACGTTCCTCCGCTCCACCTTGGCAAAGGTGAGGCCCAGGTTACTCCGGACAATGGGAGGGATGTCGATACGATTGCTTGGCGTTTCATTTTCTTCCTCGGCGGAAGAAGAGACGGGTTCCTGCCCGTCGCGGTTGCAGGCGGGAAGAAGGAAGAGAAGCCCCACAAGCGGGGCGAGTTTTAAATGGTTCATGACCTTAGTCTTTTTTGAAGTTGGACTTGTGATTTGTGGGTCCCAGCAGGAATTGTATTTCGCTTTCCACGCGGGCGCGTTGACGTTGCAGATCGATGACTTGCAGTTTGGCGTCATGCGCTCTGACGATGCTTTCGAGGAGGACGAGGCTTCCTCCCTCGCCCAGATCGACAAGATTCCGGGCATCGCTCGTTTGGCGATCAACCAGTGGGATGAGAGTATTCTCCATCGTGACTCGTTGGGCCTTGATCGCACTCAGTCGGGCGAGTAGGACCGCGAGTTGCCCCACCTTGCGCTCGTACTCTGTTTCGAATTCCGCTTGTGCGACTTCACGCTCGGCACGCGCTGTAGCGATGCCTCCTTTGTTGGCGTTCAGGATGGGCAGCGGAATGGCCCCGATGAAACCGAGGCGGGTTTGGCCTTCGTCACTCTCGGCTTGCGGTCCAATCGTGAGGTCGGGATACTGTTTGCGAATCTCCCGGAAGAGCGTGCGCTCCGAGACTTCGTATTCGCTACGGAGGCGGTTGAGCGTCGGATTATTTTTGGCCAAACGATCCTCGCTGGGCTGCCAGTCCGGTAGTGAGAAATCCGGGAGAAGGCGAATCGGAGCGTTTGGGGAGAGTCCCAGAAGTGAGCGAATTTCCTGTTCCTGTGCTTCCACCTCTCCTTCGAGTCGCGTAATTTCGAGACGGCGGCTTGTCTGTTCGATGGTGAAAAGTGCCGCTTCGGTCCTGGGAATCTCGCCCTGCTCCGCGAGGAGCGTGGTCGATTTTACAATGGTGTTTAGGGCCTCCACGATCTTCCTCGTTTGCGCTAGCTCGGTGCGCTGGGCCGACCATGAGACCCAGGATTTTTGCAGATCGATCGTGACTTTCCACTCAGCTTCAGCAACCCGATCCAGCACCGCATGCATCGCGGCTTCGGCCCGACTTTTTTCCGCCCGAAGGCGACCCGACAAAGGAATTGTTAGTGAGAGGGCCGATCCGACGACCCAGGGATCGGGAACTCCCTCGGTGAATTTTAAAACATTAAGGCTGAACTTTGGATCGTTCCACAAGCCAGCATGATCGGCTGTGGCCTTGGCGACACCGGCTTTCAATCGGGCGATGCGAAGATCGGGATTGTAGACCAAAGCAATTATTTTGCCCTCGTTGAGAGAAACTCCGTCGACTGGATTGAAGGGTGAAGCCCCCGAAGTCGTTCGTGTGAGACGTTTTGCGAAGGCGTGAACCTTGTCATCTGAGGCCCCTTGAGCTTTCCATCGTTCGTTGTGCGTAACGGGATCGAGTGGTCGGCGTTCAAAGGCCTGGCAAGCGGCTAGAAGGAGAACGGTGCCGGCTACCGTGGCGAGCCGAAGAGCGGGATAGGAATCAAGTTTTTCAGAACGGAATAAGCCGTCCTTGGAGATGGGTCTAGATTTTTGCATGGTGCCTCATGGGCTGGAGAGAAGGGTGGTGATGGGAAAGTGCCTTCGAGCGATCTCGCTTTCCTCTTGCGCCCGTCAACACGGAGGCACAGAGAAATAGGACGCTGGAAAGTAGCGTTTTTTAGCGAGTGACGTTCAGGAAGGAACACCGCGGTAACGCCGTTCCATTAGGCCTGCCAACGAAGGCGGCGCTTTTTGTCATCGAGCCTGATCAAGAAAAATGGGCACGATTCTGCGTCACTCAACTCAACCCAATTGGGGAGGCTTGGACAGGGCGTAATAGGGACTGTCGGGACACAACTCTTTTTCGGGAAAACGTTTTTTACTGGAGCGAAAGGCAACCTTGGAGAACGGAACTTTTACCGGTGAGGGAACTGCGTGCGTATCAATCGTGAGGACGTGCGAGTGCCGGTGAGGAGATGAATCGTCTTCCTGGGTCGGTTCTTCACCATCATCAGGATTGTCTCCCCGGTCATGATGATCACTCCCACTGTCTTCGTGATGATGATGGTGATCATGATGTGAACTGCCGGAGAAAATGCCAGCAGGAGCGTTTGAATGCTCGTGCTCTATTTCGATCACGGTGGTTCCGCGCCCGTAAACAACCCCGATGGAAAGCATCAAAACAACATGAAGAATGTTGTTAATCGATCCGGTAAAAGTCACTGGCTAAGGATTGGCTTGAACTCTCCCATGGTCAAAGCTTTTTTTGGGCGAGACATCGCGGGCACAGAGTGCGAGCGACCTGAGGGAGACCGCGTGGGGGGAACAAAGACGTCCGCTAGCCTGGGATCTCGATTCTATCCCGCCCAAGATCCTCTTCCGGGGCGACCCGAGCGACTTCGGCCTCGTGTTTTTAGCAGCCGCCTTCTCCCGGGGAATCGGCGGGGTTGGGGCGGCGCCTCAGGATGATGAAAATGCCGCCCATCGTGGTCATTTCATCATGGTGGGAGTGATTCATGAAGGTGCCGTGCTGTTTCAGGGTGAACTCGTACTTGCAGGTTTCTCGGGGCGCGATCGAGGCCTGGCTGAGCCCGCCGATTCCGCCCATCCCGCTGGGCAAAAATAGTCCGTGCTAATGCCTCGTGGTCGGTGCGCCAAGGCGGTCGGTCACGTGAAAGCGGACGCGGTCGCCTTCGACGGCTTCGATCGTCGGGCCGTGGACGCTCCCATTGTAGCCCTGCAATTGGCGACCAGGCCGGGGGGGGGGGCAACTCGTGGCGGATTTCCTTGGCGATGAAATGATAGATCTTCACCCCCTCGACGATCCTCCATGGCACGCTGCTGCCGTTGCTCGAAAGGTTCCCTTCGATAGTGCGGCATCGTGTTTCTCATATTTCCAGCGATACGGTGCGCAGGCGCAGGGCATTCAGGATCACGAAAAGCGATGAGACGCTCATCGCGGCACCGGCGATCATTGGGCTGAGAAGGATGCCGAAGAAAGGGTAGAGGACGCCGGCCGCGAGCGGGACGCCGAGCATGTTGTAGATGAAAGCGAAGAAGAGGTTCTGCCGGATGTTGCGCATGGTGGCGCGGCTGAGATGGATGGCCTTGGTGATGCCGCGGAGGTCGCCTTTCACGAGCGTAATGCCTGCGCTCTCGATGGCGACATCGGTTCCGGTGCCCATGGCAATTCCGACATGAGCCTCGGCGAGGGCGGGGGCGTCGTTGATCCCGTCTCCGGCCATCGCGACCACCGCTCCTTCTGATTTTAACTTTCTAATGATGTCGATTTTGTCCTGCGGTGTGAGCTCGGCGTGGACTTCATCAATGCCGAGTTCGCGGGCCACCGCTTCGGCGGTTTTCCGGTTATCGCCGGTGCACATGATGGCTTTCAGCCCAAGCGCGTGAAGCGCCTTGAGCGCTTCCGCGCTGCCTTCCTTGATGGGATCCGCGATGGCGAGAATACCAGCCATGTCCTTGTCGAAGGCGACCCATACCACCGTGCGGGCATCTTCCTGCCAAGCTTCCGTATCCTTCTGCAAGGCGCGAGAAACTGTGATTCCGTTTTCTTCGAGGGAGGCCCGTTTGCCGACCCTAACTGTTTTGCCATCGACGTTTCCGGTGCCCCCTCCGGCGGTGGTTGACTCGAAATTCTCCACTGGAAGCAATTCGAGGCCGTTGTCTTTTCCTTCATCGACAATGGCCCGCGCCAAGGGATGTTCGCTGCTTAGCTCAAGGGATGCCGCGAGTTGGAGAAGCTGGGTAGGGTCGATTCCTAAGGCGGTTTTGGTATCGGTGACACGTGGTTTCCCGGCGGTCAGGGTGCCGGTCTTGTCGGTGACGAGGTGGGTAACCTTTTTGGTAATCTCGATCGCTTCGGCATTTTTCACGAAGCTGCCGGTTTGGTTGATGGTGGCTCCGATCACTGTGTCGCCCTCGCTTTTCCCGATCGGCATGGGCTCTCCGGTGATCATGGATTCGTCGAGGTTACTGGAGCCTTCCGTGATGATGCCATCGAGGGGAACCTTTTCGCCGGGACGGACGCGGAGATGATCGCCTTTTTTGAGATCATCCACCGGCACGTCCTCTTCCTTGCTATCGATGAAGCGGTGGGCAGTTTTGGCAGCGAGTCCGAGGAGCGCTTGGATGGCCTGGCCGGTGCGGCTGCAGGCTTTTGCCTCAAGCAACTGTCCTAACAATACCAGCACCGTGATGACGGCGGCGGCTTCGAAGTAGAGTCCGACCTCTCCGCCTTCCCGGAAGGATTCCGGAAAAACTCCGGGTGAGATCACCGCGACCGCGCTGTAGATAAAGGC
This sequence comes from Akkermansiaceae bacterium, assembly GCA_047634075.1. GTDB lineage: Bacteria > Verrucomicrobiota > Verrucomicrobiia > Verrucomicrobiales > Akkermansiaceae > SW10. The sequence continues at coordinate 7,151 of JBLIDI010000181.1, forward strand.
CGCGCCCACCCCGGTTGCAATCAGGGTGAACATGTTAAGATTCCAGGTCTTCACCGAACGCCAGGCCTTGCTGAAAAACATTCCACCGGCCCAGAGAACCACCGGGGCGGTCAGGGCGAATTCGATCCATTTCGAGACATTCTTCGGGATGACGTTCTCGATATTGAAGCCCGGAATCCAGTGGGCCATGGCGATGACGAAGACCGGGAAGGTGAGCGCAGCCGCGATCCAGAACTTGCGCGACAAGGCCCGGATCTCTTGGTCATCGCCATCGTCTTCCGCCAGGGCTCCCTTGGCTTCAAGGGCCATACCACATTTTGGGCAGTCGCCGGGTGTGTCGGATTCCACGCCGGGGCACATCGGACAGAAATACTCCGTGCCGGTGGATTGGGTGATGCTCGCGTCACCGTGGTGGTTGCCGACCTCGTCTTTTTTCTTAAGACAACAGTCGTGTTGATGATCATCTTTTATAGAGAATAGTCGCTAAAAGGTTTAGAAATTGAGGGAGCCATCTCAGTCAAGGGCGCGGTGAGTGGCACAGAGTTAGCCGTTTTGTTCCAAGCGGGTCCGGAGCTGTCCCCGCGCTCGATGCCGCCGCACTTTCAAGATCCGGTAGAACGACGCAATCAGATCCACGCGAAGGGCGAGGTCGTTGGCATCTTCCCTCCGGAGTTTTGTCATCATGTTACTCATACTCGTCGATGCCAACGCATGGAAGGATGGGTATCCCACGGCTGCTTATTCTTTGAAGTCACGTCGAAGGCATCCGAGGCCTCGGCCTGCATCGCGTAGGCGAGTTCCATGCTCTTGATTTCGGTTTCAAGGGCGGCGTCGTGTTGGCGTTGCTCGGAGTGGAGGCGGTTGAGCGCACCGAGGAGATCGACTTGGCGGCGCTGGGCGTCGTGACTGAGTTTGGGATGACGCAGGTTGGCAATGAGCTCGTCGACCTTGAGGGTGTTGGTGTCGACCGCAGTGGCCTGGTGCTCGCCGGGGAGGAAGGCATTCGACCACAATTGTGGCCCCACCACCGGGCGTCCGGGCGAGATCGCAACATAGGAAGGAAGGTTTTCATTCTCCGTTCCGAGACCGTAGGAGATCCACGATCCTATCGAGGGGCGCACCGGTTGGGGGTTACCCGACTGCATGATGAGGAGGCCGGGTTCGTGGTTCGGTTGATCAGTGTGCATCGAGCGCACCAAGCATAAATCGTCGGCATGCCGCGAGAGTTGCGGGAAGAGTTCGCTCATCATCATGCCACACTGCCCACGCGGCTTGAACTCGAAGGGCGAGGGCATGTAGCCGCTGGTCTTTTTGCCAGCTTTTCCGTCAGGCGTCTCGCCTTCGTGTTTGGCGAGGGCGGGCTTCGGATCGAAGGTGTCGACATGGGATGGGCCGCCGTTCATCATAAGAAAGATGACGCGCTTCGCTTTTGGAGCGAAGTGCGGGGATGTCACCGGGATTTCCGAGGCCGACAGCATGCCGACCTTATTTAGGGCTCCGCTGAGACCGAGCATGCCGAAGCCGCCGCCCATGCGTGCCAGCATTTGCCGGCGGGAGAGGATAGGAAATCGTTGCGGGGGGATCATGCTCAGTCGAGATAGAGAAGTTCGTTTGAGGCGAGGAGAACCTGGGCGTAGTTTTGCCAAGCGTCCTCGTCACCCGTAGTGAGGAAACCTTGGGCGAGAGTCTGTTCTTCGTCGCTGGCCTTGCGTCCATAGAGAAGTT
>JBLIDI010000182.1:0-8731 GCA_047634075.1 Akkermansiaceae bacterium
CGGCGACCGTTCTCTCACGGTGTCGCCCGATGGGACGGGACTGCGCTAAGATGCCTCGGAGAATGAAGATCATTTTAGTGCCACGTTGTTCCTGCGAATAGCGCGACTTTTCAGAAGTAATCCCGACATCTTTCCTTTTCGCTTTCCGCTTTGGAGGGAAGGTCGTAACACGGGGGGGTAATGGCTCACAAACCTGTCGTTCTCATCATTCGTGACGGCTGGGGTGTCAACCCCGGTGGCAAGCATACCGCTGAACAAGATGGTAATGCCGTCGAGTTGGCGGAAACCCCTTTTCATGACGCAATGGAGGGTGTTTATCCGAAGGGATCTCTTTCAGCTTCCGGCCTGGACGTTGGTCTGCCGGAGGGCCAAATGGGGAACTCGGAAGTCGGACACCTCAATTTAGGCGCAGGGCGTATCGTTTATCAGGATTTAACCCGGATTAATAAGGCGATCTCGGACGATGTCCTGAAGGATAATGAGATTCTCAAAGAAGCCTTCAAGAAGGCTGGCGGGCATCGTCTCCATTTAATCGGCCTCGTCTCCGATGGCGGAGTTCACAGCCATCAGGATCAACTGATCGCCTTGGCCCAGGCGGCCCGGGATTCCGGCTGCGAGGATATCGTGGTCCACGCCATCACCGATGGTCGGGACACCTCACCGACGGGTGGGGCGGGCTACCTTAACTACGTTGAAGATGAACTCGCAAAGTGCGATGCGCGCATTGGCACGGTCATTGGCCGTTACTACGCGATGGATCGCGATAAGCGCTGGGAGCGAACCAAGCTCGCTTGGGATGCCATCGTGCACGGAAAAGGCGCGAAGTGTGACGTCCTCGCAAGCGAGGCGATTGCCGAACAATACGCCCAACAGAAGACCGATGAGTTTCTCTCGCCTATCATCTTATTTGATCACGAGAAGCAGCGGATCAACGACGATGACGTCATCCTTTTCTTCAACTTCCGCGCTGATCGGGCCCGGCAGTTGTCCGAGGTTTTCCTGAGCACGGGAGACTTTGATGGTTTCGAAACCGGGGTCATTCCCAAGGTCAATTATTTCACGCTCACCGAGTATGATGAGACCTTCGATTGCCAGGCGATTTTTCCTCCCGAGAAGATCAAGATGACCCTTGGTGAAGCGGTCTCCAGGGCGGGAAAAAAACAGCTTCGAATCGCCGAGACCGAAAAATACCCCCATGTTTCGTATTTCTTCAATGGCGGGGAGGAAACTCCCTACGATTTGGAGGACCGCAAGGTGATCCCTTCTCCCAAGGAAGTCGCGACTTACGACTTGAAGCCTGAAATGAGCTCAGAGGAGGTCGAAGACTACGTGTTGGGTCACCTCAAGGATTACGATCTCGTCATCATCAATTTTGCCAATCCCGACATGGTGGGTCACACTGGGGTGGTGGAGGCGGCCAGGAGAGCAGTCACTCGGATCGATAGTGCGGTCCAGTCCATTACCGAGGAAACTCTCCGGCTTGGGGGCAAGTTGCTGATCACCGCTGATCACGGAAACTGTGAGTTCATGCGGAATGCCGACGGCTCGCCGCACACCGCGCATACCACGAATTTGGTCCATCTTTGGTATGTCGCCTCTGATGCCAAGGGGCGGAAGGTTCGCGATGGTATTCTTGCGGATGTTGCTCCGACGCTTCTCGAAATGATGGCGGTTGCGCAGCCCAAGGAAATGACGGGCAAATCCCTGATCGAGTAGCGCGGGACTCGTGCCCCCGCTACCTTTTGGAAAGAAGACCTTGGTAACAGACCAGGGTTTCTGCGGCAGCCTCGTCCCAAGTGCGAACGACGGTCGGTCGGAAATCTCCTTTCTTGCTGAGAATCTCGATCAGATGGGCAGCCATGGCGTCAGTGTCCCATGAGTCCGCGGTCCGGGCCGAGGGCAGGATCTCGGCCACTCCTGATTGTTTGGAAAGAACGGCGGGAACTCCGAATTGCGCAGCTTCGAGCGCGGAAAGGCCGAAAGGTTCGGAGACCGAGGGCATACAATAGGCGTCGGCCATGGAGAGAAGGCGGTGAATTTTTTTACGATTCAGAAAGCCGGTAAAGTGGAATTTTTTCTGAATGCCGAGGCGAACGGCGCCCGCCATCAGGGGGTGTAACTGTTCCCCGGTTCCGGCGACCGCAAAGCGCACGTTGCTCTCTGAACTTAGGACTTTTTGCGCGATCTTGAGGAAGTGCCCCGGACCTTTTTGCCCGGTCACTCGACCCAGGAAAACCACGAGTTTTTCTGGAAAGGGTTTGGAGCTTCGGAAGGAGCGGACGGGGGAGGCGCCATTATGAACGACGACGACTTTCTCCGGTGGCGCCTCATAGTGATCGAGGCAGATTTGCCGGCAGTAGTGGCTCACCGCGATGACAAGATCAGCGGACTTCAGGATATTTTTTTCGATTTCATAGATCCAGCCGCGCTCGGCTGGCCCCGCGCGGTCGTAGGTGAGGGAATGGGTGTGGAATACGAGGGGCTTGCCAGTCTGTTTGCGGACTTCCAGCCCCGCAAGCGCGGTCATCCAGTCATGGGCGTGGATGATGTCGAAGTCATGATGGCGGGACGCGTGCGTGACTTTCTGAGCGAAAGCGATGACCTTGGCGCCAAGATCCGGGCCATAGAGATCAGCGGGATCCATACTGAAAGTTTCGGCATCGAGATAGGGGCGCAGATCGGAAGGAACGTGTTCGACAACGGAGAAAGCTTCCATTTTTCCAGAGTCTTTACCGCTATGATCGGCCTGATTGAGACCGATGAGTCGGAGGTTCTCATTGAGGGAGGTTGATTCGCCCTTCGGAAGAATAAAGGTGAGGCGGGCATTTTTCGAGAGGGCCCGACCCAAGCCCTCGCATGCCACCCCGAGGCCGCCATGGAGGATCGGAGGGAATTCCCAGCCCAGCATGAGGACGTGTGGTTCGGCGTTGGTGTGAGATTTCAAGAATTGGGGGCGAAAATAGTTTTGCCGGGGAATCGATCGGCGATGGCGTGAGGCATGGAGTGTGCTTATAGTTTCTTGGTATGGAGAACGTCGATACAGCAACCTTCGAGAAGGATAACTATATTGAAACCGGTATGCCAGCCGAAGCTGGAGAACTCTTCCCGGGGAAGGTGAGCGAGCACCGGAACGAGGGGGCCCGGCAAGTTTTCGTCTGCGACAATGCCTGTGTCCTTGAGGTGACCTGCGTGGACGCTGAGAAAGTGAGATTCCGTTTTGCCCCGAATGGAGATTTTCCTGAGGATTTCTCTTATGCGGTTTTACCTGGGGTCCTGGAGGATGGCGTTGTTCCCGAGGTTTCTGAAGATGAGACCAACTTTATCATTAAGACGGGGTCATTGGTGGTTTTTCTCCTTCGGGAAGGATTGCGGCTCCGGATTGAAGATGCCGCAGGGAACCTTCTCTCTCAGGATGAAAAGGGATTCCACTGGTATCAGAATGATGCGTTTGGTGGAGAGGTCGTGATGATGAGCCGGGTCATCCAGTCTCAAGAACACTATTTCGGCCTTGGCGATATTCCCGGGCATAAGAACTTGCGCGGCCAGCGCAGGCAGTTGTGGGCAAGTGATGTCTATGGGTATGGCGCCGCGACGGATCCGCTTTATAAAAGCATCCCGTTCTTCGTGGGCCTGCACCACAATCGGGCCTACGGAATCTTCTTTGACAACACCTTCAGATCCTCCTTCGATTTCGGGCGCGAGCGGCCCTCGGTGACGAGCTTTTGGGCTCAGGGAGGCGAAATGAATTTCTACTTTATCCATGGTCCTTCCGTCGCAAAGGTGGTGGAAGGATATGCGGATCTGACCGGCAAACCAGACCTGCCGCCTCTGTGGGCCCTTGGATTCCACCAGTGCAAATGGTCCTATAAGAGCGAGGCGGAAGTTCTCAAAATTGCCGAGGGCTTCACTTCCCGGGGGATTCCTTGTGACGCCATCTATGTCGATATTGATTACATGGATGGGTTTCGTTGCTTTACCTGGAACCGGAATAAGGAGAACTATCCGAATCCCTCGAGGATGGCCGCAAAGCTCGAAAAGAACGGGATTAAGACGGTCGCGATTATCGATCCCGGTATCAAAATTGATCCCGAGTACGAGGTTTATCTGAGTGGTAAGGAAAAAGACGTTTTCTGTAAGCGAATGGACGGCCCTCTGATGACGGGGAACGTTTGGCCGGGACCGTGTCATTTCCCTGATTTTACGAAGCCAGAGGCTCGTGATTGGTGGGCCGATCTCTTCCCGGCCTTCATGCAGGAAAGTGGCTTGGCAGGTATCTGGACGGACATGAACGAGCCGGCGGTCTTCAATGATGACAAGACTTTTCCTAGCGACGTGCGCCATGATTTTGACGGCCAACCCTGCTCACATCGTAAGGCCCACAACATTTATGGCATGCAGATGTCGCGTGCCACGCGTGACGGCGTGAGCAAAGCGCTGCCTGGAAAACGCCCGTTTGTCATCACCCGCTCCGCCTATGCCGGGACCCAGCGTTACAGCTCGGCTTGGACCGGAGACATTCAATCGACTTGGGAACATCTTAAGATTGGAAACATCCAGTGCCAGCGTCTTGCGCTTTCGGGATACTCTTTTGTGGGGACTGATATCGGTGGTTTTTCCGGGCGCTCCGATGGCGAACTCTTTGTCCGTTGGCTTCAGATGGGCGTCTGCCATCCTTTCTGCCGCGTGCATAGTTCCGGGGACGAAAATGAACAGGAGCCTTGGTCCTTCGGGGAACCCTACACCGCCATCGCAAAAAAATTCATCGAGTTTCGCTACCGCATCCTCCCCTACATTTACACCACCTTTGAAGAGCACACGCGGACGGGCGCGCCCATGATCCGCTCACTCATTTACCTCGATCATCAGGACCATGATTGTCATAACCGGGCCGAAGAATTCGGGTTGGGGCCGAGTCTTTTTACCTGCCCGATTTCTAAGCCCGGGGTCGAGGGACGCTGGCTCTATCCTCCCAAGGGAGTTTGGTATGACTTCTGGACCAATGAGGAACTTCTCGGCGCCGAGGAGCGTTGGGTGGATGTCCCGCTTGATACCACTCCGTTGTTTGTGAAGGGTGGAAGGGTGCTACCACTTTCTCCGGTGCGCTCGAGTTCATCGGTGCCTTTGACTCACATGGAATTGAATGTCTACCTAGCCGATGAACAGGCGGAGGGAACTCTTTATGAGGATGCCGGCGATGGTTTTGACGATTCAGTTTTGAAAACTTTTGAGCTGAAGGACAAGGTTCTGACCCAAACGCGGGTCGGAGATTTCGCGCCCTCTTATTCAACCTATGAGCTCACAATTTATGGCGCAGGTTGGCAAAAAATATCGCTTGATGGTGGCGAGCCAAGCGCTCTCAAGCTGGGTCAGCCGGTCCAAGTTCCCGAGAATTTTGAGAAGATTGTCTTTTCCTAGCGTGAACCTAATTCATCCGCAATCCAGGTGTTCAGAAGAGCGCTGAATTCTTGAAGCGTTGACCCGCTAAAGGGTTCGTGAAGGGCTTTCTCGACTTGCGCGAAGCGGATGCGGTGCGAGGTGAGCTTGGCGAGGTGTTCGGCAAGAATTTCCGGTGGGCAAATGGGATCTCTCTTGCCTTGAGTAAAGAGGATGGGCTTCGAATCAGAGAGACCGGGGAATTGCTCACGGACTTCTTCGGCCGCTTCCGCAAGTGCGCGCGCCCAGCCGATGGAGATTCGGCTGTGATAGAGAACTGCGCCGGTTTCGGCACCACGTCCGCTGGTGTTGTCTCCGCAATCCGAGCTGCTCACTCCGGTGCCAACCGTCAGCCACGGGAGGATTTTTGCCACCATGGGAAGGGCGACTCGCATCCACGGTTTTGCCTGCCGCATGGGGGCCAGGAGAGGGGCGCAGAACCAGGCGGCCTCGAAGAGATCGGGATGCCCGAGGAAATGCCGAAGCGCGAGGAGTCCGCCCATGGAGTGCCCCGCGATGATGGCGGGGCCCTCAAGGTGGGTGATTGATTCGCGGAAGAGTTCGTCGATGAAGTCGAATCCGGGCACCACGCCCCGTCTCCCGGGCGAGCGGCCATGGCCGGGAAGATCGGTCAGGAGGCATCGATAGCCGGCATCGACGAAGCCCTCGAGGATGGCAGGATAGCGATCGATGAAGTCTCCCTGGCCGTGGAAAAAGAGAAGGGTGCCCTTTTTATGATCTTCAGGTTGAAGAATCAATCGGTGCAGGCTTTGACCGCCAATGCTCACCCGATGATCTTCGATCTTCATGGCCGGAAGGTCTTCATGAGATCTTGCACGATCTCAGCATCCACGGTGCGGCTGGCCTTGTTAAAGGCGAGATTCATGTTGGCAAGAACGCGAAGAAGGATGGCCGCGAGCGAGCAGGGCTGGCGGACGGCCTTGGTGGCGACCTGGGAAAGTTCCGGGTGATTGGCGAGGAGCTTGCTGACCAAAATGGGGCGGCCTTCATGGAAGGCATCGATGAGGGTGGGGCCTTCCGGGGTGTCGAGGAGGCAAAGGAAGTGGCCGGGATAGTTGACTCCGAAGACTGCCATGCCGAGACGTTGCGCAATCAGAATATAGATGAGGGAGAGACCGAGCGGGTTGCCTTGACCCTTCTCGAGGCACCACGCGAGATCGGAGTTTTCGGGCGCGAAGGGGGCGACCTTGTTTCCCGTGAAGCGACCGGAAGTAAAAAGCCACGACGAGAGCTCCAGGGGAGTGGCCACTTCGGGGAGCGCCTCTTGGGCGAGAATATCCAATTCATCTGAGAGGCTGGGTCGGAGGGTGACGCCATCATGGAGGAAGTCGGAGAGAAGCCGGAGGAGGGACTCCAGTGATTCGTAATCGCCATCCGGATCACGGAGATTACTCGCGGGCATGGCCCAGTGTTCCTTGAGGAGCTTTTGTCGCCCGGCGTGGAGGGATGCCGAGAGGAGCTTTGCTTCCTTGGTCTTGAGGTGGATCCCGAGAGCGACAAGATCGTGACTGGCGTCGCCGTCGAAGTCCATTAAGGCGCGCTGAACGCCTTCTTGGACTTCCTCGTTCTCATCGTCGAGGAGTTTCAAAAGTGAGCCAAATTTGGCAGTCCGTTCCATAGAGGGAGGATGGAGCCAGACGAGGGAATCGCCAGAAAATTTCTCAAACGAACACGATCCAGGTAAGGTTTGTCTCATTCCTATGAAATACTTCCGCTTCGCCGCCGAGGGACGGCCTGCGGGAATGTCTTTTGGTGATTAACCAAGCTTAGCTTGGCCCGAGAGCTTCCCCGGACCAAACTCAGGGCGGCCCTACGTGCGCCCCTGGGCTGGTATGAGTCTCCCTTTCAGCCAAGGGGCGACGGGTTTGCTCTGGGTCTGCGGGATGGGGAGTGCGCTTTGGCCTAACGCTTCGCTGGGGCAGGTTGGTCCTCGGCGCCTAGGAGGAAGCGGAGGAGTGGTTCGACGGGGGAGAGGCCGTGGGGGTGGTGGCCGAGTCCGGGTTTACGCCAGACTTGAAGGGGAGATTTGAGTTTGGTGAGATGGACGATGAGTGCCGCGGCGTTTTCCTTTGGTGGGACGACGTCGTCTGCACTGCCGATGACGAGGGCGATGGGGATCCCTTTGAGCTTTGCGGCGAAGGCGGGGTCGGTGATTTGGGGATGGGTCTGGGCTTGGTCCGCGGTGATCCCGTAGGCTTTGAGGCAGCGGTCGTAGTCCCCTTTGGAGAGCTTGCCGCTTTGTCCACCGGGCCATGATTTGAAATCACAGACGGGGTTGTCGCCGTAAATCGCGGTGACTTTGTCAGGGTGTTTGGCCGCAAAATTGAAGATAAAGAGTCCGCCGCGCGACATCCCTTCGAGGATGGGCTTTTGGCTAAGCTTGAATTTCGTGGTGAGGATTTCGTGAAGTTCCTCACCGCGGGCCATCGCTTCTTTATTGCCATAAAGGTTGCCGACATTGACGTAGGCGAGGTGATAGCCGCGGTCGAGAAGAGCGAGATCGAGGGCGGGTTGGTGTCCCCAAAAACGGGCGCGCCAGATCCACGGTTGCCCTTTGGCGGCCGTGTGGGGGATGACGAGGGTGGCCTTGGCTCCGGTCTTGGGGAGCTGGAAGTCGTGACGGTCGAAGCCATGCCATTGCGAAGTGACTGGTGCTTGGGCGCGCGTCCCGGTGGGTTGACTGAGGAGATCGTAGTAGTGATGAGCCAGTTGATCGTGGCCGGGCGTATTGGGGTGGACGCCGTCGGTTGTGCTGCCGGGAGAGAGGGCACGGGAGAGGTCGTGGAAGTGAAGCTTTTCGGCAGTGGCGGCAGCGGCGGCATAGGCTTTGTTGATGACGGGGAAATGTTTGAAGCGTTCGATGAGATCTTTCTGACGCTTGGTTTTGAGGCCTGGCTGGCTTGGAAACATCGGGGGAGGTGAGCAGAGGTGAACCACGATCTTGGGGTTCACTTTGCGAAGCTCATTGATGAGAAAAAGGGCGTCGTTTTGAAGTTCGGGGTGGTGCTGCCAATTTTTGCGCTTCGCGTTTTGGCAGGTGTCGTTTGTCCCGAGGGTGACGAGAGCGATATCGGGTTTGAAGGCGAGGGCGTTTTGGAAGTGGGGAGTTTGCACCAGGGGCCGGTCGGCCGCGCGCAGCATGCAGAGGGAAGAAGCCGCGAAGGTCTTGACCTCGTAGGTCTCGCCGAGGAGGTTTCCGAGGACAGAGGAATAGCGTTTGGTCTCGCGTGGCTTTGCGCCCGACCCGAAGGCGATCGAGTCCCCTAGGATGGCGACC
>JBLIDI010000183.1:0-8729 GCA_047634075.1 Akkermansiaceae bacterium
ATTGCTGGGCTCCTTGGGGAGAAGTGAGAGATTGGCCGTCGAGGAAGGTGTATTGGTAGGAAGTTTCGACGAGATGGCTGACTTCGAGGCCTTGTCCCATCGGTTTGCCATTGGCTCCACTGAAGCTGCCACTGAGGAGTAAGGCGAGGTTTTGGATGGAGGCGAGGGAGATGTCATCCTTCACTGTCATCGCTTCTTCATTGAGGAGGAGAATGGTGGGGTTGTTGGGAGCCGCAAAGGCGCGGTCGATAATGACCTCGGAATCGCTGAACTTGACGTTGTGCTTCGCGAAAAGCTTAGGGAGTGACGAGGAGGTCGGGGTGCCACCTTGTGGAGGCATGCCGGGGATTGGAGATTTGCCAGATTGTTGGGCCACCATTGACATGGGGTCGACGCAGGCGATGACGGTGCCGCCGCGGAGGATGTATTGGTCGAGTGCGAACTCAGCATCGGGCGTGATGCCGGCCGGATGGATGACAAGCATGACAGGGATTTTTTCGGGATCGAGGTAGCCCGGTGAATCGCCCCACTTGTGACCTGAGTAGACTGAGTCGAGTGTGGCGGTGGGCATCATGCCTAGGTCCACGAGATCGTAGTTGCGCTGCAGGATTTGGTAAAAGAGCCAGCCGCGATTGGATTGGCCGCCTTGGGCGAGATTATGAGCGGACATGAGGCCGACAACTGGGGTAGTGCGCCTGCTGACTTCGGCAATAGCGCTGATGACCTGAAACTCGAGTTGGGTTTCTTGTGTGGGGTCGAAGAAGGGGATGACGGTCTTTTTCTCGAGCGAGCTGATGGAGGCCCCGAAGATCATTTTGTCATCCTGGGTGACGTCGATTTGCTGGACCTGATCGAGGAGAGCGGCGTCTTCCTCATCGGTATTGGGCTCGGGATCGACAAAGTTCAGCGTGATGAGGTCATTCTTGGCGAGGTTCTTGATCTCGCGGAGGAAGCTATCGACCCTTGGGATGTGGCGCTTGAAGGAAGCCGGGGTGCCATCGACATCACGGGTGACGTAGTAGTTGATAGTGACGGGCTCAGTGAGCTCCGAGAGGATGGAACGGGTGCCGTCGGTGAGGGTGTAGCGACTGTCCTCGGTGAGATCGATATTCTTGTTCCCGAGAGTGCTCTCGAGCAACTGGGTGACGAAGAAAACGAGGATGGCGAGAATGGCCACTCCCACGACGCCTCGAAAGAGGCGGTTGGCGGGCAGCAGAGAGATGGCGACAATCGCTAGGACGAGGCAATACCAGCGGGCGGGTTCGAGGGCTTCGAGGCCAAAGGAGAGACCGAAAAAGAGGACGCCAACGCCGGCGAGGCCGATGAGGATGGGCTTCAATGCATTCATGGTTTGTTGCGTGATGAAGGTTGGATGAGGGGAAAGGTAGGAACGTTAGGAACGTTAGGAACGTTTTGAGTTCAGGATGAGGCTGGTGCCGAAGAGGCTGACGAAAATGAGGCCGAAAAAGTATAAAAGACTGGTTAGGGAAATTTTCCCCAGAGTGGCTTCGAAGAAGTGGCTGTAAATGCCGATCTTGGTCATCAGCTCGACCGCTTCCTGGGCTTCCGGGCCGGTTCGCCGGATTTCGTTAATGACAGGTTCCCAGCCGAGCATTGTGAGGACGCAGCAGATCGCAACAGAGACAATCAGGGCAACTACCTGATCGCGGGTGAGAGCGGAAATCAGGGTCGTGATGGCAAGGAAGGTGAGGCAAACCAAGAAGCTCCCGAGGTATCCCGAAAAGATGGTTTGTCCGTCGGGGTCGCCGAGGTAAACGACGGCCCAGACCACGGGGAAGGTGAGGAGGAGGGCGAGGGCCCAAATGAAGGCGCTGGCGAGGAACTTGCCGATGATGGCGCTGCCAAGCTTGATCGGGAAGGTTCCGAGGAGTTCGATGGTTCCGGTGTAGTGCTCATCGGCCCACTGGCGCATGCTGACCGCAGGAACAAGGATCATGAGGAGGAGCGGGTGGTATTGGAAGAACGAGCCATCGAGGCTGGCGTCGCCGATCCCCCAAAAGTTCCCAATGGTGAAAGTGAGAAGGGTTGAGAGGAACCCAAAGATGATCACGATGGCGTAAGCGGTGGGCTGCGTGAAGTAGCTGCTTAATTCGCGTTTGAAGATGGTGAAGGCGTTCATGCTAAAAGAGAGTGGTTTTTAAAACTAGGCAGCCGGGTTTTCGAAGGTGGTGACCTTGTGGAAGAGCTCGTAGAGGGAGCCTCCGCCTTGGGCTTCGAGTTCCTGAGGGGTCCCGTCGGCAACGATGATGCCTTGATCGACGATGACCGCGCGGGTGCAAGCGGCGGTCACTTCTTCGAGAATGTGGGTCGAGAAGAGAATGGCCTTTTCCTTGCCGAGATTTTTAATGAGCTTTCGGACTTCGAGCTTCTGGTTGGGATCGAGTCCATCGGTCGGTTCGTCGAGAACGAGGACTTCGGGATCGTGAAGAAGCGCTTGGGCGAGGCAGGTGCGGTGGCGGTAGCCTTTGGAAAGGGTGCCGATGGATTGGCGAGCGACAGTTCCGAGGAAGCAGGTTTCGATTGATTTTTCGACAGCGTGTCGGCGGGCCGATCCGCGGAGTCCACGCATGGAGGCGCAGAACTTGAGGAAGCCCTGAACGGTCATGTCATTGTAGAGGGGGGCGGATTCCGGGAGGTAGCCGATTTTAGCTTTCGCTTCCCGCGGGTTGGCGATCATGGAGACGCCGCAAATCTTGACTTGGCCGGCGGTGACCGGGAGGAATCCCGTGACCATGCGCATCGTGGTGGACTTGCCAGCGCCGTTGGGTCCTAGGAAACCGAGGACTTCGCCCTTCTTAACTGAGAATGTGAGATCGTCGACGGCAACCTTGGGGCCGAAACGTTTGGTGAGGCCAGTAACTTCAATCATGGGTAATTCGGAATTGTTGAATGAACGGTGAAAGCGACCAGCCGCTCAAACTTGAACGGGAATCTTGGTGTTAGATAAATTTTTTCAAGCTGAAAGTTGGCTCGTAATTTTTATGGGATCTGCGAGGACTGGCAAATGAAGCTACGAGCTGGAGTTGTGGGATCCGGATCCATGGGTCGAAATCATGCTAGATGTTACTCTTTGATCGAGGAAGCGGAGCTGACGGCGGTCTACGATGCCGACCTGAATCGGGCCAAAGCGGTGGCAGAAGAATTTGGTGCGGAAGCGGTAGATTCTCTCGAGGAATTGGCGGAAGCGTGCGATTTAGCGAGTGTGGCGGTGCCCACGGTTGCTCATTTGGAGGTGGGTGGCGACTTGATGAGGCGTGGGGTGCATGTCCTGATGGAGAAGCCGATTGCTCCGAGTGTCGCGGAAGCGGCACGATTGGTCGATTTGGCCGCGGAGTATGACCGTATTTTACAAATCGGACATATTGAGCGCTTTAATCCGGTGATGCGGGAGTTGGAGGCGAAGTTGAATCACCCGAAGTTTATTGAGTCACATCGACTGTCGCCGTTTCCGAATCGGAGCATGGATATTGGCGTGGTGTTGGATTTGATGATCCACGATTTGGAGATTATTCTTCATTTGGTGAAATCGCCGGTGGTGAATATCGATGCGGTGGGGGTCGCGGTGCTGACGAAGAGTGAGGATATTGCCAATGCGCGGCTACGTTTTGAGAATGGCTGTGTCGCCAATGTCACCGCGAGTCGAATCAGTCCGGAGCGGATGCGGAAGATCCGGGTGTTTCAGGATGATGGGTATTTGTCGCTCGATTATCAGGAACAGACCGGGGAAATGTATTGGAAAGAGGGCGGAGCGATCCAGAAGGCCGAAGTAGAGGTCGAAAAAGACGAGCCGCTGAAGCTTGAACTGTCAGCCTTTGTGGAAAGTGTGCGGGAGGGGAAGACGCCGGCGGTGACGGGGAAGCAGGGCGCGGATGCGCTCGCAATTGCGCTGGAGATCACGCGACTGATTGGGGTGTAAAAGGGAGTGACGCTCTCCAGAGCGTCACTTACCTTAAGGGGGACTCTGGAAAGAGCCTTTCCTTGGTGAAAGGCTCTCTGGAGAGATGCCTTCCGAAAAGAATTCACTTTTTTTCCAATGATTCGTTCCTTGAGATGTCTCCCCCAATGAAAAGAATACTCACCAGTGTCTCAAGGAAGTTCACAGCAGGCCTCACCGCCGTCGATCATGCGCCTGCCCGGTAAAAGAGAGGGGCCGGTAGAACGACGGACTTTAGAAGAAGTTTTTTCCGACGAGGAAAGTCCGCTTCTGAGGTATGCCTTCGGCTTACTCGGTCGGCGCGAACTGGCCGAGGAAGTGGTGCAGGATGCTTTTCTCAAACTGCATGAACATTGGGACGAGGTTGAAATTCCGCGCGCCTGGTTGTTCCGCTGCGTTCGAAATTTTTCCTTTAATATTCTCAGAAAGTCAAAACGCGAAACCCTGGATGAAGCTGTCGGGGAAAGTGAATCGGCTCTCGAAAGCCCTGACAATGAGTTGGGGCGCCTTGAGGCGGTTGGCATGATTCAGATGCTGGTCTCTGAAATGGAGGACCGCGATCAGTCCATGGTTCGGATGAAATACTTCCAGGACCTCAAGTATCAAGAAATCGCCGACAAGCTCGAAATGAGCGTCGGCAATGTCGGTTATCGACTTCACCACCTTTTAAAAGATCTCGGCGAGCGCCTGCGCAAGTCGGGCATCAGCCACTTCTAACACGCACACCCACATGAACGACGATTTGCAAACCTACATCGAGCCCGAAATGGAAGCTCGCATCGTAGCCCTGGTTCTCGGGGAGGCTTCAGCGTTTGAAGCCGGGGAACTCGAACGCTTGCTTGCCGAAAAGTCCGAGCTGCAAACCTATAAGAAGCGAATCGAAGAGATCCACGGATTGGTGGGCGAGGCTTACGAGGAGTGTGACGACTTGGAGTGGCAGCTCTCAGACGAGAGGCGCAGGAAGGTGCTTGCAAAGATCGAGGAAGGGAAACGGGAGTATGAATCACTCATCGCCAAACAGCGTGAGAAGCGCCAGGCCCGGCAGCGGCTCGTCTATGTCTGCGCGGCGTGTCTGTTGGTGTCGATGATCTTGTTGGTGACGATGCAGTTGTCAAAGAGCTCAAAAAATTCGGAGCATCTGGCAATGATGGCGGAAGCACCGCCGGTCAGCCGGGAGAAAGCCCTCGCGGCGCTTGATCAGGAAGTGATGAAGCAGAGTGACTTGGTCCAAGAGAATCGGAAGGAGCTTACCACTTTGGTTCAATCATACGGAATTCCGTATTTCGATGATGGCCAATCGAATCCGCTGGGCGCAACCGAGCAATCGATGTTTCGGGATGCGCGGGGACGTCTTGCTGAATTTGAAGAAGAGGGAGAAAAACTGGAGAAAGCGATTACGGCGGAAGTCACGGCCGGAAGATCGGGGGCTGATCTGGAGGCTAAAACGGCGAAGTTGGAAGGGGTGAAACAACAGATGGAGAAGCTGGGAGAGATGGTTTCCACTCGAAAGGAAGATACAATCGAACTTTCTCTCAAGCAGAATCGATATAACCAGTCCAAGGAAACCTACGAGCAATCGCGCATGATGCTTCGTGATATGAAGGTGGCTCAGCGTGGGGCACGTGCCGCGCTAGGGGAATCAGAGTCTTCTGAAGGACCCGAAGAGTATGCTGGCTATTCCAATAGTCGGGGCCAGGACGTGGCCGGTGCTTTGGCTTCTTTGGATAATTATATTCCGACCTCGGATTTCGGGAGTGAGTCTCTGTCGGTTGACGGGATTGTGACAGCTGGGCTTCGCTCGCCTTCTGAACCTTCAGGTGTAAGTGGTTTGAACACGAGAGAGCCCGGGCTCGGGGTTCCGATGACGGGTGATCTTCCGGTAGTGGGACGCCTTTTCCGGAACGCTGAAAAAGAAAGCGCACCGGAAGAAGAGCGCGCAGGCAAAAGAGCCTCGACGACGGCAACGAGAAAGCCTTTAGCTCCGAGTTCGTCCCAGTCCAGAGTGATTGCGGCAAACACGGCTTCGCCAAGCGCGATCCCTGTTCCCGAAATCAATATGCCATCGCCTTCCCAGGATTTTGGTGACGGAGATGATTTTGGCGATGGTTGGGGGGCTGGGAATGTGAACGGCGAAATTTTAGGAAAGGAGAATTTGACGGTTCGTGAGAGGCAGCGCCCTGATTCGATCAATCTGGGTGATGCCCTCGGAACGAGCGGAAAACTAGCGGGTGGTGGCGCCGCTTGGGAATTCGAATTAACCGATTCCACCGAGCAGGCAAAGCAGGGGCAGAATGGAAGGGGACTCGCCCGGGCCAAGTCAAAAAAGCCCTCAGAGTCACCCGAGCTTTTTGGTCTCCTTCCGGATATCGTGACAGATAGCACAGATCTTCCGCTGACTCATCGTGCCGGAGTTAATCTGGGCTTCGATGATTCACTGGAGAGGGAATCCGGAAGTAACGAATCCCGCGGTGGCGAGGTCGTAGATCGCGTGACCTCCCGCAACAACCGGGACTTCATTGGCAACGTAGATCGTTTGAACATTCCGGGTATCCCGGCTTCTCCGCAAGAAAGTGTTTCCAACATCGTGACCGCTGGCCTTCGTAGTGGTGCTGCGGCAATCAATCGGAACAGTATTGACGCAATCTTGAGTAACCCAACGCAGACTACTCGGGTAAACGGCGTTGCTTCAGAAAATCTCTCAGGGACTACTACGGGAGAGCTTAAGAAAAAAGTGCCCAAATTCCAACAGCCTGGAAACTATTTTGGCTGGTCTGCCGATGACGATGAGAAGGGGTCCACGGAACCCTCGTCTTCACCTGGTGAATCGACGGTGAACCGAGAAAGAGATTCCGAGGGTGACATGGATTCAGACGGAATATCGGCTAGTGAAGAGTTTGAAAAGCTTGATCCAGGTCGTATTATGGCAAACGGAGATTCTGGCGGCGGAGGAGGTGGTGATATCGGTGGAATCGATCCGTTCGCAGATGGGACTGCGTCGGGGGGGGGGGCTTCACGGTCGATCAAAGTGATTTCGATGCCGATCCATTTGCGACGGATGTCTCGCCTTCTGATTCGGGTGGGGAAGCTCTCGTTGATAATACCGAGGAGGTGAGACTGAGCAGAGAGCGAGCGATGCAGGGTGCGGACTTGGGATCAATTCGTTTCTTTGGTGATCCGTCCGAAGATGAGGTGGATACCAAAGGCACAATTGCAAAGCTGAACCAAATTATCATTCCGGAGGTGAATTTTGAGAATGTCACGGTCGAGGAGGCTCTTGCGTTTATCGAGAAGAGGACAAAAGAATTGGATTCCACGACTTTGAACGGGGCTGGGCAAGGGCTCAAGATTCAGGTGAAGACCCCGAAAGTTTCCGGTGGGGAATTGCATGAGAATGACAAGGACTTTGGCGACGCGAACGATCCGAATTCGACGAAGATTAAGAGTCTGAATCTTAAGAATGTCCCGGCAAGAGTTGCTCTGCAATACATCGCGGATGCTGCGAAACTCAGATATAGAGTTGATGGTGACGGTGTCACGCTGCTTCCACTTAACACAAGTGCCGATGCGGACATTGTGCAACGGAGATGGAAGGTTTCTCCTGAGGTGGCGAAGGACATTCAAGAGGCTACTGCGAATGGCAAATCATTCGAGACCGTGCTGAAAGAGAATGGTGTTTCTTTCATGGCGAATTCGGGCGCTCATTTCTTAGCAGATGAGAATACGCTCATTATCCGGAATAGCCCCACGAACCTGAAACTGGTGGAAGTGATCATGGGTGCCGCTGAAAATGCCAAGGCCGAGGAGTCCAAAAAGCTGGAAGCAGATTGGTTGATCGGCGAAGACTCGCTTGAGGGAGAATTGCCATCGGAAGGTGTGGCAATGGAGGCATCCAATGATGGTGAGCGCTCGATTAATGCCAAAGGGAATCAGATCATTATCCCGGAAGTTCGGTTTGAAAATACCACGGTAGCAGAGGCGCTCAAGTTTGTCCGGTTACGCTCAATCGAATTTGATAACACGACCCTCGATGACGATAAGAAGGGCGTCAATATTGTGGTTGCCGATCCTGAAATATTGAAGCGTGTTCTTCCCGACATGGATTTGGACCAGGTTCCGCTGAAGGTGCTTCTCGACAAAATCGGGGAGGCCACCGGGACCACGGTAGAGGTCGGTCTATTTGCCTGCCGTCTTGCGAAGGGGGAGACCTCCGAGGTTTTTGACCGTTGGGAAAAAAATGATTCCAATCAACAGACCACCGAGAAAATGAACCAGATTATACTGCCGGAGATGGTGTTAAGAAATTCTTCGATGGCAGAGGCTCTTGAGTTCTTGCGTCTGCGCTCCAATGAACTCGATACAACGACGCTCGATTATGAGGGAAAAGGAATCGGAATTGTCATTGATGATCCGAAACTCGAGAAGAAGATTCTTGAGGGCCGCCAGATAGTAGAGCTAGATCTTAAGAATGTCCCCTTGAGAATAGCGATCCAGGAAATTGCTCGGCAGGTCGGATGTAAGGTTCGTTTGGAGGAAGGAAAGTTGATCTTCTTCTCCGACCCCGCGAAGAAAATCGACAAGTTGCCGGAGGGGTTTGAGACCTCGACGGCTGAGAAGTCGGACTCGACCTTTTCGCTCAATGTCAGTGATGTTTCCTTTAAGCTGGCGAAGTCCGCTTTGGCCGGCGGGAGTTGGCCCGATGCCTCGAAGGTAAGGCCCGAGGAATTTGTTAATGCCTTCGACTATGACGACACCAAGCCAACCCAGTCGGAGAAGG
>JBLIDI010000184.1:0-8711 GCA_047634075.1 Akkermansiaceae bacterium
TGATCTCAGTTATGATCATGTCGCAAATGGCGCTCCGGTCGTGGAAATCGACACCCTGCTTGGAATCGAGGATTCCACAAACAACCGACGCGATGATTTTTTCATCAGTATTTACAACTCCGGCGGCAACCGCCTCGCATCCATTCGCTTCGATAATGAGGACCCTGCCGCCTTCAACTCACAGTTTGGAATTTGGAGGGAAGACGGAACCAACACGTTTGATACCCTCGTTGACTTCATCCCCAGTGAACTCTTCAACCTGGTGGCCACGATTAACCTCGAAAGCAATACTTGGTCGGCTGATATCGGCGGCATCCCCCTCTTCACCGACCAACAATTCACCAACACAGAGAATCCGGTCAACTTCGGCTTCCTGGCCTTCGAGTGGGACCTCGCCGCCCTCATCCCCCTCGGCTACGGCGACAACTTCCTCCTCGTCGCCGACCTCATCGTGCAATCGATCATCGAGATCCCGGAACTCGAAGTGACCCATTCGTTCGGCCCCTCCGGGACCGTCACCTTCAACTGGGAAACCGCCGTAGGGTGGAATGACCAAGTCCAATATTCCACCGACTTGGAAATATGGCTGAATGACCTCCCGGACTCCACCGTCGATCATGTCACCAATTCTGCGCCCGTCACCTTCACTGACGAAAGCGATCATAAAGGACCACTGCGATTCTACCGAGTGATCAGAGTTCCCTCCTCGTAATTAAATTTAAGTGACTTTTTTGGAAAGCATAACACACGATTTTGAGTGCCTCACCTCATCCATTGATTCAGTGAATCCATCGTGCCTATAGAGTTTGAACGCTCTTGAATTACTGGCGATTACTTCGGCCCTCACCCGGTCAAAACCATTGACTCCTGACGATAGAAAAACATGTGCGAGGAGATCTTTTGCTGACGAAGCCCCCCCTCTTTTCGGGAGCAACCCACATTTGGTAAAGCTCCCCTTCGCCAACATCAAGTCGCCGGATCATTATCATTAATTTCGACAGAAACCCCGTTTCGGAGGTTCTCTACTCAGTCGTAAAGCAGCTCGTAGGGAGTCCTTCGCCATTCACCAAATTGGCACCCAGCGGATTTGCGGCCCAAGCATAGCGCGCTTTCACCGGCTCCTTGAGACGGTCGTGCCAAAGGACCACCTTAGGTCCGTCGATCTTGGCCTTGGCCCACATCCACTTACCATCAGCTCCGGCGATTTCAAAGCGCGCAAGCTCTTTGCCATCGCTTGTCTTGAGACCGTCAGCGTGGTCAAAAGAAATAACAATCTTGTCCTCTTTCTTCGCCATTCCGGAGTAAAGCGGTCCGGAAATAACGATGTCCTTTTTGTGATAGTCCTGCACGAGCGCCCAGCGGGCAAGACGGGCCCCGACATCGTGTTTGTTCTTGGGGTGAATGTCCTTGGCATCACCAATGTCGTTGATGACGGCCATGCCACTCTTGGGAATGCTCTTCAGAGCGCGGCGCATTTCATCCTGCACCACGACCCAGTCACTCTCAATACCAGGCTCCGTGGTCGGTTCGCGGAAGTTTGCTAGCTGCACCCAATAAAAGGAAAGGTCGTGACCCCAGCGCTGGCGCCAGTCAGCCACCATGCATCCCAGAAGCTCTTCATACGAACTGGCCGTAGCACGGCCGGCATTGGATTCACCTTGATACCAAATGGCACCCCGATTCCCGTAGCCCACACTCGGGGCAATCATGCCATTATAAATGGTAGCTGGCATGGCAGGATTCTTTCCTGGATCTGAGGGCAAGCGAGGTCCGCGTGGCTTACGGCCCTTTTTGTCCTTCTCCCACTTCGCGAGACTCTCTTTGAAAGCCTTGAGCTGATTCTTAAAATTGTCTTCCGCCTTCTTGGCATCATATCCATTGACGGCCTGTGCCTTCTTAGCCAGCAAAGTCTTTCCAGCAGGCAACTCGGCAAGAGCCTCCGCACTCGTGAAGGCCTCCACGGGCTTGCCACCCCAAGCACATTCCACGACTCCCACGGGGACGTTCAGCTCCGTGCGCAGACGCTTCGCAAAATAATATCCGACGGCCGTAAAAGAAGCGGTGTTTTCCGGCTTGGTTGCTTTCCAGCTTCCCTGCCAATCTTTCTGCGGTGTGTTCTCGGCAACGTTTGCAGACACAAAAACCCGCAAAAGAGGATCATTAGTCTCTGCAATCTCCTCCTTGGCCCCGGAACTGTTCGCCACCCGCCATTCCATGTTCGATTGACCGGATGCCAGCCACACTTCGCCTACCAAGACATCCTTGATCACCTTCTTCGTCCCGGCCGCTTCCACGATGAGTTCCCCACCCTTGACACTTGCCTTAAGCCCTTTTAATTCAAGGTGCCAGTCACCATTCTGATCGGCCTGAGTGCCATGATCTTCACCGCCAAAGCTCACCTTCACGGGGGCATTCGGGTCGGTCCAACCCCAGATTCTAGCCGACGTCTCACGCTGCAGAACCATCCCGTCAGTGAACAAATGCGGGAGCTTGAGGCCAGCGAGTGCTGGCACCACTGTCAGGATGAGGGCAAAGAGAAACTGTTTCATGTGTTAGAATGCTCAAACCTTACGTCCATTTTTGCAATGGTCTTTCCGCTTGTCGCCTTGCACTGCCTAAAAAGCACCCCCATCTTCTGGGCATGCGCATTTTCATGGCTCTTTCTCTTCTCATCGGCTCTCTCGCCAAGAGCGACCTGATCCCGATGCCTCGAAGCATTCAAGAAAACCCGGGGAATCTCATCGTCGATGTCCAAACCGCAGTGATCGCTCCCAAGAACCTCGCGGGTCACGCGGAAGTTCTCACCAAAGCCCTGCAGAAGACCACCGGCTATGTCCATCGCTTCAGAACGATTCAACAAGCTGGAAGAATGACCTTCAAACGCGCCATTCGGCTCGGGCTTGCTGATTCGGAGAAGCCGGGCTTTTACCGCATCGAAGTCACGCCCGAAGGCGCCACCATCTCCGGGAGCGACCCGGCTGGACTGATGCATGGCATGCAGACCTTCGTGCAGCTCCTGCCGCTCGCAGCGCAACCGCTCCCCCAGTCCCTCATTCCTGCCCAGACCATCAAGGACTGGCCGGAAACCGCGCGACGTATCTTTCATCTCGACGTCAGCGCCCACCTTTTTCCCGCTCATGAAATGAAGTCGCTCATCGACTGGCTCTCATTTCACAAGATCACCGAACTCCACCTTCTGCTCAATGGCGACTCCGGCTGGCGCATGGAGAGCCTCAAGTTTCCAAAACTCCACGAAGTAGGCAGCGTGCGAGCCTCGACTCCTCCCTACGGTGATCCCACCGGCAGCGATTCCACCGAGTATGGCGGATACTACACTCAGGAAATCCTCAGGGAATTGGTGGCTTACGGTCAGACACGGGCCCTCGAAATCGTGCCCGCTTTCACCCTCACCACCGGAGCCTCCGCCCTCATCGCGTCCTATCCCGAGCTCGGCAAGGAGCCCGTTAAAGTCGCCAACACCTGGGAGGATCGCAAGGTCGGCATTTTGCAGGATGACACCTCGCGCAAGTTTCTCGAGACCCTTTTCGCTGAAGTCGCCACCATTTTCCCAGCCAAATTAATCCGAATCGAAGGACGCGAATCAGCCTTCCATGAGAAGCTTGGGACGATCCTCGCGCAGCAGCAGAGAACCCTCTTCCTCCCCGGTAGCATCGCCACTACCGACTTCTCGGTCTACCCCCGTCCCAAGGAATCCGAGCTCCTGATCGCCGCAAAGCTCCAGGCCGAGGAAGGGTTCAATCCCGTTCATCAAGTCTACCAACTCAGACCCGGAAACATCGCTCAGGCCACTCTGCGCACCCGCTTTGTTCCCGAGTTTGGCAAACTTCAGTATCTTGTCTTCCCCCGGATTGCGGCTTTTGCCGAAGTGACTTGGCTCCCAGCCTCCGCACTCGAGTACGACGACTTTCGGAATCGCCTCGCCACCCTTGACAAACGCTACCGCCTCGGAGAAGTAACAGCCTCCAAGGCATACGACCCACCCGCCCGCGAAGCGCTTCACAAGACCATCGTGACCTCCTCGATCGAGGCCCACGAGGGTCACTCCCCTGTCCAAATTTTTGATGGCAGGGACGACACCTTTTTCTGGTCTGCCGGTGGCCTGATCGGAGGTGATCACCTCACCTTGGAATTCCCGTGGCGGGCCACCGGCGATCTCGCCATCACCACCGGACAAATAGGAATCGCGGAAGGCACACTCGAAACCGGAGTCCTTGAATTTTCCTCCGATGGCACCGAGTGGATCATGGGAGGTTCATTCTTCAACGGAGCGGTGAGTGCTCTCATCCCGGACAAAGCCCGCTTTGCCCGGATCCGCGTGACCGGGGATCAAGACACCGCTTTGATCATGGGTGAACTCGCGCTGTCCGTGCCACTCCTCGCCCCGGTCCACGAAGAAAGCCGCGAGGTCGAACTCCCTTTCAGCAAAGAGAAAATCAAGCTGACCTTTCGAGCCGATTTTCACGCGCATCCAGAGCTGCGCGATGAAGTGAATCTTGCCCGCGAAATTTTCTTCAAGGAATGGCTGAGCTTGGCGGTAAGAATCGGGACGGCTCACTCCCCTGACACTCCTCGCGACTTTGAAATTCAGCCGGGCGAACCCGGGCAGGCGTCTCCCGAAGAAACCCGCCAATGGCTTCTCAAACGCCTCATTCCCGGGCTCCAAAAATACCCCGTAAGTGCGCCCTTGTGGCTCGCAACCGGAATCGCTTCCAGATTGCTGGGTGACCTCCCGCAACAACCCGTCAAATCACAATACAAAGAAGGAGGACCACAGTCGGCGGCCTTCCTTGAATGGCTTGTCGGCAAGTTCGGAGAGGAGATCCTGATCGCAATCTCACAGGAATGCCGAAGCGGCAATTACGCGGAAGCGCGCTGGAAATTCTATACCAATAAAACGCTCACCGAGCTTGCCGTCCTCTATCAGGACGACAAGTAGATCTTACCCTGCAACTTAAGCGTTCGGGAGGGTATGCCCATCCCGGTAGTGCTCGCGGTCCAACTTGGTAGCGGCCGCGGCAAACTCTCCGGTGAAAACCTTGCCGTCCGTTGTCAGCGGAGCGCCCAGACCTGGATTGGTCGCGCCAATGCCATTCGCCTCGAAGTGAGCCATCATGCGGTCAACCGCATCAGACACTTGGACCTTCCCTTTCAGCGAAGCTTTGATCTGCTCGTCCGGAAGGGCCTTCCCAAGCGTAAGCGCATGGGCCCCAATGTGAGCCAGGGCCGCCGAATGGTGACCGTTCTCAGCATTGTGAATCGGATTCTGCTTCCCGCTCAGGCAGGCCTCAAAGAAGTTATGAATATGGTTCTGCCCGCCTTTGAATTCCTTCATCAGCTTACCGTCCCCATCGACGACCTTACAGCTGGCTCCATGACCTCCCAAGAGTGATCCTCCCTCATATTCAATGACATTACCAATCGTCACGCCACGATAATTCGGCATGCCGTGCTTCCAATCGAGATCCTTTTTAGGCAAACCTCGTACTTCAAAAAGAATCGGGGCCGGCTTATGATCAACGTAAAGAATCTGGGTGTTGGCGGTATCGCCATCATCATCATATCCGTAGCGTCCCCCGATACTCAAAACTGCAGGTGGTAATTCCATGGGATCACCCAAGGCCCAGCGGCAGACATCCAGCTGATGCGGCCCCTGGTTTCCAAGGTCACCATTTCCATAGGGAGACTGCCAGTGCCAGTCGTAGTGAAATTGTTTCCGGCGGATCGGGAGAATTTTCCGTGGGCCCGACCACAAATCATAATCCACCGTTTGGGGTGCTTCGACTGGTGCGGCCACCTTTCCAATCGATTTCCGGGGCTTATAACAAAATCCGCGTGCCAACGTCAGCGCCCCGAGATTCCCCTCCTTGAGCCATGCAAAAGCCTCAGCCCAACACGTCTCGGAACGGCGCTGGAATCCGTGGGTGATCATGGTGCCATATTTCTTCTGACCCTCGGCCAGCTTCTGCCCTTCCCAAACATTGTGCGAGACCGGCTTCTCGGTGTAAGCATGCTTCCCGTTGGCCGCTGCCGTCAACGCG
Organism: Akkermansiaceae bacterium; assembly: GCA_047634075.1. Taxonomy (GTDB): domain Bacteria; phylum Verrucomicrobiota; class Verrucomicrobiia; order Verrucomicrobiales; family Akkermansiaceae; genus SW10. The sequence goes on from JBLIDI010000184.1 coordinate 6,060, forward strand.
ATGACAGTGTGGGTATGGTTCGAGGTCGCAATACAAACGGCATCAACGTTAGGATCCTCGCAGACTTTGCGATAGTCTTTATAAGTCTTCAAACCCGTGAGTTTGTATCGCTTCGCCATCTCAGTGACGCGCCGTTCCAGTTGATCTGAGTCAATATCACAAAGCCCCACCAAGCGGGTCTTTTTATGGGAAAGAACGGCATTAATGTGGCTGGAACCACGGCCCTTAACCCCGATGACCACCACGCGGAGCTCACCATTGGCCCCGGCCGCATTGGCGAAAGGAGAGAGCAGAGAATAAGTACCCGCAAAGGCTGAAGAGCGCAAAAGATGTCGACGTTTCATAGTGTGGCGGAGTTATACGATGGTGACACCGCTGGGTTGTCATCATTTCGAGACCTTGCGCGATTGATTCCAGTAAATGACGACATTCTTGGTCGCCCGACCCGCCGCCACCAGATCAAGATCCCCGTCTCCGTCGAGGTCAGCCGCCTTCATGTCCTCACACGCCATCGTATTGTCATCGATGACAGCATGTTGCTTCCATTCCGTCCCTTCCTTATTTGTCGGAAGATAGAGCCGCAACCCCACTTTCTTCTCCACCCCGGCCGGTTGCCGCCAACCCGCGACGACTTGATCATACCCCAACCCTAAAAAATCCCCCACGACCAGCGCGTGCCCTTGGTTCAACCCATCATCAATGACAATCCGCTTCTTCGACCAAAGCCCCGCCTCCTCCTCCGGGTTAATAACGACCTCATTTCCATGCATCGGCTCGATCGTGGTAATAAACCTCTTCCCGTTCGGCAGCTTCCCAAGCCTCACCTCACCCGCACCCTTCGCGGTCATTGACCGCGCGGTCCACTCCTTCCCGGCCGCCGGATAGAGCAAATGGATCCCTTCCTGGCACGCCACTAGCATACTTTCGTTCCCGGAATCATCCCATTTTACCGGATCAAAATTGTGCGCCAAATGAAACCCCTTGTGAATTAAGAACGTCTTCCAATCCTCCTCCGGCCGATACCCTAAAAAGTTAATGCCCTCACCTTCTCCCGCCACATTCCCGGGTCCGTGCAAAGGCAACACCGCCAAAAAGTTCTTGCCACCCTTTTCCCCAACCCAATGCATCCGGTGCACCGTCGGCTCACGATGCAGCGTCTTGGTATCCTGCCTCGCAAAACAATCTGCCGACTGTCCTACCGCAAACACCGCACCGCTGTTCTTGGTATCGCCCGGATTCCACTCCGCCCCCACCGCGATCTCCGCTTTCCCATCTCCCGTGATATCCTTCGCACAAAGACAAACATGATCACGCTTCGTGAGCTTCCCGGTCAGCTCGTGCTTCTGCCAATCCGGCCCGCGATAAGCGACGGTGCGATCGGAATCTGCCAACAAAATATCGACCTTCCCATCCCCGTCGAGATCCGCCACCGCCAGCCCATATCCCACCGTGATCTTATCATCAATCACCTGCGCTTTAAAAACAGCCTCCGGCAAAGCATTCAAAGGCACTACAAGTAGAACAGAAAGAGTCAGCGTTTTCATCGGCCCTCCCACTAACACAATCGACTCCGTATTTGAACGGATTTCGTAAATCCCCTCATAAAATCCGCGTGACCATGAGCCGTGCCATCCTCCTCGCCTCACTCAGTCAGCCTTGAGTGCCTCAAAATTTTCGGCGCCAGCTTTCAGACCGATGGGTAAAAGGCATCAAAGAAGACCGATAAATCCGTGGGCAGTTTTTCCGGGTCTGAGAGTTCGTTCCTGATGATGAACCCGAGAAAGTCTCCCGTCTCGTTCCGGGACATGAACGATGCGCAAGCCCTGCAAGTTATACTCATACGGGGCAGGTCCCATTGCCATTAATCTTTGACAGATTTAGGCAAGATCGATAACGGCACGGATGCAAGTGGGACAGGTGTCACTAAGCTCCAGGCGATGACCCAATCTCAAACCCGGCGTGCTTCTAGCTTACATCAACCCAAACCTTTCCATGATTCCTTCATCACCTTCTGCTTCCCGTCTTTTGTGCCCCCTGATCATGAAGTGCCTTTTAGCACTCACCCTCATGGGGCATTCCCAGGATCGCCCCTTCATCTCGGAGATCGTCACGATCGGGAATGATTCGTATCGGGATGAGGATGAGGACACTCCGGATTGGCTGGAAATCTATAACCCGACCGATGCCGCCGTTGATCTCGCCGGCTATCATCTCACCGACGACGTCGCTGATCTCGTAAAGTGGACCTTTCCAAGCTTCCAGCTCCCAGCGGGTGGCTCCCTCGTTGTTTTCGCCTCCGACAAGGACCGGGCTCTTTCCGGGAGTGAATTCCACACCAATTTCAAACTTTCCGGGAGTGGTGAGTATCTCGCCTTAATCGAGCCAAATGGCTTGACCATCGCAAGCGCGTTTGCCCCGGAGTTCCCGGCACAAGCGCCCGGATTCAGCTACGGAGTGGAAGGCCCGGATCCCGAGGGAAACCGAGGCTACTTTGATCCCCCCACCCCCGGAATGGCGAACGGCACCCTGCTTTCAGCCCCTCTTATCGCACCCCTCATCTCGCCCGCCTGCGCCACCTTTGCCTCGAACGTAGAAGTCACCATCGCTCCCGCCTTCGTCGGTGGACAAGTCCGCTACACCACGAATGGCTCA
>JBLIDI010000185.1:0-8708 GCA_047634075.1 Akkermansiaceae bacterium
CAATCTGGAAACGCAGCGCTGCCCTGAGCCAAGGCCAGCGCGAAGCCATCGGACTCAACGTGCGCAATGAAGATGGACGCCTCGTCATGCCAAGCTATGATGCCCTCAACAACTTCGTCAACGAAGCAGACCCCCCACGCCTTGTCCGACGTGCTCAACCGCTGGCTCGCCGTCCATCAAGACAAGCGGAGCAAAAGACGATTGTGAACTCCCCATCGCTCAGGAACTCCTAAAAAAGAGCGGTAAACTTCTGTAAAATGCAACCATTACTTCCGACGCCCTACAAACCCAAAAAAAACGAATTTTTTAATCAATGACTTAGGAGGGAAAAGCTTTTCAGCGATCAAAAAGAACCAGAAAGATTACGATGAATACGCAGCGAAGCTCCTAAAAGACCGCGCGGTGGATCTGGTCGGTGAGCTTGAGCGCGGACATGGGAGATGGGAAATCCGGGACCTCACCGTGGTGGCGGTGGATACCGAAGTCAGTCCCTTTCCCCACATCGCGACGATCCTCAAAAGTAGGCGCATTTACCGACCCACAGAAAAAGAGGCCGAACCCAAGATCGCGGTCCGCCTGTTCGGCACCTCGATAGGATACGAAGAGAGAACTGTGGCTCAATTTAGCCAGATTGTTTGAGGACACTGGAGTGTGGAGAACCTCAACCACTGGAAGCAGGATGCCACCTATTGGAGAGAGGACCGAGCGCCAAAAGGCAATCCTAAAGGGGCCAAGAACCTTGCCCTGATAGGGAACGCCTTGCTCGCAGTCATCCCTTTTGAAGAGTTCGACTCCCTCAATGACGCCTTCGATTACTACCGGGATAACCGGGGAAAATCGCTAAAACTCATCAAAACTGCACCCCCTTTCCAGATTAGCCGAGCCAAGCAAACGCCCTGACCCCCACCAAGGAAAACCCAAAGACGGCCCTAAAAAAACCAAACCGCGAATTAGACTGAAAAAGAGTGCCGGTTAGGTAGGGAATGTGTGTTGCAGACGACCGACAACAATAGCCGAAAGTTGTAATTTTGGTTTCATTACGTGGACCAGACCATTCCTTCCGACACCCTGTCATCTGGGTCAAAAGTGCAACTTTCGACTACTGTTCTTGCTGTTGGGCTGAACTGGCGGCGATCAAACAGAAAATTATACATTAAAGCGGTGCCATTCGGCTCAGAGCCTCTTTACCCGTGGGGGATGAGTTTGTCGCCGAAGAGGATGACGAGGGTTAGGATGAAGAAGAGGATTGCGGTGGCGTATTTTACGGCGGCGGTGTGGTTCTTCTGGAAGCGGACGAGGGCGTCGCTGGTCATGCCGCGGTATGCGAGGATGAAGATGACGACCAATGGTAAGATGAAGGCGATATTGTAGATGAGAAGATACAGCATAGCGTCGGAGCGGCCTTGCTGGATTTGGTAAACAATGGGCGCATAGACCTGGCCGGTGCAGGCTAATTCGAGGAGGGAAATGACGATGCCGGTGATGAAGGCGGCAATGACGTAGTTGCGGGCGCGGGCGCGCTTGCGGATCGCTCCGCGGATGCGATTCTTGAGGAAGTCAGGGAGTTGCAAGGTCATCTCGCCGATGCTTCCTCGGCTGGCGCGAATGCCATCGCGAAGGCTTAGAACTGCCACCAGAAAAGCAAAGAAAGCAAAGACCCAGGTCATGATGACGCGGGCGAGTTGGAAGCCCTCAAGCTGGACGAGGCTTTCAATTGCGGCGTGGAAAATGAGACCGACCGCGAAGTAAGCAATGAAGATGGCTGAGATGAAGGAAATGCCGACCATCAGGATTTCGCGGGGTGTTCTTTTGGCGACCTGGAGGTAGGAAAGGAAGAAGATGATGGTGGCAAAGGCACAGGGATTGATTCCGTCAAGGAGACCCCCGAAGATGACGATGGCGAGGGTGACGTTGGAGAAGGAATCATTGATCGATTCTTTTGCGTCCTCGACTTCGACTGTTCCAAAGTCAACCCAAGTTGGATCATCCTCGATCTCCATGGTCGCTTTTAGGAGGTCGGAGAGCTGCTCCGGTTTCACGTTGGGCGAGATGGCGGCGCCGGCTTGGGTGAAAAATGAGGGCGTCTTACCCACCCCTGAAACTTTAAGCCGTGCGCAGAGGATTTGATTGATGATAAGGCCATCGCCATTGATGTTCAGGCGCTCGACTTCGAGGAGGGGGAAGAGTTGCTTCAGCGCGTCGAGAGCTTTTTCTGCGCGTTCGCATTCACGGCAGCCCGGCTTGTAGAAGGCGATGACTCTGAGGTTCCTCCGTTTCCGTGCGAGTTCCTCGGGAGTCTCGACGCCTTCGAGTTGTTGCGGGCCCTCACTGGCTTCGGTTGATTTTGCGAGTGCTTCGAAGGACGTGAAGGAGGCGCCTTCTTCATCGGACGCAAAGTGTTTGAAGATGGAAGGAAGTTTGCTTTTTGAAATGGCCTTCATGGTGGCGAAGGCGAGGAGCGGGCGCATCGCTTTTCCCATGCTTTTGAAATCGCGCTCGATATGATTGGCGAGTCGATAGCCGACGCGCGAGTCCTCGGGCTGCTCTCCAATCAGGGCGAGGAAGGCCTTGAGGTTAATGTCCTTACGATGGCCCATGAGGGCGAACCAGCTCTCAAAGCGGACGCCGGGATCAGGGTCACCTTCGGCGAGAGTGCGGAGGGTCTCCTCCAAATCGGAGGGCAGTCGGGTCCGTCGTGAGGATGACGAGGAGGAAAAAGAGTAGGAAGAGGATGAGTCCGACTTGGTATGAAGATCGGTGAACTGGTGTCGCCAGCTCCGGCTGTCGGAGCCCGCAAGTGTCATGGGAAGGGCAATGCGAACCTGTGGCGAAGGATCGGCTTTGAGCTTCCCGACGTTTTCGATGACCCAGGGCTGACGGGTCGTGCAGAGGGCATTCCAAGCGGCGCGGCGGAGCCACTGGTTCTCCGAACGAGTGTAGGGCGTGACGGCGAGATCATCGCCTTCACGCAAGTGCTGGCGAAGAAGAATGAGGGCAAGGATCTTGTTATCATCGCGCGACTGGGAAGTGAGGATTTCGCGGGCCCAGGCGATGATTTTACTCGAAGAACCGGATTGGGCCGCCGCCGATTCAATGCCATAGCAGTAGGCTTCATGCGCGGTAAGCTTGGTGTTTTCCACGGTGAGTTGGGCCAAGCCTTTTTCGATAAGGTCCGGGTTGTTGGAACTTCCGAAAGCGGTGTAGGCGGCATCAGCACGGACCTCGGAAACGTCATCCTGCATGAGGCGCATCAGGAGAGGAATGGCCTTGTCGTTTTGGGGCGAGTAGAGGTTATCGGCGACTGCGGCCCGTTGGCTCGTAGAGAGTTTTTCGAAATGGTCCGAGAGGGACTGGAGGCCGTCACTGTCGTCGGCACGAGCGAGGATGTAGGCGGCGCGATAGGCGCGTTTCGGGTTCTCATCCCAGTTTTCCGCAATGGTGGCAAGGATCGCCCGGAGACCGGCTTTCCCGCCGGAGGCTTTCGGCTCTGGGATGGATTCGGGTTGGATTTCTTCTTTTGCCGAAACCGTCTTTAAAAAGGAATCGTAGAGATGATCCAAGCTCGTTGGCTTGGACGGAGCTTGGAATTCTCTGGAGAAACCAAAACTGCTCGAGTTTCGCGGTGAGGGATATCGCAGGGAGTTCAGGACTGCCGTGAGTTTTTCCGCGACGCCTGATTCGAGTGCTTCGCTAAGACGATCTGCCACGAAGTCCTGACGAACCTTGTCCGGGTCATCGCCCAGGGCCCGCAGCGCAGTGCAGGCGACGTCGAGATTTTGGTGCGTGGCATAGCGGGCGACTTGTTTGAGATAGGGCTCTTTGTCCGAATCGAGTCCCTTGATCGCTGCGATGATGGCATCCGGGGAAGAGGCGTCGAGGTGAGCCACGAGGCGGTCGGGAAGAGGGGTTCCGAGGCTGGTGATGGCAGCAGTTACGGGGCCGATCATTTCTTCATCCTCGAGAAAGAGCTTTTCGAGAGATTCAATGGCGGACTTGAGTTCGAGGGCGACGACCGCGTCGATAGCGTTGGAGCGCACGAAGCTATCTTCATCACTGAGAAGTGCGATGACTTCCTCTTCGGCGGCGCGGGCGCGGGTCTTGCTGACGAATTCGAGCGCGGCGGTGCGGACTCGCCAGCGAGGGTCGCTCAGAAGGCCGATAACTTTTTCTGTCACTTTATTGGGTTCCTTTACCTTTGAAGATCTGCTGCTGCTGTAGCGGTCGTCTCCGCCCCAGAGTTTGGTGGCGGTTTGGATGGCCGAAACGACCATGTCCTCGCTTTTGTGGTCGAGATAAAAAATCGCGATTTCCTTGGCCTCTGTCCCTCCGATTTCGCGAAGGCGGCGCATCGCGGCATGGATGACATTGGTGTCCTTTTCCTCTTTCAAGGAGGGCGCGACGAGGGGGACGGTTTGCGAACCGCCGAGAGCGAGGATGGTATCGATGGCGGTTTCGCGGACGAGGGGATCTTGTGAATCGATGAAGTCGCGGACAATTGGGATGGCGAGGAAGCCGGTCTTTTTCAGACTAGAGAGAGCCGAGAGTTGTTGGTCGCGATTTCCCCGGGTGAGGTCGCGGGCCATGACGGTGGCTGTCTTGGGAGAAGTCCGGGCGATGACCAGCTGGTATTGGGCTTCCTTAAGGTTGAGATTTGAGCTGGTGGGAAGGCCGGGGTTTGCGGTGATGAAGACTTGGATCGCAGCCACCGCTTTCATGCTGTGGGGGTCGAGCATGCGAATGGCGCGGCGTTTTCGTTCGGAGTTCCCCGAGATGATATCGCGGAGGTAGGCCTGCATTTGTTCTTCGGTGAGAACGAGGCCGGTCGAGCTGATTTCGCCCGTGAGGCCGGCCCAATCCTGCCATGCTTTTAGGCTGCGGAGGTTTGGGTCATTGGGCGGAGTGTCTTGATCGTGCGGAGCTGACCAGGGGTTGAATTCAAAGCTGTTCCCGGCAGCTTGCTCGAGGAGCTCGAGGGAGCCAAGGCGGACGGCCAGTTGGGGATGGGTTAAGAGTGAGACGAGAGGCTTGCGCGGGTATTCCTCTCGAGTCGCGAGGGCTTGGCGGAGGCCCTCGCGGATGACGGGATCATCGAGTTGGCGGACGGTCCAGAGCCAGTCCTCCTGATTCTCTACCGAAGTGGAGATTCGTTTCAGCCGGTCAATTCCGGAATCCTGCGCATGGGCAGGCGCCACCAGGAAGGCTAGGGCCATCGTGATGACGCGAAGTGCTGAGACGAGCTTCATGAAATACGAAGTTTAGTGGAGAAGGGCGTAGGCGAAAATATTGGCGTTTACTCGAACCGAGTTACTAATTTCATTCCCTCCTCAACAACAACAGCCTTCCGTATTGGAGGTGTCATTTAAACCATCGGAAGCAAAGGCCACGACGAGTTTTCCGTTGTGCATGATGCCCCGAAGCTTGCCTTCGCCTCCGTGACTGAGGGGGAGTTTTTTAATGGTGGTGATCGTTTTGAAGATGGCGTGATCCATGGGGATGTCGACGAGGGCGTCCTTCCCGAATATGCGTTTCACTTCGCGGATGAATGAGGTGGTCCATGCTTTGTTGGAACATCCGGGGGAGGCGAGCATGAAGCCGCCGTTTTCGAGGTATTTTTTCAAATGTTCTCGTTCCTTGCCGGTGAGGTTGAAATCATCTTCTCCGGTCATGATGACGAAGGGGAATTTGAAGAGTTCGTCGCCCCCGAGTTTAACGGACTTGAAGCGTCGCTCGGTCTTGATGGTGGTTTTTTGCTGGACCATGCTGAGGAATTCATCGCTGAAACAGCGTGAAGTTTTGGTGCCAGCATAGATTAGGTTCCCGCATTCCACGGCACCTTCCTTAGCGGTGAGTGGCGCTGCCGGGAAGAGGGCGGCGGCGAAGAGGAGGAGTAATTTTTTCATGGGGTTTTATGGGTTGGGTCCAGGTTGGGACGAGTCGTCAGAATTGCTGAAATAACGTTTTACGGCATCCCGATATTTGGCAGGGATGTTGTCCGGGACGATGGTTTGGTTTTCGTTTTTACGGAAGGTGTCGGGCTTCGCGGCATTGGAAGAAATGGGAGCGTTGCCTTGGCCGTTCTTGCCCATGCCGGGTTTGCGGCTACTGCCATTGGCGGCGGTGGCTTCCGAGTCTGAGAAGGAGAGCCGGTTGGGGCCGTAGGCGGGGATGGCGGTATCGTTGCCGGCGACTGAGTAGCCGTCTTGGCCACCGCCGCCAGCACCACCGCCGATGCCTCCATTGCCTCCTGAACCCTCGCCGCCTCCGGCGCGGGCCATCAGGGCATCGAGCATTTGCTGCATCGTTGAGGACATATCTTGCTTCACACGGAAGCGAGGGGAACTTTGTCCTTTGCAAGCGAGTCAAAAGCCGTTGTTGGGATCCTCGATGAGGCGCTCCATGAGTTGCAGGGCGAGGTTGGCCCGCCGGAGTGATTCGGCGGCGAGGCCATTGCGGGCGGCTGCAGAGGTTGCGTCCATCGGATCGGGAATATCGAGGCTTTTGAGTTTCTCGAGGAATTGGTCAACATCCGTTTTCATTTGTGCGGCGGCCTCTGGGAGGGCGTCGGCGCGTTCGCGAAGATCTCCTACCAGTTTGTTCAGAGCATCGCGGTTTTTCTCCTGAGTTCGGGCGAGTCCGGGGAGTCTTTTTGTTAGATCGGTCTGTCCAGCGGCTACCGCTTTGGTGATCTCTTTGAGTCGTTTGATGATGGATTTTTGATCATTAATGAGGCGGCGATATTTTGCGGCCATTTCTAAAACATTTCCGACCTTTTTGACGAGTTCGGCGTCCCTTTGAATCTGCTCGGCTTGCTGAGCTGCTCCGCCCAGTCGCTCTTGCATTTCTGCGATGGCAGCCTGTCGTGCGGCAGGGTCTGTTGGGAGCTTATTGAGGTCCGCGATGTTTTCTTGAAGGGTCTGCGCGGCGGCCTTGGCAGCTTTTTGAAGACGGCCTTCAAGATCGAAGGCCTTGAAGTCGTCGGCGATTTTTTGGGCGAGGTCCTCGGCGCGGGTGTGGGCTTCGGCCGCTTTCTTACGCGCGGCTTCGCGGTCTGCGGGAGTTTTGGCGTTTTTGAGGGCTTCGAGGGCCTCGCGAGATTCACGAATCGCATTGGCGAGGGCTCGGTAGCGGGCAGTGAAGTTTTTGAGCTGAAATTGATTGCGAATCCGCTGGGCGTAGTCCTCTTCCGAGATGATTTGCACCCGGACCAGATCCGAAACACCAACGCCGAGGAGGGAAGGGTTTCGGTCTGAGGCTTCGAGATAGAATTCCAGGGTTTGGCCGGGTTCGACTCCCAGGGTGGCGAGTTCGAGGGGGGAATTGAAGTTGTAGTCCTTGCGGGAGAGCCCCTCGGCAATGGGGCTGGCGCGATCTCGGAAGCCCACAAGGGTGCGGGTGAGCGCGACCTCGGCGAGGCCGTAATCGTCCTCAATGTCGCCGTTCATGGGAATGGTGGTTCTGGGCGTGGCAAGAACCATGGCCTGAGGTTGGCTGATGCTAACGAGTGGGGCTTGATCGGGGATGGTTCTGAGGGTGAGTTCGAGGGGTGCGGCGGAGGGGGTGTAGCGGATGTCTTCGATGAGAGCCGCGACCTTGGCGGACCGGTGAGCGGTCCAAGTGAAGGCAACCTCGTTCTTGGCGGCAACCTCGCCGGCAATTTCCTCGAGGGAATTATCATCTCCTTGAGCCATCCCTTCGAGGGTCAAGGTGCCTCCGATCAAGGGGCGATTGCTGGTAATTTTGAGGGTGATGGTGGAGCCTTCGAGAGCCTTGATCTCTCCGGCTTCGAGGGGGTAGCTCCCGGGAGGTTTTCCGGTGTAGGAAGGGGGTGTGATGAGGATTTCAGCGCTGGAGATACGGGGTTGGAAGAGGACGTCCAAGGTGTGCCATTCACTGCGGGCGCGGCCGGTGGAAAAGGCAAACTCGAGAGGGGTGAGAGCGTTCTCAAACTTGCGGGCGTATTTCCCGGCCTTCTCTCGGAAGGTGGTCGCTTCTTCGATCCGGCCGGTGGCGGGGTCGCGGATGAGACAGACGACGTCTTCTTTGATTTCTCCTCCGGTGATTTCGACTTGGACGGTGGCTTCTCCTTGGTAAATGGCCCGTGGATCGTTAGGCGTGATTTTGAAACGAAGTGGACTGTAGGGCGGGGTCTCGCCGTTCGGAGAGAGGAGTCGTTTGGCAACGACGGAGAATGGTTCGGGGGCGAGGGCCTTGATGGTGAAGATAGCGGTGGCGATGAGGGCGCAGACGAGGGTGAAGGTGACGAGAGCTTTGGTAGGGATTTTGGAATAGAAAGGGATTTTTAAGAGTTGGGTTGAAGCGTCCTCGAGCGATCGGTTGAGGTGGAATTGCTCCATGGGCGTTTCTGCGTTTTTCAGGGAGAGGTAAGTGGCGGAGAGAAAGGAAGAGCGGTCGTTGTCGCGCGTTTTGTCAGCGAGGGCGGCGGTGCTGGTGAGGGGCGCGCGGAGGATGATGAAGCCAATGAGGAGGTCGGCGATGACGAGGAGAGAGACGAGTCCAATGAGTGAACTGAGACGGACCTTGGAGGAGAGCGCGAAGTGATAATCGGCGAGACCAAGAGCGAGGAGGCCGAGGCCTAAGATGGCAGTCAGGCAGAAGAATACGACCAAGAGGCGTCCGAGACGGCGGCGCCGGTGGAGGCTTGTGAGGAGGGCTTTGAAGGAACTCATGGCGGGTAGGAAGATTAGATG
>JBLIDI010000186.1:0-8679 GCA_047634075.1 Akkermansiaceae bacterium
AGCGGCCGCGCCTACCTCAACCCAAAACACCTCTCCTAAAAAAACCATACCAAAAACTCAACCGATCAACCTCATGAGATCCGAACTTTTACAGAAAAAAAATTGCGCTGCCCTTGAAAGTAGGCCGTCAAGACCTGCGAATTGGCATAGTGACCTCGAGGGGTGAAGAGGGTCATGTCTTCGAATCGTTGAGCGTCACCATAGAGGTGGGTCTTCATCACGTCTTCATGAGCGTGAGCAGCCTGCAACCAGTGGATCGGTGATGATTTGTCTGCGGATAGAGAGTTGTCGTCGTATCCCTTAAGGAGGAGATGAGCGGTTCCGAGGTAGAGAATGAGTTCTTCCATCTCCTCCAGCATCCCAAGGAAGGTGGTATGCCATGCGTCTAGAGCGGAGTCAGACGAGATGAATACAGGAAGATCATCTGCCCATAGGTTATAGTAATAATCGACCGGAGTCGGGAATCCTCCGCGGTTTTCTCCGTCAATGAGATTGATTCGAGGAGAAACCACGAAGCCGTTTTTCATGAATTTGATGATCTCGGTCTCATTGAGAGAAAGTTCAGTAAGGCGTCGTTCGGGATCGTTCTGGGCGAGAGCGGCATTGTGCTCTTCCGGAGTGGTGTTGAATTCGGTCCAGTAATTGGCTTCGGTCGGGTCCCAGGTGATTGCGGGCAGACAGCCGGGATCTTCTGGGGAGGAAGGTGGGCGGAAACCCTCCATGGCATTGCGAAACTGGCGCTGATACGCGGCCGGAGGTGCGGAGGTGTCGGCGCGATGAACGTATTTCAGATTTTGTTCAAGGCGGAAGAAACGGGTCATTCCGCCGAGAGCCAGCGTGAAGGAAGAGATCCCTTCTCCCGCCGAGTCGTCGAGTTTTAGGCTTGTTTCTACAACCCAGTTGTGAAGATCGGGCGGTGAAAAGATATGACTTTCAAGACGAGAAGAAACGCCGGAGGAGGGTGGCAAGTTGCGAGGCCAGGAAAGTTCGATCCCGCTGTTCGAATGCTGAATCAAAAGCTGTTGGGACACGAGGGGGAGGCTTGGTCCGATAGTCAGGAAGAGGGATAACTTCATCGATCATTATGGTAGATAGTAAGCTGGCTGATTGAGAGAACAAAAGAGCACTAAATATCAACAGGGCGATCGTCTCGTGCTGGTCATCGTTGACCCAGCGGCGGAACACCGTGAGTAGAAAATTGCGGAAGGGCCCTTCGCCGGGGCGGGCCTTGCGCAGCACCTCGCCCGTTAGGAGATACTCGGAAAATCTTAGCACATCATCGGCCACTTTTTCAGGCGGTAATCGCTGGTCTTCATTGAGAGGAACCGTCTTGAAAGATGCGTTGACTGATCTGAGGTCCTGAGGGAGGCTCAGACATGAAAGACTGGATAATCAAATTCGGACACACCATGAGATCGACACCCTTGACCGGCATTATGGCAATAGCTTTCTTAGGAGCAACCTTGTCCTCGCACGCGGAATTCGAGAATCTTTGGACGCTGGGAATTGACAATGATGATCAAAGTGAATTTGCGTAAGAAGGAGGCACAAATCCCGCCCCGGGGAGCGAGACGTTAAAAGACCACGATTATGATCCCTTTTTAGGCCTCGGTCAGAGCGGGGTCGGTTCCGATGGTTCCGATGAGAGAGTTTCGGTATTCGGGTGTTTCCAACTTGCTTTGCATGGTCTTCGCGTGCTCTAGATTTGGGAGGATTCCAAGGCGGGAGATTTCGCTTTCGTGGGATTCCTTGTTAAGGAAGTCTTGCAGCGCAGTGATTTTTCGGGCGATGAGATTTTGTTCGACGGTGACCTTGGTGTTGAGGCGATCCTGATACCAAGCGGAGGCTAAAACGGCGTCGCGATTGAATAAACCTCGTACGGCAGGGTCGGTGATTTTTTTCCCTTCGAAGTGACCCTCAACCATGATGTTGAGGAGGGCTTTGAGTGGGGGGCAGGCGACATCAATGGAGCCGTCTTTAAAGTAATTTGCGGCGATGCGTTTTTGAGTTTCGACGATATTGTCGATGCCATCAATGTAGTCTGCTTCAGACTGCTCCTCGGGGCGGAGCATGTCGCTCGTGAAGACGGTGCCGGGTGCGGAGAACATGCGCCCGAAGAAGGTGTTCACGAAGCTCTCATTGATGCGGTAGCCGAGGCGGCTGGCGTGAATGGTGCGGCCATCTTTTTCGAAGTCATTGATCTTATCGAGGAAGTTATTTTCGATAAGAAATTCGGGTTCACGTTCGTTGATATACATGCGTGACCAAATCTCGGGGACGACAAGTGAGATATCGTGTTCGAAGCGATACTTACGACCAATGTGTCCGGCGGCGGAGGAGAAGCCGTGGTCGGTCGTCAGGATGTAGCTCACGAGGGCGGCATTGAGATCGTAGATCGGGAGCAGGGCATTGAAGGGGCCTTTGGTGAGGGCTCCTTCTGAGCCGGCGCCAGTGGTCGAGGGGCTCTTGCCGGTGAGGGAGGCAATAAAGTCCATGAAGAGCTCTGGGAGTTCCTGATAGTGGATCGGCGCGTAGACGGCGAGGGAGCGAATGCCGGGCTCGGCGGGGTTGTTGCGGCGGCCGAGGAGGACGGAATTAACCGGCATGGGGACGGGCGCGTCATGGGAGAGGCGGCGGAAAAAGCGCGAGCCCATTTCCGCGATGTAGAGACTGCGCGGGTCTTCGAGATCGGGCCGGTTTTGGAGGTAGCGGGGGTTTTTGGTGGGCTTGCCATCCACGATACGCGGGAGGTGGGTCGAAATGACGAAGTCCGGCGAGTGGGAATCGAGGTAAGCATTAAACATTTTCTGCATGGGCGCGGTGAAATGCTCGAAGCGGATGGCATCTTTTTTCATCTCCACGGCCTCTGCGCGCGGGATGGGTTCGTAGTTGGAGAAGAAGACGCCTTTGTGGCTGAAGTCCAACTCGGCCTGCTTATCGTAGCCGCGGACGATGGCGTCATCGGGTCTTTGGAAGAGGCGGTATTCGCAGTTTTTGGCGAACTTGATCGAGGGTTTCACGATGTCGGGATGAAGGCCCTCGACTTGATTCGCCGGGATGACGGTGGAAGCGGTGATATCGTCTTCGGTTTGGATTTTCTTGGCGGGAGAGAAATCCTTCCGTAGTCCAAAAGTCCGCCACGTGCCGTCTTCGGAAAATCCGACTCGCAGGTACTGCGTGACGAGTCGCTGGCGGTGGTAGATGAGTTCGTTTCCGGGGCGTCCATTGATGAGATCGACACTAAAACGTGATGCCCAATCGTGCTGTTTTTCCCAGTCGGGTTTGTAGAGACGCTTGATGACGTAGACGAGATCGCGTACGGAACGGGAGATCGCCCCAAGCCATTCGTTGTAATCCTTGGTGTATCCCGAGTTTGGGGTGAAAAGTCGAATGACCGATCCCAGCGAACGGGTGGCGCAGAGGAGCGGACGGCTTTCCTTGCCGGGCTCGTTTGGGTTCTCGTAGCGGTCGCCGTAGTCGCGATAAACGAGTTCCAGGGCGGACTTGAAGTCTTCCTTAAAGTTGTCGACGATCACCGGTCCCGAGATCATGGCGTCGGAGAGGGACTTCGAGATTTCCGATTTCCCGCCGCCCGAAACGGTGCAGGGTTTGTGGCAGAAAGTGCCCTCGGCGTTTGTTCCGATGAGGCGCCAACGTTGGCCTTTGGAGGGCTTTACCATCTCGACTTTGTAGCCGGAGGGTAGGATATAAGTGATGCCGGGTTGGAGGGAAATCTTCTGCTCGTCCCAGGTGATCGATTGGTTATCGAGTTGGATGCGGACATTTGCGGGGAGGTAGAAAATATCGGAGTGAATTTTGTCGATGCCATAGCCCTCGGGCTGGAGGTCCATGAGAGCGCGGTATCGTTTTACGACGTTTTCGAAACGATGGTGGACGTCGCGCTTAAACTCGCTCAGAGCGAAGTCTTCGCCAAGGTCGGCGCCGGGAAAAGCAATCGCTCCACCGGCGTGTTCTTCTTCGGCGTTGCCGAGGAGATTAGTGGCGTAACTGAGCTGGGTTTTGACCTCCTTTTTACAGTAACCGTAGTAGTTATCGGCGATGAGAGTGACGATGACGCCGCTGGTATCGCGTGAGGTGATTTTGAAGGCGGAGCCGTCGTTGTAGAGTTCGTCGCGGGACTCCCAGCACATGCCATCATGCTTTTGACGGTCGGTCGCTGCGGAGAGGTGGGGGAGGCCGAGATCCTTCTTTTTGAGTTTCGTAAGTTGGGGGGCTAGGATGACGCAACCGGTGTGGCCCGACCAATGGGCGGTATCGAGGCGGGAGTCATTTTCGGGAAGGTAAGGGTCGCCGCCATTTCCAAAAATGCTCTCTACAAAGTCGAGATTGGAGACGAGGTTTCCGGGGGCGAAGAAGCGAACTTCCATGCGCTTTTCTTTCGCCCCCCCGGGCACGGCGGGACAGACGATAGGACGAAGAAGGAGGGAGACGAAGACCTTGGCGGGTGTTTTACTATTGCCGGTAAAAGGGAGGATCATGATGTCCTCGGGAGGGTTGAGGGCGGCCTTAAGAAGCCCCGCAAAGGTTTGCAAGGGGACTTCTTTTTTATCGGCGGGAACTGGAAGCCCGCCTTCGGCGACGTGGAAGACCCCCTTGGTGGTGCGGCGGTCGGAAGCGGGATTGTGACAGACGCCTTGATTGACGCGATAGGAATTCAAGATGGATGATTTAAAAACATCTTGGTCGGGAGGAAGCGAGAGCATGCGGCCAATGCCATGGCGTTCCAGAACGAGGGCTCCGGCAGGGATGAGCGCGGGAGATTCGGGGTCGCCCAGGGTTTTGGCGAGGTAGTCATGAATTGCTTGGTCCACCGGGCAAAGGTAGTCCGAAAGAAGCCGGGTTTTTTCCTGAAAAGAGGCAATGAGAGAGCGTCCGAGATCGAGGAAGGGGTAGTCTTCTTCCGAGCCCACGATCTCGTGGCCCCGGGCGGCGAGCTTTAGGTTGACGAACTCCCGGAGGCGTTCTTCTTCGTCGGCTGATGCGATGGCGGGGCCGTTTTGGGTAAATCCGATGGTGTCCTTGAGGCGGTGTGACATGAGCGTGGGGTATGAAAAGCAGGTTAGATTTTAGGATGCCTCCTGAGGCACCAATAGGAAATCACCCAGGAGATATTGAAGAGCGACTACTCTCCGGTGAAGTCTGTCATTTTGCTGCTGTAGTGCTGCATGTTGTAGGGCGGGATGAGGTCTTGGGGTGCGGAGCCGGTCACGAGTTCGCAGGCGATGCCGTATTTCCAGCGTGGTTCCGGGATGCCGATCTCCCGGCTGATGTATTCCATCTTATTTCCCCAGGCTTCGCCGACGCCGGCCAGGTCGAAGGCGGTGATCTTTTGCTCTTTTAGATCGTAGTTGATGCTGCCGATTACCCGGAGTTCGCAGCCGCGGGTGCGGGCTTCATTTTTTGATTCAGCGGTGTGGGTTCTGCCCATTTTCCCTAAACCATGGAGGCGCAGCTGTCCTGCTTTTTCGACGGTGAGGGTCATGGTCGATTCCCTGAGCGGCAGGGCGTCGACACTGCCCTCCATGTAGTCGATCCCAATGGTGCTGAAGAAGCGTCGTTGGATCTCTTTGGGAACGGTGATCTCGGTGCCGGCCGAGCTGTTCTCGGGGATGAGCGAGCGCCACTCAGCCTCCGTGAGCCAGAGCATGTCGTTCTGTGTTTCGGCAGTCCAGGCGTTGGGGTTCCGCTGATAGTAGAGTCGTTTCGCGCGCTGCGGTTTGCCGTTTTCGCCATCCTTGAGGTAGGTGCAATAGGCTTGCACGACGATCCCGTTTTCGGGGACGAGAGGGACAGGTTGCTTTGCGGGTGTCGCCGATTGTAGATCGGGGAGTTGCGGTTTGTGCGCGCTTTCCGGCAAGGCGCGAAAGACGGCGAGGAGCGGGGCGAGATCCTTCTCGAGGAGGCGCACATGGCCGCGTTTTCGTTCACCGAGCGCGCGTCTGCGCGCCTCGGTGACGTCTGTCAGCCAATCGATCTCGCGCCACGGGCTTTCGCCCGCTTGGGGTTTGATGATGGTTAGAAGGCGGTCGAGTTCGGGGTGTGGGATGGCCTGTTGATCAGCGCTCGCGCTCGCAAGTGAGTAGAAGAGGGTTGCGGCCGCCGCGAGGGAGGCGTTCCGGAAGTGGGACGTCAGGAGTTTCATGGTTTGGCGATTACGCTATCGAGTTCCTGGTGAGGTTGAAACCTCTAGTTTCAATCGGAGTGGTCGGTCGGATGGCACCGGATTTTCTGCAAAAAGATCTTCGGTGATTTCTGCCGCTGCATTTTCGGCCATCCCAGGGGAATCACGGTGCGTGAATGGGTGCCTTTTCTCGGTGGAAAGCTGCCAGGAATTGGTCGCGCACTTCATTTGGAAGTGCGCAGAAAGGGGGGCTTAACCCAACAGATTTCACCCGGCATTTAGGTTTTACGACGATAGACCAAGCGGAATATCCCCCAGATCAAGGGCGGTAAGCCCGCACTCAAAATCAGAGCCATCATCGGTTCTTCGTTTCCCGTCTGACCGATCCACGCGAAAACAAATCCCATTGGAAAAGACCCGGCACAGAGCGCCGCAAAGAATCGCTTGAAGGGCATCTTTGCAATACCAGCGAGACAGGCCACGACTTCTGGCAGCACCGGCATCCAGCGTGAAAACGCCACTAGCCATCCCCCTGTTTCACCGCCGAAGAGGCGCTCTCCCTCCGTAATCCCTTTCTTGCCCGCTAAAAAAAGCACGGCCCGTCTTCCGAGTTTTCGCGACAACCCGTAGGCGAGCAAGCCAGCTCCGACTGAACCAAGAGCGGATAAGAGACCACCCCAGAACCAGCCATAGACAAGGCCAAGCGCTGACATCACGACCGTGCCTAAAATGGGAAGAAAGAGATCAACGATGAGCAATCCGATTCCAGCCGCCCAAGCCCAGCTCCCCGTCGATTGCAGCCATGCCACCGTGTTCTCCAATGACATCGCTTCTTCAATGTCATTCCCCCAAATCAGAAACGGGACAATAACGAGTAAGGCCAAGACAAGAAAAATGAGGATGAGTCGTTTCATATTTTATTGAGTCGTGTTTAATCGCGTTCCGCCAACGGTGCGCGCGATTTTTTATGAAACCCCAACCAGACCCCGTCGATCCTAGGCAACTTTACGACCTTGCCCATGCCGTGATCAAGGACGCAAAGTTCCCGATGCTCGCCACCGTGGATTCCGGGTCTCACCCTCGCGTGCGGCCTGTTTCGCCGGTTCGGGTTGACCTCGATTTTACGGTCTATGTCGCCAATTTGGCATCGTACCATAAAACCTCGGAAATCGCTGCCAACCCGAAGGTCGAACTGGCCTACCTTTCGCCCGGTCACGATCAACTTCGGATTTCGGGGAGAGCAGAGGTCGTCACCGATGAGTCAACTTTGGCAGAGATTTGGGCCGCTAATCCGCTTCTGAAGCTCTACCTCGGCACTCCCGAAAATCCCGAATTTATCCTTTACCGCATCGTGCCCGACCAAGTGAGGTTTATGCGCGAATGGGCCATCGATTACCACAAAGTGCCCAGGCAGCCAACCTAAGCTCGTTGCGGTGCTTAATGATCATAAAATCAAAAGAGAAGCGCACCCTAACCTCGTGGCTTAGTCATCGTGTCCTGCTGCTTTCTTCTCCAAGCTCGCGAAGAAGTCCTTTCCCAGAGCGGGCAAGTCTAGAGCGTCGATGGCAACCTCGTAGTCTGCGAGACTTTTCGCGCCGAGGCAGATGCTGTCGTGAGCCGCTTGGTCGAGGACCCAGCGAATTGCCGCTTGCGCCATCGAGTAGCCCTCAGGGAGGTCCTTGCCTAATCCTGCGTAGCAGGAAAAATCCTGAGCGGCAAAGTGCTGACTTCGATTGTCGTCGGAATGCCACTTCGGTTGCTTTTTGAAATACTTCCCGCTGAGTCGTCCCTGCGCCAAGACCCCGCGCACTTGAGTGCCAACATCGTGCTGCGCGCAGAAATTGCTCATCGCGCTTGCGGGTTCCAAGAGATTGCTCGGGAACTGCACGACATCTAACAGTCCTTCCTTATGGAGGGCTTTCGTTAGTTCTAAATCACTCGTGGAAATTCCGAAGAAACGAATTTTCCCCGCCTCGCGTGCGGCCTCTAAAATTCCCCGTGCCTCGGACAGGTCCGCGACATCAGGGGAACAATGGTAGAGATAGAGATCGATGGAATTCGTTTGGAGACGCTTCAGCGAACTTTCCAGACTGGGCAAAATCGTGGGGGGGCTGGAGTCATCGATTCGGGTTACGCCTGGCCCGACGCGGTAGCCGAATTTTGTCGAAATAATCCACTTGTCGCGTTGTCCCTGAAGCGCAATTCCGGTCCGCACCTCCGCTTCGCCGTCGCCATATTGCTCGGCCGTATCGATGAAGTTGAGGCCACGCTCACCCAGCTCCTGGATCATGCGGATGGCATTGTCTTTACCCGGGTCAGGATGTCCGTCCGGTTCGCCATCGAAGTTGACTGGTCCCGCCAATTGCCAGGTTCCCACACAAAGCGGCGAGACTTGTAAGCCAGTTTTCCCAAGTGTGTTGCGTTTCATTCCTTGAAGGCAAGCGCAAGCTCCCTCCCTTGGCAAGCGTGCGCATAAGTGCCTTCGCGCCTGGGTGATCAACGCCTACTTTTCTTCAACCTTGTCTTGGTCGTCAATC
>JBLIDI010000187.1:0-8671 GCA_047634075.1 Akkermansiaceae bacterium
ATCCTTCTACCCCTTCGCCGAATTCTCTCCCGAATGGCAGGCTCTCCTCTGGGCTTCAGAAAAAAACACTCCCGCCCGCTTCTTTGATCTCCCCTGCACACACAGCTTCGCCCTGCGTTCCGACGAAGAAAAAACAGCCGAACCCTCCATCGATCCCTTCGGCTATTTCGCCCAGGCCGATGGCTACCACGATGGTGAACATTGGTGGAATGACCAAATTGAGGAGCGCGAAAGCTCACCCAATTTCTTCCAAGCCATCCTCGAAGCAGTCACCGCTCTCCGCACCGAACTCAATCACCCCGAGTCCGCGCTCACCCTGAAGCGGGAAGCCTGGATGCGTCGCGAAATGCGCAAAGCCGCCAAGGAAGGCTTCGAAAATATCGCCGTCGTCTGCGGAGCCTGGCACGCCCCCGCTCTCGTCGATCTCCCCCCGGCGACTCACGACAATGCCCTTCTCAAGAACCTCGCCAAAGTCAAAATCGGCGGGACTTGGTCTCCTTGGACCAATGAACGCCTCACCTCCGCCAGCGGATACGGCGCCGGAGTCTCCGCCCCCGGATGGTATCACCACCTTTGGAAAAACGAACCCAACTCCACCACCCGCTGGATCACCAAAGCCGCCCGCATTCTGCGTAAGGAAGACCTCGAAGGATCCTCCGCCTCCATCATCGAAGCGGTCCGCCTTTCCGAAACCCTCGCCGGTCTCCGTGGTCGACCCCGCCCCGGCCTCCCCGAAACCTTGGAGGCCATGCAGTCCATCTTTTGCCAAGGTGAAGGCCTCTCGCTCGACCTCCTCAAAAAGCCCCTCCTCATCTCCGAGCGCCTCGGCGAACTCCCCCCCGGCATCTCCCGCCTCCCCATCCAGGAAGACCTCGAAAAACACCAGCGCCGCCTTCGCCTCAAACCCACCGCCGGCGAAAAACCCATCATCCTCGACCTTCGCGAAAATGCCCATCGCGAGAAGAGCGCTCTCCTTCATCGTCTCCTCGTCCTCGATATCAACTGGGGCCGTAAAACTCACTCACGCGGCAAAGGCACCTTTAAAGAAGCATGGGCCCTCCGCTGGCAACCCGAATTTGCGGTCTCCCTCATCGATGCCGCCGCCTTCGGAAACACCATCGAATCCGCAGCCTCCCGCAAGCTCTCCAAAACGACAGACCTCAGCCTCGGCGAACTCACAGAACACATCGACCTCGCCCTCCTCTCCGACCTTCCCCTCGCCGTCGACCACCTCCTCCACGAACTCCAGCAAGTCGCCGCCACCAGCCACGACACGCTTCAACTTCTTAAGGCCCTTCCCCCGCTCTGCCGCATCGCCCGCTACGGCGACGTCCGCGGCACCCGCCTCGATTCAGTCACCACCATCCTCCAAGAACTCGCTCTTCGCACCCGGATCGAACTCCCCGGCCACTGCTCCGGACTCGATGACGAAGCCGCCTCCGACACCTCCAACCTCATCCGCGAATACACCAACGCCCTCGGCTCGCTCGATGACGATGACCTCATTCAAGGCCTCTTCGAATCCCTCCTCAAGATCGCAGACCACGAACTCGCCCACCCCGAGATCAAAGGCACCGTCACCCGCCTCCTCCGCGATCGCGGCCAACTCGACACCGAGCAGACCGCCACCTTCCTCAGCCTCGCCCTCTCCACCGGTAATCTTCCCAAAGACTCCGCACTCTGGGCCCAAGGCTTTCTTACTCACGGAGGTGCCATTCTCGTCCACGACCCCGAACTCCTGGGCCTCTTTCACACCTGGATCACCAGCCTCACCGACGAAACATTCAAAGACACCCTCCCCCTCCTGCGCCGCACCTTCGGCCAATTCTCCACCCCCGAAAAACAGCAAATCTCCCACCAAATCGCCAATCCTACCTCCTCCAAAAACACCCCCTCCTCAACAAACCTTGACACCGAGCGCGCCCGCCTCGCAGTCGCTCTCGTCGCCAAGCTTTACCAACTTCCCCTCTCTCACAAACCCTCGTAGCCGACCGGCTTCATCGGCCCGCACTCGTCACCTTGATGAGGTAGGAAAGCTCATCTCCCACCTCATTGACGTCCGCCACAGTTGCGGCAACCTCCGTCCTCACAAGCTCGCGAAACCGTGTTCGCAAGCGATGAATCGCCACCTTCACCGCTGCCCCTGACATCCCCAGCGCCAAAGCGGCCTCTGCTTGTGAATTCAACCCCACCGCATTGAGCCAAGGCTTCAAAACTTCGAATCTACTCTCTTTGCCAACGTGTTCGGACTCCAGATTTTCCAGCGCACGGAAAATCAGCGACGAGGCCCACTCACGATCAAAGGCAAGAGTATCATCCACGACCCCCGGCATGAGACTGCCCGGTGCGGTTTCCCCTTCTTCGACCAAGCCAACGTGCTCCACCTTGCCTCCTCTCTTCATCGTGTGGGAAGCATCCCGCTGCTTCGAGAGAAAGTGTTTGAGCGCCCCCAAAAGATAGCTTCGAAAACGGCCTAGCTCAGGATCAGGCTTCCCCATCCCCTTCTCCAAAACGCTCTCAAAAAATGCATGAGCCACCTCCCGCGCCGCCTCCTCGTCCCGTCCTTCGCGCCGGATGAAAGCAATGACAGGTCGGTAGTAAACGGCGCACAAATCCGAGAGAGCCTCCTTTGCCTCGGGAGTCGTCCCCCGGGCGTTAATCACGAGCGTCCAATTGGTCTGTTGAAACTCAGCGTCCATACCCATCCATTTTCCATCTCCCCTCTTCCAGAACCATCACAAAGGTCAGATTTTGCTTTTTCCCAGCCTTGGTTGTCACCAACACATCGGCATTCTTGCTGCCAATTCGTGTCACCTTGACATACTTCACCTTGGGAAAATCCCCCATCGAATTCCCTCCGCCATCCTTCTCCAATTCCGCGAGAAAGGAACGCGACAACCTTCTCCGAAATCGACTCAAATGACCTTCGGTCGCCGCCGCCAGCAGTGACCTCACCACATAGCCAGGTGAAGTCTCCGAAAAAATATCATCAATCATTCCGCTGAATACCGCCTCCGATCCAATTTGCCTGGGATGCTTCGCAAATTGCTTCATCGCTCCTCCGGATTCCAAATAAAACACCCGCCCTTTGCTCAGATCGTAGGTCCGGGAATTGATCGTGGCCTTGTTCCCACCCGGCACCTTGAAATCAAGCATCTTCCCCAAACTCACCGAACCCGAAAGGATACCCCCACTCCCCATCGTCTTCATGAAGCCCCCATATTCCTTCCCAATCACCATGAAAACCGGGTGACCTCCGACGTGGACCAGCAAAACCGTATAGCCTGCCACCTTTTTCACATCAGCCTTCATATCGCCCGCAAGTCTCACTTCCTCACCCGCCCCATTGAGAACCCAATCCGTCACCGTCGGTCTCACCGTCCATTCTACCGTCGACCTTCTCACTCGATTGGGGGTAAACGGCCCAGCAAAGTTACGGCTATCCGTGAAATAATTCAAACCATCCACCCTCCACTCGCCACCTTCTTTTACGACCCAAACCCACGCTCCGCCTGAACCTCCATACCGTGAACTACATTGGACCCTCAAGGCTCCCCGGCTCTCATCCATCTGGGTTCGCAGAGTCTTCACCCGATCGCTTTTCCTCATAAGCTCCTCCCATTCATTTTCTTGATCCAAGCACATGCGGAGTGCCTGTGACGCCCCGCGCCTCACAGTCTCAACTTTCCCCAAACTGGCCGCCTCGTGAAATGATCTCACCGCGCTCTCTGGAGTTGAAAAGTCCGGAACTGGCAGTTCCGAATCGCTAAAAAACTCCAATGGTGCTCCCTCGACAAGCTGAAGCTGATCGGAATCACGACCCCACACCGGAACCACAGCTAAGACGCCATAGAAGACAACTCCGGCACCAACAACCCACAGCATTTCTCTCCGACCAAGCCAGCAAATCAAGAAGGCTCCCAGCGAAACGAGAAGTGCAATCGCCAACCGAATCGGCTTCGCATCGTACGACCCGCCAAAGCTCCAATACTGATTAGCCACTCCTGTCGAACTGTCGAGGGGCACCAACCAAAAAAATCGATCCAAGAATGACCTAACGTGAGCCACACTGAGTTCTTTTGCCGAGTATTCCTTCTCTTGGTTCTCGCTATCCCTGCAATAGGCACGGATTCGCACGTGCCCATGATCCACCTCAATCTGGTAATCATTTTTGTATTTCCCAGCAGCCTCATCAGCCCAAGCAGAAAGCTCATCGTCCGAAACATCAGTAAGGTTTGGATACTGAATTCCGAACTGTGCCAGTCCTCCAATCGCGGGCCATTTGCCATCGTGAACCTTTGCGTAAAAACCTCCCGCCACCAAAAACCCCACCCCGAGTACAAGACCTGTCGTTCTTAACCCGGTGCTCAGATTCCTCTTACGCGCTTTCAATGGTCGCCCCAAATAAAGCGCGAGCCAGAAAAGCGGACACGCCACCAACAAGATCAAAACACAACCCACTAACAATCCTCCTTCCTGCCTTGGAAAGCTACCCGAAAACTGAGAGTAAGAACACAAGCCCGCGATCACTCCGAGACACATCGGCACGATGGTCAGAGCGATCAAAATCCTCCTACCTTTCAATGGCATCTTCCCCGTCTTCATTTCCCACAGAGACCACAAACATCCGAGGAATCCCACCGCAAACAAAGCAGCCCCTACCGCAAGCAGCCCTTGGTATTGCCCCGCTCCTCCCATTCCTCCGAGGACCAATCCACCGAGCCACAAGCCCACCGAACCCACCATCAATTGCGGCACGCCAAAGCGAAACCCCTCCTTCTTCTCATCCTTCTCGGATCGCGCACCATTCGCCAATCCCGAAATCTCCGACTTAACCTCCGCCGCACTCTGTTGCCGCAAATCACGCTCCTTCTCCAGAGTCCTCAGAACGATTTCATCAACTCGTTCATCTACCAAGGATCGCTCGCTCGGAGCCGGAAAGCGGCCTAGCGGCAACTCTCCAGTCAGCATTTCATAGAACACCACACCGAGACTGTAGATGTCAGCCCGATGATCGATATCGTGCGGACGTTCATGTTGCTCAGGAGCCATATAGGCTGCGCTTCCAAGCGCTCCTCCCGTCGCCGTCAGCGTGAAATTTCGCTCCGAACTCCCGACCATCAAGGCAATCCCAAAGTCCACAATCTTCACCCTTCCGTCCCGATCTAGCAGCACGTTCTCCGGTTTGATATCGCGATGGCAAATTCCCTGCGCATGCGCCGCTTGCAGAGCATCGCAAATCCCGGGCACCACCTCGAGAGCCTGTTCCGGCGAGAACCTTCCCGCAGCCATCGCCTGTCGCAGATTGATTCCATCCACGAATTCCATCAGTAAATAGAAAAAGCCGCCCTCTTCGCCATGCTCGAAAACCGTGACAATATTCGGATGCTGAAGCTGCCCCAGCGTGCGCGCTTCCCTCGAAAACCTCTCCTCAAAGGCCGGATCCTTTCCCAAAGCTGGCGACAGGATCTTAAGCGCAACCACGCGATCAAGACCCGGTTGACGCACCTTATAGACGAACCCCATCCCGCCCTGCCCGATAAAATCAAGCACCTCAAGTTGGGGAAAGGCCGCCGAGATTCGATCGATCGACGGTGCCGCATGCTTCACCGTAGAAGCGGGCTCCTCCGCATCACGCAGGAGGCAAGCAGTACAAAAACCTCCCGGCGCATCCGGAGCGATGGGAGATTGGCAAGTCGGACAATAATTTGGGTTCACACTGGTTCCTGACGAATCGGTTGGGTGAGGTTACAAAGTTTCTTCACCGACTGCCGAACTATAAACCGAAAACTATCAGCAAATCGATTCCGACCCGCCCTGATCCTCATTGCGATCTCGTCTTTCTCCGGATAACTTCACCCCATCTCCGATGACCTCCCCCGAATCCCTCCGCCGCTGGCGGCTCCTCCTCGGCTCCCAAGCCGAACCTCCCGGCTGCCCCGCTCTCTCCGAACACGATCTCGGCATGGACCAAGCTCTTGAGCAACTCTATGACCAAGAAGGACAACGCGGCGGCCTCGGAGCCTCCAGCCCAAAGGTCGCTCGCTGGCTCGGTGACATTCGCAAATACTTCCCCTCCACCGTCGTCCAAATCATGCAGGAAGATGCCATCGAGCGGCTCGGCCTCGCCGAACTGCTCCTCGAACCCGAAGTCCTCTCGCAAGCCGAAGCCGACGTCCATCTCGTCTCGACCCTCCTCACCCTCAACCGCGCCATCCCCGCCAAGACCCGCGAGACCGCCCGCCAAGTCGTTCGTAAACTCGTCGACCAACTCCTCAAAAAACTCACCCAACCCACCCGCCAAGCTATTCAAGGCGCCCTCTCCCGCGGACTCCGCAACACCCGCCCCAAAATGCGCGAGATCGATTGGCATCGCACCATCCGCGCAAATCTCCACAACTACCTCCCCGAGCACAAAACGATCGTTCCCGAGAAACTCATCGGCTTCGGACGCAAGCAATCATCTCTCAAAGACGTCGTCCTTTGCATTGATCAAAGCGGATCCATGGCGGCCTCGGTGATTTACTCCTCAATCTTCGGAGCGGTCATGGCCTCCATGCCCGCCGTCAGCACCCGCTTCGTCGTCTTCGACACCGCCGTCGTCGATCTCACCGAAGAACTGCATGACCCCGTCGACCTCCTCTTCGGCACCCAACTCGGTGGCGGCACCGACATTCACAAAGCCCTCCGCTATTGCGAAGACCAGATCACCCGCCCCAGCGATACCGTCATGGTCCTCATTTCCGACCTCGAAGAAGGAGGCGACCAACGCCACATGATCGCCACCGCCAAGCGCATCCTTGAAAGCGGTGTCCAACTCATCACTCTCCTCGCCCTCAGCGATGAAGGCCAACCTTACTATTCTCACCGTTACGCCGCCCAGTTCGCGGCCCTCGGCATCCCCGTCTTCGCCTGTACTCCAAATCAATTCCCCGATCTCATGGCCGCCGCCCTCGCAAAGCGCGATCTCCAGCTCTGGGCCCGTGGTCAGGGAATCAAGATGGAACGGGGCTCAAAACAGAACCGGAACCTCTAATTTCACCAAGTGATCTTGACGCTTTGGAAAGCCGGTCCACTTTCCTCTCTCGTGAAAACTATTCGAAATATTATGTTGGCCTGCTTAATTGGTGGGAGTTTTGCAAACGCCTCTTCCGTTTTGGAAACCAAAGTCAAGACGATCAAGGGCAAAGAAACGACGTTGGCATCCTACAAGCCAAAGGCCGTGCTCATCGTGAACACAGCCTCAAAGTGTGGCTTCACCAAGCAATACAAGGGGCTCGAAGAGCTCCACGAAAAGTTCGCTGAAAAAGGACTCGTGGTCGCAGGTTTCCCTTGCAACCAATTCGGAGGACAAGAGCCAGGCACTAACGATGAGATCGCTACTTTTTGCAAAGCCACCTACGATGTCAAATTCCCGATGTTCGGAAAAGTCGAGGTGAACGGTGAAAAACGCCACCCCCTCTACACGCAACTCGCTGGTGAAAAGTCCCCCTTCACCGGTGACATTGGCTGGAATTTCACGAAGTTCCTCGTTGACGCCGATGGCAAAATCATCGCTCGCTTCGGGTCAGGTGACGCCCCTCTGTCGGACAAAGTCGTGGAGGCCATCGAGAAGGCGATCAAGACGAAGTAAGCCTGACCGTCTTCCTATTTTACAAGCTCTTGCCGGAGTTCTTCCGGCAGGGCTTTTTTCATCACTCTCAACGTCCACTTGGAACAGCTTCAAGCTCTGACTTCGAGAACGATTCAAGAAATTGCGACGCTTGGTGCGGGTCGTAATTTTGCCAATTGGAAGCAACATTTCTGATCGCCCAAGTCCGGGCATTCCCCAAAGGCAGGCCCTTAACCCAGCGAGTGGCGCGGTCGGCGTCATCCAGTAAAAGCTCGACCGCAGTCTCGGAGACTTGGCGCTCAAAACGGTCTTGATCCCATTCGGCAAACGTAAGGACTTCAGGACTTTGAAATGCCTCACGAAGCGCCGTTGCGCGCTGATAGGTCTCACCAGACACAGCAAGCATCGCAGTGATCCGATCACGTTCTTTACCTTGCATGGCAGCGTAGTCGTTTTGGAATTTTTCCTTTTGAGCGTCATTCCACTTCTTCATGGCATAGGTCAATTTAAAGAAACGATCAGGCTGGAGTTGCGTCAGTCTGGTGGCGAGAGCCTCGGCTGTTTGAGGCCGGTCAGGAGGATTCAGGATCTTCGCTTCGCCTCCCATCTTATCGCGAATGTATCGAGCGTCGTCCTCGTTCAGATGTGGGAGGAGATCAGCAATGACCTCCCTACCGCCATTGCTTCGCAGAATGTCGAGGTATTGCTGTGCCCCCGCTGGGGCGAGTTGTGCTTGTTGATAATATTCGATAGCCTTGCTCTCATCTCTCCGGGTTTGGGAGAAGAGGGCCATGCCGGTCACCTCACCCACTTGCTTGGCTGAGAGGCCAATGGATACCCAATCTTTCGCCAAAATTTCGTGAGGTTCCATCCGACTGGTCAACCGATAGCTTCTTGAGCCGAGCTCATCCTTCCATGCTTGGGGAAGGTTGGCAAAGCGGCTCAGGAGGAGTTGACGACTTGCATCTGATAGGTCGTTGTTCGAGCTGAGGAGGGCAAGACCGTCAGGCATTTGGAGGAGCTGATCGAGAGTGCCTGAAAAATCATTCTCCATGAGTT
>JBLIDI010000188.1:0-8603 GCA_047634075.1 Akkermansiaceae bacterium
AGTTGGAATTCGGTTGCTAACATCATAAGGGAGGCTGACATGGGCTTGGTCCCGCCGGTGATGTTGCAGAGGAGGGTGTCCAAGGGAGGCGAGGTCTCGAGGATGTGAAGAATTTCCTGGCGGAAAGTTTGATAGCAAAGAGTCAGGTCGTTGAAATCGGGGGTGTGGATGACGGTAGGCTTGATGGGCAGTGACTCGATTTGGGCGCGGGCTTTTTCTTCGCTTTCGGGCGAGGCGAAGAGAAAGATCTGCGTGAGTTCGTGAAGCTCCTGGATGGGTAAAAAAACAGGGTCGAGCTCTCCTCCAAGGGTGGCGAGATAGATGAGGGTCATGATGGAATCAAATAGGAGATGGGAGGCTTTTTTGAAGAGTTTCGATGAGATTTTGCCGGAGGGAAGTCGGGCCGAAGGCCGAGTCGGCGGCGTGGCGGAGCAGCCGGAGAAAATCGAGCCGGGTGAGATCGGGGCAAAGGCGAGAGGCCAGAAGAAGGTTGGCGGTCAAGCTGGCGGCTGAGATGCCAATGTTGTCGGTATTGACGGTGACGAGGATGTTGGCATCGAGGTAGGTCTTGAGGGGGTAGCGTTGTCCCGGGCTTGCGCTCCTGGCTTCTTGATCCAGGGGATAGCCTTTGATCTGGAGGTTGGCGTAGGGACACATCTCGACCGCGATGCGGCGGTGTGCGACTGACTGGAGAAGAGCGGGGTTTTCTCCGAGGGAGAGGGCGTGGCCGAGACGCATCGTGGAGAGATCAAAGATGGCGGACCAGATGGCTTCGGCATCGTCGTTTTCACCGGCGTGGACGGTGAGCGAAAGCCCGGCGCGATGAATGGGGAGGAAGTCAGCGCGAAAGTAATGGGAGCGAGTGGTCTTGTCCTCGTATCCGGCGAGATCAACCCCGACGACGCGGCAGGACTTGGCGTCCGTGAAATGCTCGGCAGCGGTCACCGCGAGCATGAGGTGGCGGATGAGCTGGGTGCGGAAATCTCCCTGGGGTTGTCTGGTCCCGATGATGATGAGGTTGACATGGCAGGAACCCTCCGGAGCACCGGCCATGGCGGCGTTAAAGTGGTCGATGATATCCTCAAGAACCTGCCATGAGGAGCGACCGGGTGAGGCGTAGTTTCCGGGCGAGCAACGGACTTCGGCGTAGCGGACATTTTGTGCCAAGAAATGCGCGTAGAGAAGGTGGATTTGCTTTTTCAAGCATCCCGGGTCCTTGAGGAGGGCGGAGCCATTGAGGTCGCCGAGGTGGCGGTAGACTTCAAGCCCGCAGGGATCCGCCGGGTGGGGCCAGCCTGCGGGGTGAGTGATGTCGCGGGCTTCTTTACTTTCGGCAGTCGGTAGCGGGGGCAGTTTGTCGGGATTGGTGGCGGCGGTCCGGACCTGGTCGAGGAGAGGTCCGTGGGTGGCGAAACCACCGAGGTGACAGTGGAGTTCAATTTTGGGAAGATTGGCGACCCATTCTTGATCGGTGGGTGAGGACGGGTCGAGGGGCTGTTGAAGCCAGTCTCGGGCCGAAGGAGTCCAGGTGGCAAGGATGGGAAAGGGAAGACTGGCCAGCTCATCCTGAGACTGGGCCAGTTGATTCGCTTCGCGGAGACGCGTCAGGATTTTGTCCCGCAGGGAGGTCTTGGTAATCTGCAGGCAGCCGGACTCTTGGGGGATACCGGGGGATTCACCGGCAAGGCCCCGGATGGTGGGCCAACCGGGCCGGGAACCGAGAGCGATCAGGTTGATATTTTTGTCCTGAATGCCCCGCAGGATGGCTTCATGATCGTCAAAGCGTTCGCCAAAAGGCGAGGTGATATGAAAGAGGCTGCCACACCCGAGGAGGTCGGCAGTCTGGTGGGCCGAGGAAGACATCGTCTTGAAGCCCCCGGCGAGACAAAGGTGGA
Organism: Akkermansiaceae bacterium; assembly: GCA_047634075.1. Lineage (GTDB taxonomy): Bacteria > Verrucomicrobiota > Verrucomicrobiia > Verrucomicrobiales > Akkermansiaceae > SW10. The sequence continues at coordinate 1,896 of JBLIDI010000188.1, forward strand.
GGGTGGCGCGCTCGTGGCATTTTTCCAGGCAGTCAAAGTAAACTCGAAAGAGTGCTTCTTCGTAACGAGCGTGGTCATCGAAACAGCGGATGTCCGGGAGATCATCAATGGTGAGAATCCGGAGACCGACATTGGGAGCATGATCGCCAAACCACGCGATCACCTTTGCAATGCTCTCTTCAACATTGCTGGTGGTGAGAACGGTGACGCGGGCATATTTCTCGTCGCCGTTGCCCATCAGGTAAGCCTCAGGGACAACGGCGAAGGAAGATCCGAGAGTGGAGATGAGGTGCATAGTGGCTTGGGTGTTGGGCGCGGCTAAAAATCGAGTTCTTCGAGAATCTGACACGAGTGAATTCGCTTTGAGATGTCACCCAGAACCTTGTCATGGGGTGCCTCAAACGCGGATAGCGCGAGTTGATTCCCTACTTTGATGGGCCTGAGATAGAGTGCCGAGGTTTGGCGCGAAGGCTTGATGTTTCCCAGAGCTGTTGCTTGAGGAGGCTTCTGGTTGCCTCCGGCTCCGTATTTCATGCGGAACTCCTCTTTGAGAACCCGCCCGGCTTCTTTCATCAAAGCTTTCCAGTCATTATAGGTGCGATCCCGGTGTTTCACGGCAAAGCCTTTTTGCCGGAGTGACTCATCGAGAGCCTGCCGACTTGTCGGAGTGATGTCTTGCGCTTGCAGCGCACCAAGTCCGCGGGTGATACGTAGCCCGATTGAACCGTAATGTTTGAACGCCTCGATCGATTGGCGGATGATGACCCCGGTTTCTGAAGACAGTTGTCTGGTCTGGCGAATCCGGAGAACGAAAGTGGTCCCCGGACCAAGACTCCCTTGGTCGGTCCAGCGAGGACCCTGTCCAAAATTGGGCCCTTCCCCACCAGAAATGATAGCAAAGTAAAGGATGTAAGCCAAGGGGTCGGCTTGCGCAGGCTTCGGAAGTTGCCCAGTTGCTTTGATGATCACATCAGAAACGCGGACTTGAATGCTGCTCGCACGGGTTGGTTGTGTCCCGCCAAAAGCTTCTTGTTCCTGCTGTGGAGACCCACCGAGGCAGCGAAACCACCATCGGAGAGCCCCGCGGATCGCGCTGGGTCTGATTTCTGCTTGCGCTTGGTTTGCCCCGGCACAGAAGCATGGAGTCAGGCATTCGAATTTGATTTGTTCGTGAATCATCATTTATGAGAGCTCGATGTTGTGTTGAGTGGCAATGCTTCGGATCTTTGGGACCCGCTCAGTCCATCTTCCTTTTTTCTGCTTACGCCACTTTTCCCATTGCTCCTTTTCTGAGTTGAGGAGCATTTGGCACGCGATTTTTTGCTTGTCCGGTTCTTCATTTTCGAGGTTACCGATGACACGAGCAAATTCATCAGGGGTAAGATCTTTGAGGTCTTCGGCAATGAGTTCATCCTCGCTGAGAGTGGCGCGGTATTCTTCCCGCTTCTTTTTCTCGAGGGCATCAATCCGCTCTTGATCCGCCCGATTCTGAGCTGCGGAATCGATGGAAAACCATCCATATCCTGCGTTGGTTTTTGCTCCGAGGCCGAAGATCTCGAGAGCATTTGAAAGGTGTTCTTTGGCGAAGACTTCAAGAGCAGGAGTGGCGAAGGGTTGACAGGCAATGAGGGGGAAGTGAAAAGTGGTCCCGGAAGGGATTGCTGGAAAAATCAATGGGATTGGCGGTTCATCATCGGTCGCGGTCGCGGTCGCCTGATCGTCTTTGTAGTATTTGGGATGATGGCTGGTCAGAATATCGAGGTCGATGCCTGTATCCTTTTCAGGGAAGGTGGGAAGAAACGCGATTGAGCCGCTCAACTGTTTCGGGAATTTGTCGCGTCGAAGCGCTTGCGTTATTTTGTTCTGGGCCTCCTCAACGACCTTGGTCCAGTTCTCGCTACGCTGTTGATCGGAGTCCGGGCCAGTTGTCTCCAAGGGGACCATGGCGAGCCAAAAATCAGACTTCGCGGAACCGCCGTAGGGATGCTCTTTTGAATGCTGTCGCCCCGGATTCCATTCCTGATCACCGAAGCCGAACACCAATCCGATTTGAGTTAAGAGCGTGATCTTCTCGTCGAGATCCTGCTCTTGAGAGAGGGTCCAGATCGCATGCCGTCTCGCCGCGCCTTTGACTGCGCTTCCGGGGATGAAAGGAACACCGGAATTCCGATCAAGGCAAAGTCCCCCATTTTCGATGACCCCTCCCGAAGTATTCACAAGAAGGCGAGCTTCAAGTTTCGCAAAGACAATTATTCCCCCCTTTTCTTGAATGAGGGAATTCAGAGTAGATCGATGGTCGAGAAGGCCTTGGTGGCAGTCAGCCCGTTTCAACTCTTCGGCGTGCCTCTGGCGATAAGATTGATCGTCCTTTGAACCCGCATCCTTGATTTCGCTGAAATATGAAGCCGCCAGTGAGCGCGCCCGTTTGGTGGTGGCCAGCCAAAATTCTTTCGCCTCGTGATTTGCGTAGATTGGCATGATTAGGAGCGGTGAAAGCGTTTGAGGTAAGCGAGGAAGGCCAAAGTTTCGGCGGTGGCCCGCTTCAGGACCGATGATGAAACTGCGCAGAGAGCGTCGCGTAACCCTATCGCTGAGTTGGAAAGAATGATTCCTCTTTGCGCCAAGTGAGTGGCAATGGCGAAGGCAATGCGCTCGTGTTGTTTCCCCTTGTCCACTGAGAAGGCGATTGTGGCGATGAGCCCGTTGTTGATGACGAGAGACGGATAGCCGGAAAGATTGTCCCCTTCGTTATCTGATTTTTTGACCTCACTCGCAGCCAAAGCATTGGCGGCCCGGACCTGATCGAGATTGATGAGTTTGCTCATGATACGGTGACTTTAGTGGTGGTGCAAAAGCCCAGCCCTGTTGTGGCGTCGCCACCGACTTGGATGGGATTTGGGATCGTGAGGAGGTCGAGATCTTCTTCGCTTTTTGAGTGAAGGGTGCCGTAAAAAAGGGTTTCGGCTGGGACATTTTCCTGGTTGAAAAGCAGCCCATCCTTGGCCGTTCCTGTTTCGTCATCAATGACAACGTGTTGAGCCACTTCGCAGCTACTTTGAACGAAGTGAGCAAGCACATCATCACTCACAAGAGCGAGGTGTTTGCCCGCCAGTTCCTTCCAGACAGTGTCGTCGGATGTTTGTTTGGCCAGAGTTTCGGCGAGGTCAAATTCGCCCGCATGGTGAAAAAGGTAATCCTCAAAAAGAGCCGAAGGATTGGTATTGTTGTTGAGGTGTTCCCCGAAGGTTGCCGTGGAAAAGAAGGCTTTATCTTCATTTTTAATCTCCGGAATAGTGAGGGCCAAGCCAGCGGAACGGGACCAGCGATGAAGAATCAAAGGTGACGTTAGCCAGACAAAGCAGCCCTTGGCCGAGCGAACGGGAAAGGCCAGAAGTTTGGCCTCCGAAAAGCTGATTGAACCGGCATTTCCAGAGTCCTTTTCACCTTTTCCAGCGCCAAGACCAAAGAGTCGTGCTCCGTCATCAGTGCGCAAGGTTGTGTTGCGATCCTCGTCTTTCAAAATCCGGTTATCTGAGTCGGTGGCGTTGTATTGATCGGCGAGAACTCCTTTCAAAGACGATCCTGGAATGATCGGGTGGCCGGTGTGGCGTTCGCGTTGGATGGGTTGGTCGATGGCTCCGACGGAGGAACCTGCACCGATGTGGAGCGGGGTTCTTGTGAAGAGATAAAGGAGTTTCGTTTTCATGTGGTTTTTGAAATTTATTTTTAAGGTTGAGGGTTTTGAGAGAGGTCGTGGGGGTGCCAGGGGGCGCAGATGCCGAGGCCGTAGCCTTTTTCGCCGAGGAGAGATGAACGGCGATTACGAATTTGAGTGCCCGCCGAGTCGCCATGCCAGTTGAGGGCATCGGCAAGTTGCCGCGCGGCATTGGCGGTGTCGCAGGCGAAGTAGTAAACACTCCCTGCCGGGACGGCGAGGTGTGTCGATCGCGCTCCGGCAAGTGACGGGTCGGTTTTCTGAGTCTCCTGATGAATGGCTGTCGCGGCCCAACCGGTGATGGGAAGTGGCTTCCCGGTGAGAGCGGCGACGAGCTTGGCGGCGATGAAGGGAGCTTTGGCAACATCCTTCCTCCAAGCTTCGCGACTCTGTCCAGGCTGGCGGGACGGGCGGGTGCGGAGGCGGAGGTCTTTGGTGTCCGGGGCTATCCAAGTGGGCAGCGAACCTCCGGGGTGAACCGGGATGCCTTTTTGCGTATTTTCCTCGATTTTAGGATAGATGGCAGGAGTCAGGAGAACCCAACGGACGAGATATTTTTCCCCTGATCCGTTTGAGTCGGGAACGAGTGCGGAAGGAAAGTCATCGCGGAGCCCCAAGGGAAGCGGGAGGCTTGCGGGGGTGGTGCGCGTGAGGGTGCCGGTTCGCTGTTGCCCGCCTACGATGATGTGGGTCTGGGAGCCGGAGTTTTCGAATGCTTGCTCGACGACGTCGCCCGCTTTTTTGTCCTGGCAGTGGGTGAGGAGGCCAAGGCGGGTTTTGGGGCGGAGCCGCAAGTAAGAGGCGGAGTAGAAAGCGCCCTCTTTGGTGCTGCTGGTGGTGGCGTCGATGCCGATCCCGATGGTGTGTTCGCTCTCAAAAAGTTCGCTGTCTTTTTTCCCGGCGGCCGCAATTGGTTCTGCCGCTAGGTAGCTCTCGAATTCGGAGCGGGTGAACCAAGGCGTTGCTTCTTCCTTGGAGGGGGCGACGGTGTTGATGACGGGATGGAGTTCGTTCGAGGAAGCTGCGAAAAGGTTTCCGCCGCCAAGAAATGGACGATGGGTGGTGCCGGTGCCAGGGCCCTGGGCATCGAGGGGACGGGGGAAATGCCAGGTCTCGCTTCCGTCTTTTCCGATCGCAACGGGGAAAGGTCCTGCGTTTTGAAGAGATCCAAATGTGCGACCAAGTTCTTCACGGTCTTCGGCGAGTTTCTTCCCGTTTCGGGCCAAGCGATGCTGGTGGAGATTTCCGAGGTCGGCACGGCGGAGGGCGTGATGGAGGGCGGCATCGAGGACATGCGGGAGCGGCCAGGCCGCGCCGTGTCCGCTGGTGGCACCTTCCATGGGACGGCCATCCCGGAAGAAGAGGACGTCGGTAGGTTGGAAGAGAAGTTGGTGGGTGGGAGTGATCATGAGATGGGGCCTTTCGGCAGGTTAGGAGTTGGATTCAGAGGGTTCGCTCTTGCGGGAGGACCAAGCGGCGGTGCGAAGAAGATTGATGAGGAGGCGGAGTTTCGTTTGGAACCTCGAGAGGTTTTCAAAAGAATGATTGGCAACAGTCCGGTCGAGTTCCTGCCAGTAGGTCTGGAAGAGTTCGAGGTCGGTTTCAAAACCTCCTTTGTCCCGTTCGAGCGCGTGGCGGACTTCGTGAGTCAGAATGGCGTCGAATTGCTTTCCGAAGGATAGATCGTCTTCGATGGACCCGGATTGAGAAAGGTAAGGGGTCAGAAAAGATTCCAATTTGTGAGGAAATCGCATGTTGAGTTCCCCCTCGGTGAGGTGGATGACCAAGGCATGAAGAAGGCGATATCCAGCAGAGTCTTCTGACTTCGTTTCGTCGGTCGACCATTTGCACCCCCATTCGAGGATTTCACCGGAGCGCTTCATAATGGTGATGGCGACGGCAGCGCGACCGAGTTGATTTTTGGCTCGTTTTTCGGCAACCTGAGCGGCGCGGACGACATCCTGGAGGGGAGACTTTTGGTGGGCGATGGCGATACCGACCGAGACATCTGTGGCTGGTCCGGGGAGGAGGACCGGGAAGTTGACCGGATCGGACAGCAGGCCGGCGTCGGACCCGTGGAGAGCTCCCGAGTCTTCGTGGAGTTGGAGGTAGCCTTCTTCTTGCAGGTTGAATAATGGAGTGGTGCGATCCGAGTGTGTTGAGATCCGGGTTTCCACAAGAGTTCCTTTGATCCCATTCATGTGCTCTTTCTCCCCCCGGAAAGCAGCACGGAGGGCGCGGGCGCATGGGAGGGCGTCTTTTGCAGGGAGCATGGCGAGGACATCGTCACCACCGGCATAGAGAAGACGCCCGTCAAAGGCCTCAACGATGCGCTGGGCACAGTGAAAGGAAAAGTTGCCGAGTGCCTCCGAGAATTGCAGGTGCCAGGACGGAGTGACGGCGCGGGAGGCGTCGAGGAATGCTGGGGCATTTTCTTTATTTCCGTAAAACTTGTGAGCCTCAGGTGAGAGGCAATGCTCCATCGTAGGTGACTTGGAACCAGAAACCCACTTGCCCATTTCATCGCCATCGAGGGCGAGAATGGCGAAGTATTTCTCGCCTTCTGATTCGTCACAATCATCGCCATCTGAAAAAGCCTCCCCGGAGGCAATGCCATGGGTGTTGGGCATGGGGTGCCTCTTTTTGAGTGTTCCTGAAGTCGTTCCAATGATCTCCGGAAGGTAGACAAACCACCAGAGTCGCTTGATGAGAGTCGAAGCACCGAGGAGTTCATTGGGCTTGAAGGTTCCCCTGCTCATGCCGAGTTTCGGGCCGAGCTTTTCGGCAGCGGTATCGGGAATGGTCAGGACGACTTCTTCTTTGCCATTGAGGGCATCTTTGTTGAATTTTTTGCCGGACTGCCACTGCCCGGTGGACCAGGCGTCAAATTGGCGGTGACTTTTAGTGCCGTCATGAAGCCACTGGATGAGGGCATTGAGGAGGCCCCAGCCGGTGGCAGGTGAAGTGGGATATTGTGGCTTGCAGTTGTCTTT
>JBLIDI010000189.1:0-8568 GCA_047634075.1 Akkermansiaceae bacterium
CATCGACATCTTTGGTCAAGCCTATCCCGGCGATGTCGGTGCGGGGAAAGTCTATCCGCAAGATTACACCGGCCCTGACCTCCTGAGGTATATGGTGATTGACCGTCCGTATGAGATCTTCCCTGAGTATCGCCTTTTCGACTACGTTGCAGGCGAAAAGCAGTTCAACTTGAATGTCAAAGACCAACAAGTGATCGATTCGGTCAATGGTAGAAATGTCTTCACCATTCTCTCCGTGAAAGACAGTGTGGAGAGAAGTTTCTCTTACAAATACACTCTCCGGGAGAATCAGGGTCCGTATCTCATCGCGGACCCGACTTTGGGAAGCCGTCCGAGTCTCGGCTCCATTCAAACCGCCCTGAACGAAGCTCGCCTGGCAGAGGAAAAACTCTACGTGGCTCTCGCCTCCATGGACACTGACCGCAAAGTTCTTTTAGCCCAACTGGATACCCTCGAAGTGGAAATGGAGGAGCGAGTTGCTCTTAGGATTGGCGATCTCACGTTCAGCACGGCGAAATTTATCTACAAGGAAGTATTCATTGCAATCAAAGGGATCAGAAGTGCTCTCAATGCGGTTGCAGATACAGCTGATGAGATTGTTTTCGCCGCAGTAGATGCGCTCCCTACAATGACAGGTTTCTCGAATGACCTGGCAGCACCTTTACGTGGAGCCCTCCTCTCGGCACATGTCGCAGCCAGCGCTTCAAAAAATGCAGTCATTACCGGGACTGATCAGGCGGCATTGGTGTCTGAATTCGTCTTTACGATTGCTGAAAAAGCTCTTGAAATTGCGAAACTGTCGATTGAGGAGAAGGCCTATCTCCGAGGGCAGATTGCCAAGGTCAAGACTCTCTATGCGGCTTCATACGCACGCACTCGCGAGGTCGATGCTCTCGCGGTTGCCTACACCCGGGCCGTTGAACGATATCGCACCGAACTCTCTAATGGTCAGACCGTGCTCGCCAATCGCGAAGTCTTCCGCCGCCGTGCTGCGGGGGCCGTGCAAGGATACCGCACCCGCGACATCGCCTTCCGCACCTTCCGCACCGAGGCCTTGGAAGAATACCAAACCCTTCTTGATTGGGCTTCACGCTATGCCTTCCTCGCGGCCCAAGCTTACGACTACGAAACCGGCCTTCTCGGTTCTCCCGATGGACAGGCTTTTCTTGGCGATATCATCAGCTCACGCGCCCTCGGTGTGGTGGACTCCAATGGTCAACCCATGCTCTCGGCCAGCGCGAATGGCGATCCCGGACTCTCCGGTCTTCTGGCCAAGCTGAAAGGGGACTACGACGTCGTGAAAGGCCGCCTTGGTTTCAATAACCCGGAGACCAATGGCACGACCTTTTCACTCCGGCGAGAATACTTCCGCATCCCGGACGGACCGGAAGGGGATGTTGCCTGGCAGCAGAAGCTTGAAGGCCTCGTCACCAAAAACCTCCTTACCGATGCCGACATCGCAGCGCATGCGATGCAGCTTGGCGGAGCGGAAGCCTCGGCCCAACCGGGCTTCCTGATCAATTTCCCGAGCACGATCGAAGCCGGACAGAACTTCTTCGGCAAGGATCTCGCCCCGGGGGATAGCGACTTCTCGAGCACCAGTTTCGCAACCAAGGTCAGTTCGCTTGGCGTGGTCTTTGAAGGCTATCAGGGCATGACTCCCTGCTTGGTCTGTGCCGACGGTGGGGGCGACCCGACTCATAACCACGATGACGCGCTGAGCGCCACTCCCGATGTCTTCCTCATCCCGACCGGACTCGATACCATGCGGACCCCGCCGCTGGGAGGTGGTGATATTTTGCGAACCTGGTCGGTCCAGGATTACGCCATGCCCTTGCCCTTTGATCTTGGATCGGTCGAGCCAACTTCAGATGCGGTGCAGCAGACCTCGGATAACATGCTCGCCACGTTCCGCTCACCGCGACGTCATCCTTCCTTCCGGGCCACTGATCGGGCCGAGTTCTTCTTCACTGATTTTTCCGAAGATTATACCAGCAGCCGTTTGGTCGGTCGTTCGGTCTGGAACAGCAACTGGAAGCTTGCGATCCCTGCCAAGGAACTCCTGGCCGATGAGCAGGAGGGCATCGCCCGCTTCATTCGCTCGGTGAAGGACATCAAGCTTCACTTGAAGACCTACTCCTACTCCGGGAACTAGGATGAAGGGGATCCTTCTCTTTTAGCTCACCGTGTTTGCGACCTTTGCGCAGACTTCGATGGAAAGAGCCTCTTTTTCCTGTCGTAGAATTCTAGGGCGTTTGGCTGGCGTCCGAAGAACCTTGTAGGCAAGGGAACGGTGTCTAACAGATCACAGAGACTTTTCTCTTACCTACGGGGAAACTTCACAGCCAACCAAACGCCCTACGTAGAATTCCCAATGATTTTAATCTTGCGTGATTGCATGCGATTTCATATTGTAAAGTCCCTCTGAATTTTCCCTCTTATCATTCCATGAGTATTCGATTTCTGCTACTTTCACTATTTGTCTCCCAGAGTGGCTTTGCTTATCCACCAGCTCCACCTTCGACGATCTTTGGCAAGATTCGAGGTGAATTTGGGTTTGGACTGACGGACGGACAAACTTCCCTTCTTCTTCTCGCGGATGGTGTTGAGGTTGCCCGGGCTTCGATTTCGGAATCGGGTGCTTTTGGCGAAAACTATCGCTTAACGCTTCCCGTCGATCTCAACCCTGCAAAAGGGGTCTATCGGACTGCCGCTCTCGATCCCAATGCCAGCGTGATTTACAGTTTTGCGGCTGAGAGGAATGGCACACGACTGGTGGTGTCCAAGGTTGAATCGGTGACTGCCGATCCAGCCCCTGAGTCGGGTGCCGTGAAGCAGATCAATTTTATCTTGGGTGAAGACACCGATGGGGATGGCTTGCCCGATGATTGGGAGCGCTTCCAAGCGGGGCTTCTTGGTAATGTTGAAGGCAACCCGCTTGATGTTTTCACGGCAACCGGGGATCGCGATGGCGATGGCCTCAGCGATCGCGGTGAATATGTCGCGGGGACCTTCGCTCTTCTCTTTGAAGACGGGCTCAATTTTCGAGTCAATAAAGTCGACGCCAACCGCCGGGCGGATCTCAGTTTTCTGGCGATTGACGGGAAGTCTTACCGCATCGAATCTTCGAGCGACTTCAAAATATGGTCTCCCGTGGAGTTTTCTCTCTCGGATGATCCCTTCGAGACCTTCTTTGTTTACCGATCAGAAGAGGTCGAAGAAATCGTCGTGGTCGCGGAACCTGCCGAAACGACAGAGAAGGTCATTTACCGCCTAGTCGTCGATTAATCACTTCCAGCACATGCGTTTACTATTTCTAATTTTTGCATTCACGATTGTTTCGGCGAATGCGCAGTACCGAACCGAATCCTGGGATCTGAAGCCCGGCTGGACTGCGATATATCTCAATGTCGATACCGGGAGTGAATCGTTGGACACGCTCTTGGCGGCCAATCCCGATATCACCGACGTCTGGCAATGGCGCCCCAATGGTCTCGATCCCAGCCTGAACTCGACCGCCCAGGGCACCGGGGCTGACGAATGGAAAGTTTGGCGCCGTGGAGATACCGGGAACTCAACCTTCGCCATTATGAGTCCCAACTCGGCCTATCTGGTGAAAATGAAGGCGACGGCCTTGCCACAGACGCTCAGCTTGAAGGGCGAAGTGGTGGCTCCCCGCGTGCAATGGCGCACCGATGGCTCCAACCTGGTCGGCTTTCCCATCAAGACCGGAACCACGCCACAGCTGAACCGCTACCTTGGAGGTGCCGGGATCATCGATAACAACACCGAGGCCTACCGCTATGTCGGCGGCGAGCTGTCCGATACCAATCCGGGCCTCTTGCCAGCCCGCCTGATCAGTGCGAAACGGGGCGAAGCTTTCTGGGTGCGCTCTGATAAATTTTCGGATTTCTACGGTGCCGTTCAGGTCGAAGTCGCTCTCGATTCCGGTCTTTATTACGGCACGGGAGGAAGTCTTAAGCGTCTTGTCCTTCGGAATCGCACTGATCGGGAAATTACGGTGACTTTGGCCCCGGCGGCTTCCGAAGCTCCTCCGGGAGGAGGCGCTGCTCTTGCCGCGCCAATGTTGACCACGCGGGAACGGAATGAGGAAGGCTTTTATGTTTATTCACCTCTCGGAGCTGGATTAACGGTCACTCTTCCAGCGGGTGAGGCTAGGGGCGTTGCTCTCGGGGTGGACCGTGCGGCCATGGCTGGTAATTCCGGCGATCAATTTGCAGGACTGCTCAGAGTGACTGATGCCGAGGGCTATTCCGAGATTTTTCTCCCTGTCACGGCAGAGAAGGGGAGCCTTGCCGGACTCTGGGTCGGAGAGGCCCGGATCTCCCAGGTGCAGAACCAACTTCAACGCTTTCAGCGGGACGCCGATGGCAAGAATGTCGTCGACGACGATGGACAACTGATTCCCGAGTCCAGCGAGACCGGTCTCAATGACACGCAGCAGGAATTCAAGATGCGTCTCATTGTTCATGTTAATGATGCCGGGCAAGCGACTCTGCTGTCCCGGGCCTATGCCGGAGTCATTGCAGATGACGGTGAGGGGAACGTCACCACGGGGCTGGCCGTGGATGAAAGTGAACTTGATTCCGGTAATTTGGAGACGGCGGTCCGTCTTTCCAGTGCGCATTTCCCGGTGGGGCTCCGTCAGGTCCTGACCAACTCCTTTGCTCCGGGTTCCAGCCTTACGGCAACAATTACCCTCGGTGCCAATGATCCGACCAATCCCTTTCTCCATACCTACCATCCGGATCACGACAACAAGGATGCCCGCTTTGAAAACGTCCTCGACCCGGGAATCGAAAGTCACACCGTGAATCGGAATATCATCCTCGGGATCAAGGCGGCTGCCGGTCCCGGTGAAGGTCCGCAGTGGGGGAATACTCTGCTCTCCGGAACCTTCTCGGAAACCCTCACCGGGATTCACAAACAATCCATCCAGGTATCCGGCATTTTCGCTCTCGGAAAAGTCAGCGATATCCCAACTCTTCTTCCAACCGAATAATTCTTCAACCCAACTCAAGCTTATGAAAACGACCCTTCGTTCCGCCCTTCTCGCGAGCCTTCTACTCTGCGGTTCACCACTCTTTGCCCAGACCGGGGTTCCCCGGGGCATCAGTTATCAGGCGACCATCACCGATGAAAGCGGTGTCATCATAGCACCCCTGCCCGGGGCTGCCATTCAATACAACATCACCTTGCGGGTTTTTGATTCCGCTTCCGGGAATACTGGTCAGAAGTGGGCGGAAGTTTTCAATGGTATTCCGGTTTCCAATGGGCGCTTTTCCGTGATTCTGGGGCAGGGCGTCCCGGCTCCCGGATCGAACAATCCCACGGACCTGGCGACCATCTTTAATGAGCAGGATCGCTTTGTTGAAATTTCGGTGGTGCCTACTACTGCAGGCGGCGCAACCAAGACCTTCTCACCCCGTCAGCAACTCCTTGCCAGCCCCACGGCGTTGAGGGCCGCGATTGCGGAAGTCGCCGACCTGGCCAAGGTGGCGGAGGTGGCAAATGGACTGTCTCCGGGGACTTTGGCCCCTAATGCCATCACGAATGGCACTTTGACCGGAGCGATCTTTAATAACGGCTCGGTGGATGCCCTAAAACTGGGATCCGGATTCATCAACAATACGGAGTTCAATTATCTCAACGGAGTGACATCCCCACTTCAGGCACAACTCAATGCCAAGGCTTCTTCGTCTAGCCCCACATTTACAGGAATATCTAGGGCAGACCGCCTTGTGGTAGACACTCGAGGAGTGAATTCAGGAGGGTATTCACCTGGTATTGAATTTGGGGGCAGTGATACGGGTCAAGCGATCACATCCCAGAGGACCGCGGGAGTGAATCAAAATGGGATTGATTTCCACACAGGTTTCCAGAAGAGGATGAGCATTGCCAGTGATGGGAGAATTGGGATTGCAACAGGAAATAATCAGCCTAGGGCAATGGTAGATATTAGAAGCGCTTATTCAGGCGGCGGGGTAGTTTTCGATAAATTCTGGGCATATACAAAAAACGGGCCCGTTAATGAAACGGTGGAAGGGACTCTGCGTGATTTGCCCTTATCACTTTATTGTAGAGGTTTCGCTGCTGTCGACGCTGTGATCTCTTTCTCTGACGCGCGGATCAAGAATATCTCAGATCAATCCAATTCGGAAAAGGATCTTGAGTTAATAAACAAGATCGAGATAACCGACTATACCTTCATCGACCCTGTTGACCGCGGTCCGGGCAGTCACAAGAAGGTGATTGCGCAACAAGTTGAAGAGGTCTTTCCCCAAGCTGTGAACCAAATCACCGGTGTTGTTCCTGACATTTTCAAGAATGCGACATGCAAAGATGACTGGGTGATGCTGGTCACAGATCTCAAAAAGGGTGATAAAGTTCGACTTATTACCGCTAAAACGGAGGGGATTCACGAAGTGCTTGAGGTCAAAGAAGGGCGTTTTCGGACGGCTTTTGAAGGCGGGAACGACGAGGTCTTTGTCTACGGTCGCGAAGTGGATGACTTCCGCGCGGTAGATTACGATGCCATTTCCATGCTGAACGTTTCAGCGACCCAAGAACTGCATCGCCGCCTTGAGGCCAAGTCCAAGGAGATTGAAGAGATGAAGAAGCAATTGGCGGCTTTGAAAGGCCAGGTCTCAGATCTTCGGACGCAGGACGAAAGACGGGAGGCCCGCCTGATCGTCATTGAAAATCTTCTCACCAGAGACAGCGAGCCCGTAAAAACCCTTTCAAAGTAGCGTCTTTAACTCCCTTCGATTCTTCTTTTGAGATCAACGTTCCTATTTTCTTGTTTAAACCGAACCGATGCGACTCCTAAACTTCATCTCTTTGCGGCTCGGATTCCTCTTGGCTGCTTGTTTCCTCGGCGTCAGTTCGCTGATGTCTGCGCAAGAGGCCACAGACGTCCAACCATCGGCGGCCAATCGTCTCCGCCTCAATACCCGCCCGCAAGATCCCGCTGATGCCTCGGCGGCAAATCTAAGCAGTGGAGGTGGGGACCAGCAGATGAGCTCTGTCACGGCCACGGGGCTCAAACTCGTCGATATTGAGGTCGGTTATGCCTTTGGGGTGGGCGCGCCGGATTTTGACTACGGGGCCGAAATCACTCCTCCCTTGGTCAATCTAAATGATGATCCTCTGACCTTGGAGGAAGCGCGTGATTATTGGCGGGAAGAGCCTCTGCGTCCCGGAGAACTGATCCAGATTGACAATGCCCTCGTCACTCCACTCGATGCGGATTTTAACGAACGTTATTACTACAGCCCCCACTCCGAGCTGATTTATGGCTCCCAGACCGGGGGGCTGTCGCTGACCTGGGTGACGGCAATTCCGGATCAAGCCGGAAATTATGGCACGCTGCCGCAGAACTATACTGTGGGTTTTGGGACCAATCTAACCGCTCGCCAAGTCTACTGGTCCGAAGTCGATTACAAGGCCCCGCGGGTCCAGATTCCCACTGGCATCGTCCAGGGTATCAAGATTCTTTATAACGATCGCATGCCCTCGACCGTTAGGGAAGATAACCCTACGACGCCTGAGGTTGAGGTTGATGATCGGGTCATTCCCTTTGGAGTGGATCCGTCCACGGTCCCGAATGAAACCGTATGGTATGACTCGACCCTCGAAATGATCCGAGCCTACAACTTGGAGGGCCGCGTTCTAATTGAGTATCTTGGGGATGCCCGCCCCGGAACTGTCGCGGGAGCCCGGGAGCACCTTGGGATGGAGATTCTCGAGGTGAAAAGCGAGCTTCCTGCCATTATCGCGACCACCATGATCGGCAAGCAAATCCTTCCGGCGAATGCTCCTCCGGATGTTTTGGATGATCGTGACTTTTCCGCCGTGGCCGTTGCTCCTCCCGGTCCACCCATTGCCCAACATTTCATCGAGAACCGGAGCGTCTACTATGCGATCGAGGAGAACAGAAATGCTGCGAATGCTGAGTTTTATTGGCTTGAAGAAGGTGAACACGCCATTCTCTGGCCGAAGATTCGTAACTACTACCTCATCGAGTGGCCTGAAGATGGCGACTTTGACAGCTATTTTGCGCGTCCCAATTCTGGCGCTTCCGACGACATTGTTGCCGGAAGCTTCATCGATTTGATTTCCACGAACTCTCCCGAGTTGATCTATCAAGACGATCCTGAGGCTGATGAAGCCGGGGTGGACTCCCGGTTTCACCTCTCTGTCGCGCTCCAGGATGATCGTAACCGCGCGCTCATTCGCTTGAGTAGCGGGAATGAATTTTGGTATGTTCGTTTGTATTCTGGAACGACTGACCATCTGCTCACGCTTGACCCGAACAGCACCAATTTTGATCCCGAGAGCAATCCTCTCGATTTTCGCTTCAGTCAGTCTGTCGAGGTCGGGCAACGTCTCGAGCCCCCTCACTCCAGCCTGGAATTGGGCGGCTATGTCGATCCAGCTTTGGGCAATGCCTATCAGGCTGATGTCTATGTGGATCCCTTCGCGGATGGGGGAATTGCCGCGGCCAATGAGGCAGCCATCATTCCGGTCAATGCTCTCCCGGGGAAT
>JBLIDI010000190.1:0-8536 GCA_047634075.1 Akkermansiaceae bacterium
TCATTGCCGACCCTGATCAATACCTCGAATGAACCCGCCAGGGTCAACTGAAAATGAGTGCCGTCCTTCTTGGCAACTTCGCCACCAGCCAGCATGACAGCATACTCGCCGTTGAATTCCGCCGTCCAACCACCTCGAGGTGCCAAGAGTTCGTAAACGGCCAAGGTCCGGGTGGCAGGCAAGTCCTCACCATCGGGTCTCTCAAGCAAGTCGTGCCATTCTACAAACGTGACCCCGGAATGGAACCCATTGGAATTGGTGACCCACAGATCGCCGTCATCATGGGTCCGGCCCACGACTCCGGACGGGGCGTCAAAAATCACACTCATCCTCAGCGGCTCTGCGCCAGCCTCAGTGACATCGCCCACATCCGCCCGAACGAAATCCCACTCCAGAGGCTCGTCACCCTTCGCAAAGAGACATAAGAGGCCAAACAACAGGAAACCCGTTCTTCGTAATCTCTCTTCCATCATGATCTTGAACTTCAAGGTATCAAGAAATCTCCGTGGCCCCAATCTTAAAAGACGCCCTTAAGCCTCGATTTCCGTCACGCTGGTCCTCCTCACCGTCCCTTTTACCGTGACATGAAAATGCCATTCCCCGACCAACTCCCTAATTGCGAGCATGTTCAATTTGACGAGGAGAAAAATATCGGGCGCATGGGAGGAAAAATCTTTCATGGGAACCCAGGCATCCCGCGCCGCGAGGTGCTGGCGTAACGCCTCAAGACGCCCCGCCACTTCCGGCTTGGCGGGAATGACAGCCCGGCACTCCTCAAAAAGACTGCAAATGAACCGAGAGCCCACAGAAACATGCGCCCAAAACAACGGAAGTTGTGACGCCTGATTAACTTTGGCGTAACGATCACGGGACGGCGGGACATGCTGATAGGGAGAGGAACGGCCGCAGGCCTTGCTGCCTTAGTCACGCCAGGGAGATAAAATCTTCAACAAGACATATCGAAGTTTCGACTTCGGCTCCCGCGGGGCAAAAACGCGCAACGTCTTCCCCGTCGGTAGAAAATTACATTCCGTGGCACGCCCCCAAAGCTCACCATCCACCTCCACCGGAACTGCCACCTCACAGGTTACCTTCAATCCGGCGGATTGAACGTATTCCACCGAATCACTGTGTGAATGCGGATCGATTCCTCCTTTCACCAAACCCGTGAGAGAGTCTTTCACCAACTGATATCCCGCTTCTTTGAAAATGACCACGTCGAGGAGATTATCGGAATTGCTGGCGTTTTTAAAGAGTGGGAACTGCCCCCCGTAAAGTGATCCATTTCCAACCAGGAGAGCAATTCCCTCCAACTCGCGTCCATCACTAAAGGTCACTTTTAAGGCGGGAGGCTTTCCTCGCAAGACCTTCATCGCAGCGAGCAGATACGCGAGAGCCCCGAGGCGTTTCTTACTCTCCCAGGTGGTCTCCTCAATCACTTGGGCATCAAATCCAATCCCGGCCATTTGGACAAAAGGCGCTCCATTCATGGCAAAAAGATCGACCTCCTCACTGTGTCCCTCGTCAATGACCTCCATGGCATTCTCAAGTTTGTCGTAAGGAATCCCCATTTCACGGGCAAAGACATTCATTGTCCCGGTGGGGAAAACTCCAAGCGCAGTGCTTGAACCTGCGAGACCTTCCACCACCGCATTGAGTGTGCCATCACCTCCCGCTGCGATAACCAACTCTTCCCCTTCCTCCGCGAACTTACGGGCCAGATCGATGGCTTCCTCACGGCTGCGAGTTGCATAAATGGTAAACCGGGTCGCGTGAGCCATGATAAACTTCAAAGCTCGACGCCCCTTCTCACCCTTCGCCTTGGGATTCAAGATGAGAGGATAACGTGGGGGCAGCGTGCTCATGAGTCCTTTACGGGGACAGGAAAACCCATCCGCTCCAATTGGTCCAGAACCAAGGAAACCGGAAGACCCACGATCGTATCGAAGTCCCCCTCGAACTTCTCCACGATCATCTCGCCATGATCCTGAATGGCATAGCCGCCCGCCTTATCCAAAACCGGAACCTTCGCGAGGTAGCGCTCAATCACGTCATCGGAGAAATCACGAAATTTCACAAAAGAGGTCTCCACGAATTCAGCAATGTCATCTCCGTGAGCCAGAACAACGGCGGTCATGACCTCGTGGACCCGCCCCCGAAAAAGACGCAGATTACTAGCAGCCTCGAAAAGATCGACCGGCTTCCCAAAAGTCCGTCCTCCGAGAGCCACCACGGTGTCAGCTCCAATCACGATGGCATTCTGATGCTTAAGCGAGACCGCAAGGCACTTCAAGCGGGCATTGGAGAGTGCCAACTCTCTGGGAGGCACGTCATCCCCCGACAGTTCCTCGACGTCCGGAGATAGGATTCGGAAGGATAAACCGGAGGCCGCGAGGAGATCCCGACGCCGGGGAGATCCGGAAGCAAGAATGAGCTCCCAGTCGAGTGTCCCCTCAGATAAACCAATCACAATGACATCCCGAAAGCCGGGGAAAAAATGGTGCGCGCGAGAGGAATCGAACCTCCACAGGGTTGCCCCCACATGAACCTGAATCATGCGCGTCTACCAATTCCGCCACGCGCGCAACGACCGAAAGAAATCACCCCACTTCCAGAATGGCAATCATATTTCGAAAAGGAAATCCCATTCTTCCGGTGAATGGATTGGAATTTGTTCACTCTTGGTATTTTATCGCCAACGAATGAAGGTCCTCATCACCGCCGGCCCGACGGTCGAACCCATCGATCCCGTCCGCTACCTTACCAATCGCTCATCCGGAAAAATGGGATACGCTCTTGCCGCCGCCGCCGCAAAACGAGGTCATTCCGTCCTCCTGATTTCAGGTCCGACCTCACTCGAAATCCCAGAAGGAGTCGACTATCTCCCCATCGAAAGCGCGGCCGACATGTATCAGGCCGTTGAGTCCCAAATCAGCCGCCACGAAATCGCCATCTTCGCGGCTGCCGTCGCCGATTATACGCCAAGCGACGTCGCAACCCAGAAGATCAAAAAATCAGGCGACGAAATGACGCTCATTTTGAAGCGCACCAAAGACATCCTCGGCTCCGCCCGCGATGTCATGAATTTTAAGGGAACCTTGGTCGGCTTCGCTGCTGAGACGGAAAACGTTATCGAAAACGCCCGTGGCAAGTGCCTCAGAAAAGGCTGCGACCTCGTCGTCGCCAACGATGTCTCACGCCAGGACATCGGCTTCGATTCCTCTGAAAATGAAGTCACTCTGGTCTACCCCGAGCGCTCCGAAGCCCTGCCCCAAAATAGCAAGGAGCACCTCGCTTTCCATCTCATCGAAGTCATTGAAGACCTCTGATAAAATCGTCCCCGATCCCTTCTCGAGATCGGTTCGAAAGGGTTTAGAAAGTCTTCACCGCCCAAAAGGGAATGACCAAGAGCGCCGGGGTGCTCCAAAAATGTCGCCCTTATGCTCCCCTCCGGACTTGAAAAGCTTCGCATCCAGGTCTCTCTCGTTCATCATCTCCCCGTGACCGAACTCGAAACTGCAGTCCACGCCGCCAAAGAAGTTGGAAAACTTCTCCGTGCAAACTTTAATAAGCCAAAACACGTTGACGAAGCTCTTCATCATGACTTGAAGCTGGCTCTCGACAAGGAGTCCCAAGACATCATCACGGCAATCATTTTAGAAAAACACCCCAGCCACGCCATTTACGGCGAGGAAGGACTGGCCGGCGACCAATCTTCGAACCACCAGTGGATTGTCGATCCCATCGACGGCACCGTAAATTTTTTCTACAGCATTCCCCACTTCTGTATTTCCATTGCCAAGCGGGTCGATGGCGTGCTGGTCCTCGGAGTGATTTATGACCCGATGGTTGACGAACTCTGGACCGTCGAGAAAGGCGGCTTGCCTCATCTCAATGGCGAAGAGGTTTCCGTTAGCAACCGCGAAAAGCTCGAGGAATCGATCCTCTTCGTGGGCTGTGGTAAGGACGAAGAAGCGCTGAGCACCGGATTGACACGCTTCAAAAAAGGCTCCCTCAGAGCGCGCAAGATGCGCATGATGGGATCAGCAGCACTCGGGATGGCCTACATCGCATGCGGTCGCCTCGATGCTTACATCGAATCACGCATTTCCCTCTGGGACATTGCGGCAGGGCAATTGATGATCGAAGCCACTGGCGGACGGGTTGATCTCGTCCCCCATGAAAACAATCCCGACGTCTACTCAATCGTAGCCACCAACGGAAAAATCCCCATCGAGGAAATCTTATGATTCGTTCCGGGATCGGATACGACGTCCACCAATTTGCCGAAGGCCGTCCGCTTATCCTCGGCGGAGTCGCAATCCCACACACCCACGGACTGGATGGCCACTCCGACGCAGATGTTCTCAGCCACGCCATCGCTGATGCCATTCTCGGGGCCTTGGGGCTTCCCGATATCGGCTATTATTTCCCACCCGGAGAGCCTTCATGCAAGGACATCTGCTCTCTTCGTATTCTCGAGAAGTGTGCCCGCCTTTGCGAGGAGCAAGGATACCAGTTGATGAATGTTGACTCTTCCCTGGTTGCGGAAGCTCCGAAAGTCTTGCCGCATGCCGCTGCCATGAAGGTGAACATTGCCAAGTCTCTTGGGCTGACGCCCGCCGAAATCGGGATCAAGGCCACCACCAACGAGACGATGGGCTTCGTCGGTCGCAGTGAGGGCATGGCCGCCTTCGCCAGCGCCATGGTCATGAAGAAGGACCTCTTCGCAAAACTTTCAGACGAGAGGACTAGCTTGTAACTCCGGACGGTTTCCCTTCCCACCACTCCATGTTCAGATTGTCAAACGCCTCGATCATATCTTTTCAAGTCGCCTGACAGGAGAAACGGCCCTCACCCCAGAGGAACCTTCCTCCGCCTTGCCAAGGCAAACAAACCTTCGCCTTCACCATCCCCAATCACGAGCGAACCGAGAGACGACCGAGCGGTGGGCACTGGGCGCGAACAGGCAACCAGAATTTCAAAGCGACGCGAAGATCAGTGACCATGGAAGCACGGGAGGAACGGCTGAAATACAACGAAGTGAGAGGCTGCCACGGAAATGACGATGTGGTGAGAGGAATGAACCGCTGAGGATCAACCGGCGACCGGCAGACCGAACTCACGAACCACAACCCTCCTGAGATGGCCACACCACTACGCGGCATCTTCCTCGTTTGATAACCCTCCATCAGGCCTGAGTCTAGGTAGGTATTAGGATTCAAAGACGAACGCTTACAATTGTTGGTAACTCAATCTTTCCTCCGCGAAATTCGGCACGATCGGGATCGTTAAATCACGCGAGATCCTTGATCTATTCCTGCGCCGTTTCTTAGCACCGATTTCTTCCGGATGGATGGAGGTGAATTTTTAAGGCCTTTTTACGAAAGGATTCCCGCTGATTTCACAAATTGCCCCTGCCTCAAAGATCGCGTGGGGCGCAAGCCGTAGCACGGGCGTCCCGCCTGTTCCCCGCAGCGACCGAGTCTCCGCAAACAAGCGGAACGCTCGCCGAACCCAAGGATGGGCTCTCTCCAGAGCGCCCTCTCAAAGCCCACGCCCAGAGATTTTACCGACAGATTTAAGAGGACTGGGAAATGATTAGGAACGGCATAGGCATTAAAATCAGATTTTTTTCCGAGGGATCTTAGGGAAGTTCCGTTCCCATCCGGCAGCTCCGCGAGAGAATAGTAGCCAAAAGTTGCACTTTTGGTCGTGCCCCGTTTTCGGGTGGAGCCGCAACTTGAATCGAGACGAACCGGGAAGAGAGAGTTTGGCTGCGCCGTTGTAATTAGTGCGCAAAACTATCATGAAAAAGCTCCTTTGCGAGATCTCCGGGCAGCAGATCCCCGCTCGCATACCGACTCAAATCAGCACCTTAAATTACAAATGAAGGTCGTAAAATCGGGTCCTGAAGGGACAATGGTCCAGAACCCCTGACTCCAGTCTGGGGGGAACAGGTCCGAGAAAGGCAGTGTCCTGAAAGGACACTGGAAAATCCAGGGCACGTGTGTGCCAGACTTCACAACGACACTCACGAAACACAGGTCTCATCGCCATTTCCCGGTATCTCTTCAGGATGCTTTCGTGACAAATCACGATCCCCCAGACTGAAGTCTGGCGCTCTGGAACTCGGTGCTTTTAGCACCCTGACTTGTGTGGAAAACCCAGAACGATAGCCCCGCGAGGGCTGCAACCGGAGGAGAGCATCAAAAGGATGATGTTGTATGAGCTGGGCGCGAATAAGCGCTCAGAAAGCCGCTGAAGACTGACAGGCAGCCCAGCAAACGAGAGACCGAACACGGACCAGCGAGCCGGAGCGGTCGAATTGCCGGACGAAGGTGCTTAGCATTTGTGAACCTCCGACAGGCTTAGGACCTCAACCCCGGAAAAGCTTACAGGAAGGCTTTCAACGCCGCTGCAAGCAAATTTTCTATTAGTAAAATTTAATTAGTGCCGGAAATTACGCGCCATCTCTTAGAAATTTACCCGACTGATGCTAAGGCGGAGAAAATCCTTGGGATGGCTCTCGATGGCATCGGGTGAGCGGTAGGTCACCTCCTGATCGCGTGACGGGTGGCCGTCCACGAGCATCCCAGCACTGGTCCAAGGAGAATTGAGGCCAAGATCCTGCGAGCGCTCGACTGAGTTGCTGTAGGAAACCGAGGCGGCGGGATTGTTCCGATAGGTAAGAGCGAGGTATTGGGTTCCTTCATCCTCGACGACCATGAGCCGCCGGGCCTCGGACTCGGAGTTGGGCTGGAAGGGGTGAAGGGCGTGGACAAATTCGACTAGGTTGGCGAAACCGTCCCCATCATCGTCGGCGGCGGGATCGATACTTTCACTATTCCCTTCATCGTTGAACTCCGACTCCCAGTAGTCAGGCAGTCCATCGAAATCGGAATCGCTCGGAGCAAAGACCTCCTCATAGGCTCCGAGATTGATGACATCTTCCTGGACCCTGGGAAGACCATTCACGTCGGTTTGCCGGAGATTGACCTCCCCCTTTCCAGCATCGATCCCCGGCGACCCAGAAGAAAGTTCATAACGTCCAGATGAATGTGGGGCGTAGAAGGGCGCAAATGGCTCGACGAAAGCGGGATTGTTCATGAGGTCGGTCCCGTCGAAATTCTCCTCGCCCGTTTCTCTCAGATCATGATGTTGAACGAGGCAATGCGAGAAGTTCGCAAAGATGTCCGGCCCCAGGTCGATCGATCGTGGTGTCCTTCCCTGCGTTTCGTTGCGCCAGATCACGCAATTTGCGAAGGAAACCGCGACGGACCCCACCGCGTCGATGGCATGGTCGGCATTTGACGCGGCCGTCAGATTGATGATGTTGGCATTGGTCTCAATGAGCCGTAAGCCGGAGAGATTTCCAACAAGGACCAAGTTGTTAACGACCAAAACCCCTCTCTTATGTTTGAAGCGACGACTGTTTCCGGTAATCCGAGAATTGAAGTAATACACCCTGGAATCAACAAAGGTAGCGACCTCTCCGAGGCCGGAGTTACCCGAGATTTCACACCGCTCGAACGAGAGTTCCGTGTTTGAGATAGTGAGGCCCCGCAGATTCCCCACGACCCGACAGTCGCGGATCTCCAGTTGCCCGGAGCGGGCCATGAGAGCTCCGAGGGATCCCGAGAGTTCCTCGCTGGCATCCGCTCCGGTGAGAATGAGGCCATCCAGAACGACCTCGCCGTCTTCGCCCGGATCGACGACGAGCAGTGCCCACGCGTTTGTTCCCCGGATCCCAGCGGCATCACCAGTGACTCCAAGGGAATGCTGATCATCGCGTCCCAGATCTCCCGTGATTACCGTGACCTCATTCTCTAAATCCCGCTCTCCTCCTCCGGCCGGATATCCTCCTTCCATCGTAAAGGAAAAATCCGCGCAGAAGTGCTCACTAGCATCTCCCGCCACCCGCCCCGGTCCCAGGTCGGGTGAATAAAGTCCCGCCGCCACGCGGAAGATATCACCCCCACCTGCGACCACGAAGCCTTGCGATAGGGTCGGAAAAGCGGTGGCCCAGCTCATCCCATCCGCGCCCTCCTCAGCGGCGCTTTCATCAACTAGGATGACTTTCTGCTGCACCTCATAGGCTCCCAGGTCGATCCCCCCCCAAACGACACGGGGATTCCCGGCGGCGTCATTGTTTCCAGAGGCCGCCGCGAGATCGCCCCGGTTCACCAAGGCCGCGGTGAGAGACGGGGTCAAATCGCCCGTCACGGTCGGGGCCTCGGCGGGATCAACCGGGAGCGCGAAACCGGGATCGTTGGCGGAATCGGTGCCGTCCAGATTTCCCGTCCCCACGCCCGTGAGGTCTTTTCCCTGAATGAGCGAGTGCGAATAGGTCGCGGTCGAGACCCCGATGGAATCTGGATCGAGATAAATCGAGGCGGTAGAATGATTGACATTATTTTTGAACGAGTTGTTCCAGACCAGACAGTTCTCCAGTTCAACCTGGGTGTCACTGACGACGATCGCCGAACTATCGTTGCCGCTAAAAGTACAATTGCTCAAAGCATTCTGCCAACCG
>JBLIDI010000191.1:0-8528 GCA_047634075.1 Akkermansiaceae bacterium
CTTCAAAGGTATCGTAGAAAAAACGACTTCTCGGCAGAGCAACCCGCGACCCTCAAGAAGCTTGTTAGGATTACCAAAACCTCTCATCAACCGATCAAACCCAGCGTGATCTACGACGCGGAATTGACAGGAAAGGATAGCAGCCAAGTACTCCACCAGAGGACTCAACCGAAGAAAAAGGTAGCTTGGCTAAGGGAGATTTGACATGCGTCAGGTTACCGTTTCGGGACCGCGACTTATCCCTTGATTGGTCTCGCTTGTTAGGTCTTGTGGTAGTGGTAATAGACCAAGTCGGAATCCACGGCAGTAATGAGCACGTAGTAAATCATGCCCTCGAATTTTGTGATCACGTGGTAACGAGCTGGAGTCACTCCGTATGAAATTGCCCGTTTCCTCTCGTGGTAGGCAATCGATGCTCCCTCATTGTGAGTGGTGCCCTTCTGTATGATCTCTTTCTGAATCACTTCCGTGACATCTGAGAACCCCCGTTTGACGAGAAGGCGAGCAAGGTCGAATTGCGAGATCCGAAAAGTCAGGGTCTCGTTGGATCCAGCTAATCCGGAGCGGCCATCCACCGTGATATCGCTTACTGAGGCTGGCATGCTGTCAAAGTGGCGGCAAAATGCCACCTTTGGCGTGCCGGTCTTCCAACACCAACCAAAACCGATGGCGAAAAGCACCGCGAGTAAGGACAAGGCAGCGAGGCTTCCGAGTCGCTTCATTTCTTTGGCTCGACGTCATCGGCCATTCGGCGGGGCGCCAAAAGTTGGAGGCTTCTCGCCGGCGGAAGAACCGTCTTGTTGGTCAATTTTTGTCTCTCCGCCATTGCTCTCATTGTTCGTTTGATTAGGGTCGAGTGACCCAACGGCACCAGAAGATTGTGAAAACCTAGAGCTAAAAGGAAGAGGAAGCCGACATGACAAAGGAGCCGTCCAGAACCCGAGCAGATTTTCGCTAACCCTCACCCTACCGCATGCCTTCAAAAAGGTCCACGATGAAAATCACATAACTTAACGTCCGAACCGCCCTCTGCCTGGCCTATTTCAGCCCGGCATTTGCGCAGCAGGACCCTAAAAATCCCGATGACTCACTGACCTCAAAAAGGGTGAACCTGGCGTAACCGGTCACCTTGAAAATTGATCCCGAGGGCGTTACCCATTTAGCGCCTAATCTTGGGAAGATGAGCGCTGGGATGAGATAGATGGTCATGAATTGGATGATCCTGTGGAGTCAAACGCAGCCAGGCCCCAATCGGGTGGAGTGGACCGTGGAAGCCCTGGCTGAGGGAATCTATGGAATCACCGCACCGGTCAAGGGAGACGGTTTCACCCTTGCCATGGCCAGAAGGTGGCGGCAAAGGTGACCGATCGCGGATGGCAGCGCGTGCCATTGGGAGATCTTCCCCTGAAAGCAGGGAAAAAAATCCTACTGGAGGTCGATCCCGTGGCGCTTGAAGTTAAGAAACCCAATAAAATTCCCGAATGACCTACGCTCCTCTCGGAGCTGGAAAGCACCCCATCAAAGGGAAGATCATGCCAATCCTTCCACACTTGAGACACCCCCTAATCGTCATCTCCCTCTATTTGCAACTTGCGGAGACGCGGCAGTGTCTGGTATGACTCGCGCTACTATGAAAATTGTGAAATTTTTTGACCTCGTTACAATCTCCTTGGGGATCAGTTTCACGGACGCCATTGCTCAAGAGCCTATTACCATCCCCGCTGGTATTGCCGGAGCTACTGACAGTGGAAAAAATCGAGGATTCCGGGTCATTTCAGCACAAGCACCAGATTTCACTGAGATCCCAAACTCCTATTTACGCGCGCTACAGCAGTTGAATGGAACGTTTAAACTCGATAATGGTGAAGCGGTCGAGGATGAGGCCATCGAAGGTCCGAATGCGGACGGCAGCTTCGATGTCGACCTCATCAATTTCGAAAAGGATGCCAATCCCGAGATTAGCGCTTTGACCAATTTCCCGGATGACACTCACTTTCCTGGTATTCCAGGAACTGGTGGGCATAGCTCATTGTTCACGACTGAAATATTGACCTTTCTGGAATTATCGGCAGGTGAGCACACCTTAAACGCGCAACTGTTTGTCGGGAGGGTCGATGCGACCGTCAGTAATGACAATGGCTTTCGGGTGTTTACGGGAACCAATCCTCGTGACTTTTTTGCAACCGAGCTCGCAACCTTCGTGCGCCCAGTGGAAGCCCCTGCGTTTTCATCGGTTCCTTGGGACTATCAGTTCAAAATTATTGCTCCAGAAGAAGGTATCTATCCCATTCGAATTGTTTACTGGGCGCAAGCATCAAATGCCGCACTTGAGCTCTCTAACGAAGGAGACCTAGTCAATGACGATGACGGCATTGCGGCCTTTAAAGAGAGCACTGATACCAAGTATGGGCACGCTTATATTGCTGATGTCTCGCCGCGGCCTGGTGTCGCCGATATTTCGGCCAGCGATCCAATCGAGATTCTCCTCCGTGATGATGAGACCACGGTGATGGCCGGATCTGTCAATTTCAGCTTCAATGACGTCGACGTCACGGGACAGGTGATCGTGGAGACAAATGCTGGGCGCACCACGATTACTTACCAACCTCCAACGGGCCGCCAGAGCGAGCGCAATGAAGTTTCATTGGACTATAGGGATTCTGCGGGGCAGACCTTTACGAATCGCTGGGACTTCAAAAACACCCTTGGCGACAAGCCCCCCAAGGTCACGGGACAATGGGATTTTTCTCATGGGCTCCAGGCAACGCTTGGGAGTGATTTGCAGTTTAATGATGCCGTTTCTGAATCGGAAACGCAATTTGGAACGACGACCTCATTCGAGATTCCCGATATTGGTGGGGAACCTGCCGATGTCATGTTCGTACCTGAGGGCTCGCAGGTTGGATACCTGATGACTCATGGCATTGCCCCAAATGGGGGGGGACTCCATGTCAATCGCTACACTCTCATTATGGATGTCTTGCAGGTCGGGGGCGGCGGTGCCTCCGCGATTATTCAAGCTTCTCCGACGAAGAACCCGGGAGATGCGACCTTCTTTTGGCAGGGCGGAAATATGGGACAAGGAGGCGGAGGATACAATGGTGAAGGCACTTTCTATCCTTGGATTGAGGGACAAACCGCTGATGAAGACGCGTGGCACCGAATCGCATTTGCGGTGGATCTTGCCGACGAAAAAGTAATCACAAAGTGGGTCGACGGCGTCTTGCAGGATGAATGGGTGCCACAATCGACCGATCACATACGACGTTCCATGGAGCAAGAAGTGATTCTTTTCTATGACGTTGATGAGCGCAGTCCTTGGTATGTGAACTCAATCCAGATTCTTGATGGAAAACTCTCTAATCAAGAAATGGAAGCGCTCGGTGGCCCAACTGCTGAGGGATTTGAAGCGCCCAATGCCACGGGTCTTCAGCTGAGTGATATTGTCCAGAAAGAAGATGGGAGCGTAACCATCACATGGGATTCACGCGCAGGCAGGAGCTACATCATCGACGCGAGCGCGGACCTCCAAGAATGGGAGGAGTTGACCGATAGCCATCCATCCCAAGGGGATGCTACGGAATTTACCGAAAACGCGGAAAGCGTGCGGGGCGCAACAACACGTTACTATCGCGTCACTGAAGAATAATGACTCCTATCTTTCGTCCTGCTGCTGCTGCTCATCATCATCATAGGAGTCCGTTTTACCAAAAAACGAGGGGAAGCGATAGAGAATGAGCAAAGGATCAGTTCTGATGAAGATGAATATGTCTGTGATCGTATGCCTGTTGGGCTGCTTGTTAGGAAGGGAGAGCCTTCAGGCGGATACGAGCGGCTCGGATCCAGCGATCTTGAAGTCTGCCATCGAGAGGTCGATCCTTCTGCTTGAGAAGACCACCGCGGGCGCAAGTGAGCACAGTCGTTGCTTTACCTGTCATGGCCACGCGATGCCGGTGGTGACTTTCGTGGAGGCGCGACTTCGAGGGTTTTCCATCGACGAGAAGAACCTGAAAGCGCAGGTGAAGCACACCTTGACCGATTTAGCGCGAGGGAAAAAACGCTACCTCGAAGGCAAGGGCCAGGGCGGCGGATACACCCGGGCCGGCTACGCGCTGTGGTCCCTTCGGCAGGCAGGGTGGAAGCCGAATGAGGTTACCGAATACGTCAGTGGGTATCTCGTCCACGACCAAAAGGCAGAACGCTGGCCCAGCAACGGAAATCGTCCACCCACGGAGAGCAGCGCCTTCACCACGACGTATCTGGCGCTCAAGGGCGTGGATGGATTTGGAACAGTGGCACAGGCTGGGAAGATCGCGGATCGCAAGAAAAAGGCCTTGGCGTGGTTGCTCAAATCCGAACCACAAGAAACAGAGGATCGTGTCTTCCAGCTATTGGCGCTGGATCATTTGAAGGCCGATCAGAAAGTGGTGCAGGAAGCGGTGAAGGCATTGCGCGAAGGACAGCGAAAGGACGGAGGATGGGCCCAACTTCCCAAGATGGAAAGCGACGCCTATGCAACTGGTTCGGTTCTCTACGCTCTCTACCGAGGGGGCGGAATGAAGGCCGACAACGCAATCTACCAGCGGGGAATCACATATTTGCTGGAAACGCAAAAAGAAGACGGCTCGTGGCACGTGCGCAGCCGTAGCGAGCCCTTTCAGACGTACTACGAAAGTGGCTACCCTCACAAGAAGGATCAGTTTATCTCAATGGCAGCGGGAAGCTGGGCTTCGCTGGCTCTCTTGTTTACGATCCCCATTGAAGATGCGATGAAAGAATAGCTTCACATAAAAACAACCCACGCCCTTCTCTCCCCCTCCCCGATCTTCTCAACAACGTCCTCAGGACTCTAGTGCCAGACACTCTAATGAGCTTGACCTCGTAAGCTTTGCTGTTTAAACCTGCTCCAACGTATAAAGGCAAAGGAAAAAGAGGCGAAACGAGAGCTGACGGATCTGGAGAAGCCCGATTGTCTTACCGGGACGATAATGGGTGGGATTGCCCTGAAATCGTCCCATTTCGGGCAGGGGAAGCGGCGGCGCTTGATCTTTGCAGACCGGGATTGTCACTACCATACGATCTCGAGAATTTCCGGGGGCGAATTGCTCTTCGGCGATGTCGAGAGGGAGGCTTTTCGGAAGTTGATGCGGCGGATGGAACGCTTTTGCGGTGTTGAAGTGCAAAATTTCGTAGTGATGGGGAACCATTTCCACCTCCTTTTGCGAGTGCAATAAAAATAAAACATGCCAGGCTGGTTTTAATTGTTCGTGCCCTGACTATTAAGAGTCTCCCAAAAGGCCTTTTGGTTGAGCTTCCGGAAGCCCTCGGGCGGGGTAGGCGGCGTGGAATCCGGCTTTCTGGTGGCCAAGCGCTTAGAATCCTTGTCACCGGACCGGAATAGGCCGCTTAGGTTGAACCTCATGATGTCCTTTTCTATCTCAGCGCGAAAGGGAGAGATGCTTGCTGCAGTGGGTCCGTGTTTCCATTTCTGCACGATGATGTCTCCAACGATTTCCCGGATCAAAAACATGGCAGGCATTTTTTTATTTTCCTATTATTTCCTATTCTTCATCGGCTCTTGCCAAAAGGAAAGTTCCTAGCAGTCCCGTGGTTGGTCCAGGATTGGAGGGGAAGCTCAATGCCCTTGTCGAAAGGGTGGATACGGCGGATACTTTGTCCCGTGAAGCCTTATACCCAACTGGACAAAACCAGTCTACCCGATGGAAACCTGCTCGCCCTGTATAAGCAGGACGGGGAATTAATCCTGGAATATAACGGGTTGGTGTTGATGAGCACAAACCTGACATGGTCCGAACAGATGCTTGCGGATTTGGGCTGTGTCGATCTTTTGGAAGGGGCGACGACCCGGCCAGAGCACCCGCGGGTGCTGATTGGCGGCTTGGGCATGGGATTCACCCTCAAGCGGGTTCTGGAGTTGGTGGGCTCGCCGGCCACCGTCGATGTTGCGGAATTGATGAGTCGGGTTATTGAATGGAACCGCACCTACCTCGTTGAGCACAATGGTCCCTTACTCGAAGACCCGAGAACGAACGTAATTCTGGCCGATCTCTTCGACTGCCTCGGAGATGGTGACCAATACGATGCGATCCTGATCGATATCGACGACACGCCCGACGCGCTGATCACCGTGGACAATGGTAAGCTCTACACGCCCAGTTTTCTGGCCCTGCTGCGGGAATCGCTTAATCCGGGCGGCTGTCTGGCCTACTGGATGGCGATCCCATCGCCGAAACTCGAGATGGCGCTGAAGAAAGCTGGCTTCAATTTGGAGGAGCATCCGATGCAAGCCCATGAGCATTCAGAACAGACGATCCACCGGATCTACCTGGCCCGTCTGAAACCCTCGTCGTAAGGAAAACGCTAATGACTTCCGCAGGCTGCCGAAGTGATTTTTGTTTGTGAAGAATCCCCAAAGTCAGCACACTTGGTTTGTCAAAACAGGGATTATGCCAGGATATCATGGACGACATGCCCGTGGACATCGGTGAGACGGAAATCCCGACCGGAGTATCGATAGGTTAGGTTTTCGTGATCGAGCCCCATGAGGTGCAGGATAGTGGCGTGGAGATCGTGAACGTGCACCTTGTTTTCGACCGCCGCGAAACCGAATTCGTCGGTTGAGCCGTAGGTCATGCCGCCCTTGATTCCCCCTCCCGCAAGCCAGACCGAAAATCCGTGGTGGTTGTGATCCCGGCCATTTCCGCCTTCGGAAACCGGGGTACGGCCAAATTCGCCTCCCCAAAGGACGAGGGTATCATCGAGGAGACCGCGTGATTTCAGATCACGCAGGAGGCCTGCGATTGCTTGGTCACTTTTCTGGCCCTTGTCGCGGTGACCTTTTTCGATATTGCCATGATCATCCCAAGGCTGTCCGCTGCCGTAATAAACCTGCACCATGCGAACCCCGCGTTCCACGAGACGGCGAGCCGCAAGGCAGGAGTCGGCAAACTGCCCCTCGCCGTAGAGTTTTCGGGTGGCCTCGGTTTCCTGGGTGATGTCGAAGGCTTCCGGGGCTTCGGTCTGCATCCTGAAGGCGACTTCAAGCGACTGAATCCGGGATTCGAGTTGATCGTCTCCGAACCGTTGCCCTGAATGAAGGTCATTGAGCCGGTTGATCAAGTCCAGCTGCTGGCGCTGGGTTTGTGGCGTAAGATGCTTGTTGTTAATATGATCGACGATCTTTTTTGGGTCGAGTTTGCCAATGTGGCAGCCCTGATAAATCCCAGGAAGAAATCCGCTACTCCAAAGTTGGGGACCCACCACCGGTTTGCCGGGGCAAAGAACAACGAAGCCCGGGAGATTCTGATTTTCGACCCCCAGGCCGTAGCAGAGCCACGATCCCATACTGGGGCGGATCGGCTGGGTAATTCCGGAGTTCATCATGAGGAGCGAAGGCTCATGATTCGGGACATCGGTGTGCATGGAGCGAATGACACAGATGTCGTCGATGCACTTGGCGACCTCTGGAAAAATCTCACTGACGGGAATTCCGGATTGTCCCGAACGCTTGAACTCGAAGGGCGATTTAAAAAGCCCACCGGTTTGTCTCTCGGTTTTGCGCTCGGCTCCCGGAGGCCGTTGGCCATGGTACTTTTCCAGGGCAGGTTTGGGATCAAAGGTATCCACCTGAGAGGGCCCGCCATTCATGAAGAGGTGAATGATGCGCTTCGCCTTCGGTTGGAAATGCGGCGGCTTCGGGAGCAAGGGGTTTTCCGATGCCAATAAGCCCTGATCAGCGAGGACGCTCGCAAGCCCGAGCGAGGCGAATCCCCCCCCGGTGCGTCTCAGCATCTCTCGTCGGTTCATGGTTGGTTGATGGAAGGGTCTGTGTGGCATGTCCGGGTCCGGTTTCAATCAAGATACATCAGTTCATTGCTCGCAAGGAGCGCCTGACAATACTGTTCCCAGCGGGAGAGTTTGTCGTCCTTTTCGTTCTCTTTGCCGAGGTAGGCTTCCGCCAATCTCCGTTCATCGTCAGAAGGGAGACGTCCGAAGGCGAGACGATAAGCGAAATTCACTTGCCCGGATAAATCGTGATCTTCCACGGTGACTCGTTTGGCAAAGGCTTTGGCCTGTTCGATGATGAAGTCACTATTGAGAACGAAGAGTTGTTGTTGGGGCACGGTCGTTTCGGTGCGGGAGGCCGCGGAGACATTGGCATCAGGGAAATCAAAGATCCTTAACATGCCATCGAGTTGATGACGGCTAATACTGGCGTAGACCGTGCGGCGGGGGGTGTTGGTTTTGAGATCGAAGGTGGGGCCACCCATGGTAGGATCAAGTTTCCCGGAGATCGCAAGTAAGGCATCCCGCAATGACTCGACGTCAAGGCGGCGGCGATCGAATCGCCAACGGAAGAGATTATCGGCATCCAGTTCCTCATTCTTGTAATGTCGCTCGCTTGAAAGTTGATAAGTGGCGGAGCTCAAAACCTCACGATGCAGCCACTTGAGGGACCAGCCATTTTCCATGAAATTGACGGTCAACCAATCGAGCAACTCAGGATG
>JBLIDI010000192.1:0-8503 GCA_047634075.1 Akkermansiaceae bacterium
GATTGAGGGGATCGGGGTGCTGGAGAATGTGGTGGGGTGATCAAGTGGGTAGAGATTATCGCGAGGATGCCTTCGCGCCCGGATGGTCGCCTTCATCAAGATTTCGACTCAGGAATGCCATGGTCTGATCTTCCCCAGCTTTAGTCGACTATTGGAAGTTGGGGCCTTGGCAAAGTAAGCGCACCCGCTTTTGCAGATTGCCCTTTGGTCTTTCCTGAAATAAGGTCCCTTTCCTTGTCGTAATCGATTCATCTCTCAAACTATGAAGTATCTTCTTCCTTTACTCGCTCTGACCTCGTCTGCCGTCGCGCAGAAAGATGCCCGCTATGTGCGGATCGAACTCTCCGGAAAATCCCACACGCTCACTCTTGCCGAAGTTGAAGTCAACTCAGGTGGGACGAATATTGCGAAGTCGGGGAAAGCGACCCAGTCAACGATAGGTGCCGGGGGCCTTGCCAGCCGTGCCATCGATGGGAATAAGAATCCAGACTACACCAAGAACGGTCAAACTCACACCTCGGAAGGTAAAGCAGACCCTTGGTGGGAATTGGACCTTGGGAAATCGGCTTCGGTCGATTCCATTCAGATTTGGAATCGAGGCGAGGGTGATCTTGGGAGCCGCCTGCAGGGCTTTCAATTGAGCTTGATGGATGCGAACCGTAAGCCGGTTTTTGTCTCCGGAATGACGGACGCTCCTGATTCTTCGGTTTCTTTTAATCTCAAGAAGGGCGGGGAAGTTACTTTTGTTAAGGCCGACGGAAAAGAGATCAAAATCGTAAATGTTCCGGTTGAATACCGGGATCCAGCTCCTTTTGCTTTTAAGAAGGGAGATACCGTCGCAATCGTCGGGAATGGCCTTGCCGACCGGATGCAGCACGATGGCTGGACCGAGACTCTGATCCAGTCGGCCGCTCCAGGAATGGAATTAAAATTCCGCAATATGAGCCTCACCGGCGATCGCCCGAACAAGCAGCCTCGCTCGAAAGGATTCACGCCACTGCCTGAGTATCTCAAGCAAGTGGGCGCCGACGTCATCATCGCGATGTTTGGTTACAACGAGTCCTTCGACACCAAGCCCGAGGATCACGAAAAGAACCTCACCAAGATGATCGCGGACTTCCGCAAGGCCATGCCAAACGGGGAGAGTTTTCCCCGGATCGTGCTTTGTAGCCCGATTGGTCACGAAAATCTTAAGGACGGCAATCTTCCCACCGGACGTGCGAACAACAGGCGTCTACTTACCATCACTGAGGCCACTCGTGTGGCCGCTGACAAGAACGGCGTGACTTTCGTCGATCTTTATCATCCCTCGATCCAACTTTACGGAACCGTCAAATCCCCGCTGACGATTAACGGGATTCACCTTAACGAAGACGGAAATCGCATGATTGGTGAGGTTCTGGCAAAGGCCCTCGTTGAGCAAGAGATCACGGCCTCGCCGAGTCAACAACCTTTGCGTGAGGCGGTCCTCGACAAAAACTGGCACTGGCACAATCGCTACCGTGCAACTGACGGCAACGACGTTTGGGGGGGGCGCTCCGGACTGAAATTTGTGGATGGTCAGACCAATGCTTCCGTTCTTCAGCACGAGCTCCAGATGCTCGATGTCATGACCGCAAATCGTGATCCTGCCATCTGGGCGGTTGCTCAGGGCAAGACCCTGAAGGTCGATGATTCAAATACCCCTGCTGCAATTCCAGTGATTTCAAACGTGGGTGGTGGCTCCAGCAGCTCCAACAAGGATAAGGAAGGAACCCTCAAATACCTGAGTGGTGAAGAGGGCCTCGCCAAGATGCACGTGCCGGATGGCTTTAAAGTGAATCTCTTCGCAGATGAGGAAATGTTCCCGGAAATGGCCAACCCCGTCCAGCTTCAGGTCGATACCAAAGGTCGTGTCTGGGCTGCCGCCTGGGCCACTTATCCCAAGTGGGAACCGTTGAAGAAGATGAACGACGCGCTTCTGATTTTCGAAGACACCAACAACGACGGGAAAGCGGACAAGGTGAAGGAATTTGCCAAGGTTCACAATCCCCTTGGTTTCGAATTTTGGAATGGTGGTGTGATTGTCACCAGCCAGCCCGACATCATTTTCCTGAAGGATACCGATGGCGATGACGTTGCTGACGTTCGCTATGTCATCATGCAGGGCATCGGTTCGTCTGATACTCACCATGCTGCTAATAACCTGATCTTCGGGCCTGACGGCGGTATCTACTGGCAGAGTGGCATCTTCCTCCAGGCCAACCACGAGACCCCATGGGGGCCTTCCCTGACGACCGGCACTTCTGCGATGTATCGTTTTGATCCTCGTCGCTACACCGTTTCACTTGTTGCTGGTAACAGCCCGAACCCGCACGGGACGAGCTTTGACCAGTGGGGCTATCTTTATGCCAACGATGGCACTGGCGGTAATTCCTTTCAGGTTCGACCGCACGGCAATGGCTTCAAGATGTTTTCTCTTTTGAAGAAGGAAGTCCGTCCAGTCTCTGCTGATGCCATCGTTTCAGGGACGAACTTCCCGGATGAGATGCAGCAGAATTTTCTCGTCTGTAACACCATTGGATTTCTTGGAATCAAGAACTATAAGCTTCATCGCGATGGCTTTGAAGGCAACAACTCTAAGCTTGGTGAAGTCTGGGGAACTCCGGAAGTGGAGGTTCTTCGCAGTGATGACGGAAACTTCCGTCCCACCGACTCCGTGTTCGGGGCAGACGGTGCGCTCTACGTCGCTGATTGGCACAACGTCATCATCGGTCACATGCAGCACAACGTGCGCGACCCGAATCGCGACAAAAAGCACGGTCGTATTTACCGCATGGTTTACGAAGATCGTCCGCTCCAGAAGCCGGTCAAGATCGATGGCGCTTCGATGAGCGAGCTCCTCGAGAACTTCAAGCACCCCGACATGTATGTGCGTCATCGGACCCGAGTTGAAATCAGCGAGCGCGACACCGATGAGGTCGTCAAGGCGACGCAAGAGTGGGTTAAGCAATTCGATCCTGCCAAGGCCGAGGATGGTATCCCAATGTTGGAGGCTCTCTGGGTTTACCAGCAGCACAACGTTCGCAATACCGACCTTCTCGCAACGGTGCTCAAGTCCGCGGATCCGCATGTGGTCAAGGGTGCGGAGACCGTGAAGCATTGGTGGGGAGCGGCCGATCCGGCCAACGGAAAGCAAGAGATTGAGGAAGAAGTGAAGATGAAAATCACTCCGGGAGGAGTGATGAGCAATACCAGCGAACTCTTGACGGTCCGTGTCAATGCCATCGTCGAAAGGATTCAATACGATGTGAAGGCCTTCGAGGTGAAGGCTGGCAAGAAAGTGAAAGTGATTTTTGTAAATCCTGATTTCATGCCTCACAACTTTGTTATCACCAAGCCCGGTAAAGCCGACTTGGTGGCTGCTGCCGCGATCTCGCTGGGAGCGGAGGGATTCAAAAAGCAATTCATCCCTGCCACTTCGGACATTCTCCACGCGACGAAGTTGCTGGAGAAAGGAGAGACCGAAGAACTCGAGTTTACCGCTCCAAGCGAGCCCGGCGTCTACAACTTCATCTGTACCTTCCCCGGTCACGCTACGCTCATGCGGGGAACGATCACGGTGAAGTAGAGCAAGTTTGATTCATTGATCAGACACGAGGGGGAACCTCTCGTGTCTTTCCTTTTAAGTCATGCAAGAGAACCCTTATGCCCCGCCTGAGACGGTTACGATTGAGGTGGACCCCGCGAGTTTCTGGATTAAAAATGGGAGACTTCATCTGCGGGACGGTGGGAGCCTGCCAGAGATTTGTCTCCAAACTGGTGCGGTCGATGTCGAAATGGTTCGGATGAACGTGCCATTTTCTTGGATGCCTCCCTGGGTGTGCTGGCTCATTATTCCCTTGATGATGGTGGCGTGGTTCATGAGCTTGCCCTGGGTTACTCTTGCGGTGTTGGCGGTATGGATCTTTCTACTATTTCGGGCTCAGCGGGTTTGCCGGATGGGGATCAGTGTCCAGGAGGAGCCGGTGAAGAAGGCCTCGATGTTTAAAACCGGTCAGATCGTGGCGGCGGTTTTGATCGTGGCGGGAGTGACGATTCTGGATTTGTCGTTTGAGTTGAGAGGCCTCATCATCTTCACAACCCTTTTACTGGGGAGTGCGCTCTTGAAACGATTGATCAGAGGCATCCGGATCGAGGCAATTGAGGAGGGCGTCGCGTTGCTGAACGAGGTGAATCCAGAGGCTCTTCGCAGGCTCCAAGAGTGGCAGGATCATCATTCGTGATGCTTGAGTTTCGGTGTAGACTCCCATGGTAGCAAAGCAAGATGAGTCTCGAGTCAACAAATCCGTATGCCCCGCCTGAGTCAGCGGCGGGAGAATTGAGGGTAAAGGGTGATCTAAAGAGTTATCGGATCCATGGTGGCCAACTGTATGTCACAAGTGGCGCGATTCTTCCCGATGTTTGTCTGGAAACGGGGAGAGTTGAAGGAGAGTTGACAAGGATCAACCTCTCGCTCCGGCCGGTTCCCGACCGTGCTTATTTCTATTTGGCACTTGGTTTATTCTTCGGGGTGTGGGGGTTAGGGTTACTTTTTGCTCCTTGGCTTTTGGTCGCCGGTTTCGTGGTTCATCTCTTTTTTCGACGGTCGATTGAGGCAAATCTCTGTTGCAGTGAGAAGGCGAGAGCCCGGCAAAGAGGTCTCGAAATTGCAAAGCTCCTCGTCGGAGTTG
Organism: Akkermansiaceae bacterium; assembly: GCA_047634075.1. Lineage (GTDB taxonomy): Bacteria > Verrucomicrobiota > Verrucomicrobiia > Verrucomicrobiales > Akkermansiaceae > SW10. The sequence goes on from JBLIDI010000192.1 coordinate 4,713, forward strand.
GGGTGGTGGCCTTCATCGCCCTTGCTCCTTTTGATGTTTTTGATCGGCTTGTCTTTGGTTTGTCGTTGGGTCTTCTGAGTCAGTTCCTTTTACGGCGATTGGATCAGTCATTCCGGGTGGTGAAGATCGAAGGTGAGATGGCGATCTTGAGTCGGGTGCACCCGGAGGCCTTGATGCTTCTCAAGCGGTGGCGCCGTGTTCATCTCTCCAAGCTCCTGCCAGGAGAGTCTGAAATCACGGACGCGTAGGGGTTGGGCCAGGCCTCTACGTCTCCGGAGGGGCGCTGACGAAAACCCAGTAGTCGAGCCAAGGTGAATTTGGGACAACAACGTGCCCGATTCCAAAGCGGGTTTGGTCTTGGTAAAAGGGATTGAGCGCAAGGAGATGGCTGACATGCTTCTGGGACTCCATCCATCGGGAGAAGGCTTTTTCGGCAGTGCTATGACCGGCAAGAATTGATTCCACTTGGTTTGCGGCCTTGAAAGCTTTCCACTTGATTGGAAGGCTGTATCCAGCTTGCGTGACATACCAGTTGGGACCATGGCCATCGGGATCGACGTGACTGAAGTAGGCCCGCTCGCCCATGTCGCGGGCCCGCTTGCGAGCAGCACTGGTGAGCTTTGCATCCCAGACGAGGTCAGTTCTTTTTTGGGAGGAGTGCCCCCGGACCAAGGCCGCCATTCGGCGTTCGGTGGCAGAACCGCCATCCTTCGAACTCGCTTTAGGAAGGACTTTTTCCTTTGAATCGACTCCGTTCCCGCATGAAGAGACCGACGCGAGAGCGAAGACTACCGCCCAGTTTTTTAAATGTTTCAGAAGGTTCATTTCCTGCTTATTTTAGTCCTGCGAGTTTACGTGCTTTGGCGACACTTGCCTGATCGAGTTGCGCTGCGGTAGCGCGCAAGGTTTTGCTGGCTTCGGTCTCAAAGAGGTAAGTTGAGTTGTCTTCGATTCCGGTTAATTTGGCCTTGATTTCAGTTCCGGCCGCGCTTTTCCAGATCTCGATCCCCCCCCCTTTTACGGTCACGATGACCGGTGCTTTCCCGCCGTCGGAGAAAGTTCCGTCCTTTATGGCCTTGCTGATGGTATCGCGGGCTTCTTTGAAGATCTCGCCGTATTTCTGAGTCTTCATCGCGGGGTGGTCGAAGCGACCATAGATTTTGGTCATGCCCGGATCGGTGAGGATCACGACGGGAATGGATGCTCCGCCGGTGCGGTAGGCGTTCTTGACGAGATCGGGGAGGCCGGGAGTTTCTGAGACATCGACGATGACGCTCTTGGAAAATCCTAGGACTGCTTTGCTGGCCGACACACTGACGGCTCCCGGGCAAGCCTCTCAAGTCGCGGCCATTTTCTTCTCGGCAATGATGAAGGCGATGGGGTGGTTGGTCTTGGCCGCCATTTTTTGAACGTCCTCGATTTCGGCGAGATTATGAGATCCCTTCGGGATGTCAAAGGCCCCTGCGAAGGAAGCTAGGCTGAGAATGAGGGTGAAGAGAACTTTCATATTTCTTTGAGTATAAGACCTTATTTTCGGAGGGCAAGCTTGCTGTTTTTTGAGAGCTGCACTTGGAATGCCCCTCGCGATTCTCTATCATGAAACCGCATGATACTCGCTGCCTCAAATGAAGTTGCTCCCGTGGTTGCCCTTTTGGGGATGGTTCTGGGGAGTGTGATTATTGTTTCGCTGCTCCTTGTGAAGGCGAAGCAGTCTTTATTAGTGGGGTATTTTTTGTGTGGATTGGTCCTCGCAAATACCGGGGCGACCGCTTGGTTGGGAGATTCGTCCGATGAAGCGATTTCCATTTTGGCGGAGCTGGGAGTGGTTCTTTTGATGTTCACCTTGGGAATTGAGTTTTCGTTGCGTGAGCTCATGCATTTGAAGAAGGTGGTCATTGGGGGTGGTGGTGCTCAGATGGTTTTGACGACGGTGGTGGGGATGGCTGTTGGTTGGTCGCTCGGATTGTCGGGGCCCGGGCTTTTGGTGGTAGGTTTTGCGATGGCTCTTTCTTCGACCGCGGTGAGTATCAAGTCGTTTCAAGATATGAAGCAGCCCGATTCGCCGGGCGCGCGGATGGCTCTGGGGGTGGCGATCTTTCAGGATCTTGCGGTGATCTTTTTTATGGTCGTTCTTCCTTCGCTGATCGGGGAGGATGCTGGCGGTTCCGAGCCGGTGTTTTTTGCACTAGGAAAGGGCGTTCTCTTTCTGGGACTTTGCTGGGTGTTGAGTATTTATGTCGTCCCTCATCTCTTGCACGCAGTGGCAAATTCACGAAGCCGTGAGCTCTTTACGGTGACGGTCGTTGGGCTTTGCGCGATCATTGCGTGGGGCGCGAATTGGTTCGGGCTGAGTCTGGCCTTGGGTGCTTTTGCGGGTGGACTGGTGGTGAGCGAGTCGATCTATTCGCATAAAGTTCTGGCGGATGTTCTGCCGTTCAAGGATCTCTTTCTGACGGTGTTCTTTGTCTCGGTGGGATTGCTGATCGATCTGGGGGCGGTTTGGGATTCTCTGTGGGTGATTGCTCTGGGGGTTTTGGGAATCATTGTGATTAAGGGATTTATTGTCGCGGGGGTGGCCCGGCGGATGGGGCTCCGGCTCCGGCAGGCCTTGATCGCGGGGGCGGCCTTGTCGAGTAGCGGCGAATTCTCACTGGTGCTCTTGAGTCGGGCCTCTGATCTCGGAGGATTGGCGCCCGAGATCGAGCAGGTTCTGTTAGCATGCACCGCGATCTCGATGGCTCTGGTGCCGACCTTGATGAAGGGAGCGGGGCCGCTTGGGAAACGGATGGAGAATTGGCCGATTTTTCACCAGCACGAGACTCAGAATGAGCTGAAGGACGGTGCGAAAGTTACGGCCTTGCGCGATCATGTCGTCATCTGCGGATACGGTCCGGTGGGGCGTGCCCTCCACGAGGAAATGGACCGGCTTTCAGTGGCGGTGGTGGTGATTGAAATGAATGCCACGACGGTACGGGATCTTCATAAACGGGGAGTGCAGGTGCTCTTTGCTGATGCCACCAATCCGCAGACAATGTCGCTGGCCCGAATCGAGAGCGCTCGTGCTCTGGCCTTTACTTTTCCAGAGCCTGCGATGGCGATCGAGGGCATCCGCGCGGCGAGGAGTTTTAATCCCGGGATTGTCACCTTTGCCCGGGCCAAGTTTGCGAATGGGGTGGAGTTGTTACAAAAGGAGGGAGTTCACCATATTTTTCATGATGAGGTCACGAGCGGGCAGGCCATGGTATCGGCCGTTCTTGGTTGCTACTCGGTCAAGGAATAGCCTGAAGAGCGGTTCCCGCTTTTCAGATGCGCTCTCATGGTTTTGACTGGGGACATGGTAACGATAGGAACTCCCTTCACGGCGACGGCGAAAAAAGTGCTTCTTTGTGGTGCGGGTGAACTCGGTAAAGAGGTCGTGATTGAACTCCAGCGCTACGGGGTGGAGGTCATCGCGTGCGATGCTTATGCCAATGCTCCGGCGATGCAGGTGGCGGACCGGAGCCATGTTTTTTCGATGTTGGATGGCGAGGCTCTGCGGCGGGTCATTGCGGAAGAGAAGCCGGACTTTGTCGTTCCCGAGGTGGAGGCGATCGCGACGGATACTCTCGCTGAAATTGAGGCGGAAGGCGTGGTGACGATTATCCCGACGGCGCGCGCGACCCAACTGACAATGAACCGCGAGGGGATCCGGCGGATGGCAGCGGAGGAGCTGGGTTGTCTGACTTCGCCCTATCGGTTTGCGGGCACCAAGGAGGACTATAAGGTGGCGGTGGCGGAGATTGGGCTACCCT
>JBLIDI010000193.1:0-8494 GCA_047634075.1 Akkermansiaceae bacterium
GCATAGGCTAAGATCGTAGTCCGCCATTCCGCCATGCCAAGGATTAGTTTGGCCGCGGTTGCGCTTGGACCTCTTCGGGCGGGTCCGGAATCTTCGCGAACCAGGATGCAGCCGTCGCCGAGGGGATGTCTCGAAGTTGCGCTTGATGGGGTGTGGGGGGGTGAAGCTTCATGGGTCTGTCCTCAATCCAGAGCGTGTGGAGATTGTCGCTTCAATTCTGTGCTGACGAAAATCCCGAGTGTGAGTCCCGTGAGGGAGCTCTATTCCAAACCTGTTAAAGTCTGTAACAGGAAGCAGTTTCCGTTTGGCTTTGCCTATTGCCAATCAGCAACGAAAATGAAGATTCAACATCAAAGCAAAACGAAGCTCATCCTGGGCGGTGTCGCGGGAACACTTCGATGGATGATCGCTCTCGTCTTGATGGGTGGCGGGATTATCGCGTCTTTCGTTTCGTTTCGTTTCGTTTGGCTGGATTTTGTGGAAGGAAGAAGGGGCCGGGATGTCTTTAGTGCCGATCGAAATCGAAACATTGATTGGTCTGGCCTTGTTTGGAGTGGGTGTTGTCCAGCTCTTTTCCCGGGAACGACTCGTCCTGGATCGTTCAACGGGGCGGGGCACGGACGAGTCCAATTCGCCGTTAGTTACCACTGAGAAACCGTTCAAATTGAAAATTGAAAATGTAAATTGCGTGGTGATCACCATTGAGACGGTTGAAACCAACGTTTCGGTGGATGTTCCTGGTGTCAGCGAAGTAAAAGTCTGCAAGGCGGTAATGAGGGTCAATAAACCGTGGCGGGCAGTTACTCTGGATGAAACGCAGAATGGGAGAACTCAACGCATATCCGCAGTGGCCGAACAGGTCGCAGGGTTTCTGGGGAAGACGGTCGAGCGGAATTGATTAGCTGCAAAACGGGAATGCCGTGTCGTCTTGCTGAGAACACCACCGCCTTTTTACGGTGGGTTATTGACTCGGCTACTTTCCGAAAACCGCCTCGACCGGGTAGTGATCGGAAATGAGATCGACTTCCTTGTCAGGGGTATCCGGCGTGCTTTTTGCAATTTTGAGGAAGACCGCGATCTTATCGTGGCCTCGGTTGGAAGGACTCCAGCCAAGAAGCGGTGATCGCCTCGGCAATCGATCGATCCTCTTTGGCCCGTAGTTCTTTGGCAGTCTGCCCCCAATAGAAGCTGATCCAGCCATCCGCGTGCGCGGCAGATCGGTCGATGAACTCGATCAGTTCCTTCGAGCTGCATTTCAACGGGAACATCTCCTCGATAAGGAGCGGCTTGCCGACCTCGTAGGCTTTCAGTGCCTTGAGTGCTTTTCCGACCTCCCCTTTCTTCGGATAAAAGTGCACCGCCACGAAGTCGAGTTGCTTGCCAACTTGAGGGCCATGGAACAAGGGCTTTCCGCCATCGAACACGAACACCCAGGGGATCACACCGACGGTGATCAGGTGATCTTGGTCCTGTTTACGAATCGCCTTCACCATCCTGTTGACCCACGCTTCAGCGACCGCTTCGCGAGAACGTCCCTTGAGGTCGAGGGTGATCCGCTGCACGAAAAACTTGCCGGCCAGTTCTCCCGTGAGCCATTCCGTGCTCGCCTCCTCGCCGGGCAAAATCGGCTCATTCATCAGATCGTAGCAGAAGATGGCGGGACTTCCCGCGCAAATGCTTGCCACGGATTCCCAGAAGACCGCTTGCGCGGCCCACCGCTCCTGCTCATCCAGCTGATCATACCACTCGGGAATGTGTTTCTTGTGATAGCACGCCAGCCCGGTCACATCGAGGTAGAGGCGGGTCTCTTCCGCGAGCTTTACGAGTTTGGCCAAGCGGGCGAGGGCCTCCGCATTCGCCTGGTCGGGCGCCTCCATGAACCTACCGAACTGTAGATGGATCCGAACGCAATTTGCACCGAGTTCCGTGATCTCATGGAAGTCGGCAACGACCGATTCCCAGTCGTCTTCCCAATACTCATCCAGAAGTTTTCCCGCCCCGTTGTGATCATAATTAACGCCCCAAACGACGAATTCCTCGGCTGCGGCACCACGGACAAAGCGTTTTCCGTCGCCGCTCACTCGAACCCGCTCAAGTGGCTTGGCAGCCTTTGCGGAAACCACGCGTTCTCCGCGACTGGTTTCCCCTGAAATCAGCGTCAGCAACGCCAATATCAACCGGTGAACAGGAACTTTCATACCGGTGCGAGGTTCTACTCTGCACGGGAAAAGACAACACTCCTGTCGAGAATGACACGAATCATCCTCAATAAATCGAATCTATAAGATGAGAACTACACGAGGAAAATTGAGCTGCCGGTGTCGGTTTTGAGCCAGCTGAAAAACTCGTTCGTTTTTCTCCTGCCAGAAATCCCATTGTTGGCAGAATCGAGCAGGGCGAGAATGCTCTCAAGACCCAGCCTGAAGAGGCTTTTGCGGTTCGCGGCAGCTGATATTTTGTGTTTGCCCGCCCGTAGCCGACTTCCCCACGTAAAACTAAAGACAACGACATCGCACCCACCCAGGTGAGTGCATGGAAGAAAGAACTCGAAGAGCGCATGACCGAGATCTTCGAGATGGGAGTGTCAGGCAAAGTGGGAGGGGGAATGGAAAAGGGTCGTCTGGGACTGCAGATCGAATTCGTCAAGAATCGCTGATTTAGGGGGCATCGAAGGTCCACTGGATTTGATGGTGTGTTGAGGCTTTTTCGCTTGATTTATCTGATTGCGTTGAGTTCATTCCGACGGAATTTCTCAATAAAAACCACCAGACCGACGACTACTATGCCGCCTTGGAAGCCTCTGATCGTTCGGGTGACTCAACCGCATTTGCGGAGTTTTCTTTGGCGACGATTCACGAGGCAATGGCGATCTTCCTCCATGAACTCAAGATTGTCGCGGTGACCGGGGAAGACCGGGTGGAGTTGACTCGGCGGAATTTTGCTGCGGAAAGCTTTTCGCGGAAGCAGTATCTCGCCCACTTCAAGACGATCTCGACGGCCACCGCCAGCCGTGATCTCAAACTGGGAGGCGAGGGTGGTTTCCTCACCAAGCAGGGTAAGAAATCTCAAACCGTCTACCGCTATTCTCAGTAGTCTGTGCGAATTCTGTTCACGGGTAAAAGTCAGCCTCCGGCGTTGGTGAAAATCCGCGTCCCGCCTTTGTGCGATGTGTCCGCGTCGCGCGTTTTTTCGTGAAGGCGATATCTTGATCGTGGGTCGTAGATTTGGTCGGACGGGGAGTCTCTAGAAACGCTCATTGAGAATGAGAAAGACGCGGTAAGCGGGTGTTTTGAAAACGTAGAGATCGCCAATTACGGAGGCAGACCTAGAGTGCTGGATCTCTCAGGGTTTTCTCGGAACAATCTTCAAAGGATTTATTTTCGAAGATGACGATGCGAGTTTTGGTGGAAAGTTATATGGGAGGGTGCGGGGGGACGATCTCTGCGGACGAGGAAGAGGTGCGATGCTCGAACCTGGCTCTCGCCAGGGCATCGGTAAGCGAATTGAGATTAAAGGGTTTTCCCAAGTAGTCGTTCATGCCCGCAGCGGCGCAGCGTTCCCGGTCGCCTTCCATGACGTTGGCGGTAAGAGCAATGATCCACGGTCGCTTGGCAGGATCCGGAAATCGTTCAATGATTTCTCGGGTGGCTTCAAGGCCGTCCATTTCGGGCATTTGCACGTCCATTAAAATGAGATCGTAGGTTTTGGTGGAGGTTGCTGCCACCGCTTCCGCGCCATTCTTCACGACCTCGGCTTGGTATCCCAGTTTGGCGAGGAGGAGGAGCGCGACTTTTTGGTTCACGATATTATCTTCGGCGAGTAGCACGCGATCGGGTTTGGCTTCTCTTTGCAAGGGCATGGCGGCTTCTTGACTGGAAGCGAGGGTGGTAGGGGACGTTATCGAACCCGCGAGGCGATGGAGCACCTCATAGAGCGCGTTCGGCTTGATCGGCTTGTTCAGTAAAGCGGAGAATAAGCCGGAAATGTCAGCCTCGTGTCGGTGGCCGACCGAGGAGAGTAAAAGGAGGGGGATTTTTGTGTCGCCGAGCACCTCGTTCATCGCTCTGGCCAACATCACGCCATCCATCACGGGCATTTGCATATCTAAGAGGGCAAAATCAAATCGTGCGCCCGAACGGAGGGATTCGATGGCCTGCATTCCTGAATCAAATACGGTAATTTCCATGCCCCAGCGCTCGCCGAGTGAGCGCAGGATTCTCAGATTGGTTGCGTTGTCATCGACGATGAGTAATTGCCGGTGGCGCAGAGGAAAAGGAGACTCTCTTACCATCGATTTACGGCGTGATGGCGCGGTGCCTACTTTGAGGGTAAAGTAGAAGGTCGATCCCACGCCCACTTTACTTTCAAACCAAAGTTTTCCTCCCATCAATTCTGACAGGCGTCGACCGATGGTAAGTCCGAGCCCCGTGCCACCATACTTCTGTGTCGTCGAGGCATCGACCTGGGAGAACGACTGGAAAATATGAGATTGGTCGGCTTTAGGAATGCCGATTCCGGTGTCTTTGATCGCAACACGGAGTTCAATTTTTCCCGATTCGGTGAGTGGCTGGCAGTCGACTGAAACGACAACTTCGCCTCGTTCGGTAAATTTGAGTGCATTCCCGACGAGGTTTATGAGAATCTGGCGCACGCGCGCAGAATCCCCAATCACGGTCGCAGGGACGCGGGCATTGATCTCGTAGAGAAGGTCCAGGCCTTTTTTGGCGGCGCAGGGGGCGAGGATGTCCAGGGTCTCCTCAAGACACTCAGCGAATGGAAAGGGCTCGGACTCTATATCCAGTCGGCCCGCCTCGATTTTTGAAAAATCGAGAACGTCATTAATGACCACAAGCAGGTTATCGCCACTATTGCGGATTGTCTCGATGAATTCACGTTGCTGGGAATCGATATCGGTGTCGAGGAGTAGCGCGGTCATTCCAATGACCCCATTCATGGGAGTTCGGATTTCGTGACTCATCGTCGCCAAGAATTGACTCTTGGCGATGTTCGCTTGTTGTGCCTCGCATGTGGCGGATTCAGCGGTTGCTTTCGCGATCTCCAGTTCCGCGATCATTTCGTGCTGACGTTGATGCGCCCGCCGGAGTTCCAACAACCTTGACACGCTTCGACTTAACACTTGCAGCGCCTTCCGTTGCTCGGAGTTGAGTTTATGAGGCTTTTTATCGAGCACGCAAAGTGTGCCCATGGCGTGTCCGTTGGAAGTGACGAGTGGAGCCCCGGCATAGAAGCGAAGATTGGGATGGCCTGTGACCAAAGGGTTGTCGCGAAAGCGCGGATCTTTGGACGCGTCTTCTACCACGAAGAGTTCGCCCGGGAACTCGATGGCGTGAGCGCAGAAGGCGTATTCACGAGGCGTTTCGGCGGCATCTAATCCTATCCTGGCTTTGAACCATTGCCGGCTTTCGTCCACCAAACTGATGAGGGACATGGGAACTTGGCAGATTTGCGAGGCCAGAAGGACCATCTCGTCGTAGTCGACTTCTGAGGACGTGTCGAGGATCTCGTAAGACTGAAGCTCTCTAACACGGTCCGCCTCGTTAAGTTTGGTGGGATACAACATTTGATTCAATAAGGAAGGGGGGATGCCGTGGCACTGTTGCGGACTAATGGGCTCACTCGGAATATCAGAAGGTTACTGCCCTGAGGCTTTTACGCGGGGTAGTGCGGCTGCTTACGGCAGATTCTGTGATTGCTAGAAAATGCTTTTGGGGTGGACCGCTTGAGGATGCCGTTGATGGGTTTTGAAGGGGGGGCTCACTGGCCTTGATAAGGAGATAAGGGGGGGAGGCCAAGCTCATCGGGAGAGGTCTGGGATGTGGGGTGAGAGTTCGTATTTCCATCGGTTATTCTCTTTTGGAAGAGCGATTTACGATCTTGCCATTTTTTTTTAGAAAATACAGGTGTAATTTTCATGAGCAGCTTTCGATCATCTCTTTTTAAAAGAGACGTGATCAATCCCGTGAAATACCACGTATAACAATGGCTCCTATGAATGACTCCAAGAACCCTAACAATTCCTCTCGCCGTAAGTTCCTGACCACGTCAGCGGCTTCAGCCTTCGGGTTTACCTTTATCCCGGCTTACCTCACGAGCGCCCGCGCGCAGAACAATCCCAAGCTCCCGCCCAGCCAGCGCATTAATCTCGGCTGTATCGGAGCAGGAGGAAGGGGAGCTTCGGTCATTTCTGGACTTTGTCGGGGAGGCCACGCCACCCCGGTTGCCCTTTGTGATGTTGATCACAATCGCGCTTCGCAAATGCTCAAGGCCCATCCCGATGCCAAACCCTTCCACGACTTCCGGGAGATGTTCGACAAGATGGGCAAGGATATCGACGCCGTTTCAATCGGCACTCCTGATCACACCCACTTCACCGCAGCGGTCCAGGCGATGTCACTTGGGAAACATGTTTACGTCGAAAAGCCCCTGACCCACACTTTCGCGGAAGCCGAAATTCTCATGCGAGCCGAGAAGAAGTTCAAGGTCGTCACCCAGATGGGAAACCAAGGGCACACCTCGAGTGGCTCGGAGCAATTCAAAGGCATGCTCGCCGCCGGAGTGGTCGACGATATTGTCAAAATCGAAGCTTGGAAGAGCCCCGGTCTTTGGTTCATGGATGCCCAGAAACGCATTAAGGGGTTTCCCAAAGCAGAGGCCATTCCCGAGTCTCTCAAGAGCTGGGAACTCTGGTGCGGGCCGCGCGAAAAGAAGGATTTCAGTAGCTTGTTCCATTCCTTCAACTGGCGTGGTTTTCATCTCTACGGTGGTGGTATGTTTGGTGATTGGGGATGTCACATCATCGACTTCCTTCACCATTACTTGAAGCTCGGATTTCCGACAGAGATCAGTCCGACAGCGCTCGCCGATCACAATCAAGTCAGCTTCCCGCTCAGCTCGCATATCAACTTCAAGTTCCCGGCGCGCGGCGAGAAACTTCCAGCGATTGATATGACCTGGAAAGCGGGTGGCGACTATGCGTCCCAAATTGATTCCAAGTATCTCGACCCTAAAGCCAAGAAGAGCCCCAATCTCGGAGGCGCAGGAACGCTCATCCATCGCAAGCAGGGGGATTACCTCGTGCATCGCAACTCGCACGGAGGGACCTCAAAGCTCATCTCTGCTAAGAATCGCGATGATCTCAAGGCCGCCATGGATACCAAAGGACCAAAGTTCGATCATATGGAGAGCTTCGTGCAGGCCAGCATGGGCCATACCACCACTGAATCTCCCTTCAGCGTCGGCGGGGCCCTCACCCAAGTCCTTAATCTCGGCATGATCGCTGAGTATCTCAACCTTGATCTGAAGTTCGATCCAAAGGCCAAGCGCTTCATTGGCAATGACACCGCGAACGCCCTCCTCGCCGGAGATGCGCCACGTAAGGAATGGGCCGGCCACTACAAGTTGGCCTAGATTCGTTTAGGAAAAGGTGATTGCCTGGCAGGAGTCTGCCGTTTGGGGAGACTGCTTGGGCGTCACTGTCTTCGGCTACTTCGGTGAAGGCCCGCTCAGCGCGATGAAGTTACCGACGAGATCCGGATCGTGGCGGCTGGGTATAACGGGGAGGTGCTGTTTCAAGGGATTTGTGCGGAAGGGTAAGATTTTAGGCATCTTCAAAGTATAGCATGGATCGACCATTGAACCTTATCTCCTTATGAAATCCCTCGCCACTCTACTTTCCCTTGCTCTCATCACGGCCTCGCTTTCCGCTCAGGAGGATGCCCAATTGCCCCAACCCGATGCCGAGGGCTGGATGACCCTTTTCAATGGCAAGGATCTCTCGGGTTGGGATGGCGATCCGAAGGTCTGGAGCGTCAAGGACGGTTATATCTCAGGGGCGATTGCCAAACTGGAGGGTGGAAACACCTTTCTCGTCTTCAAGAAGCCCTTCTCGAATTTTGTGCTCGAGGCAGATTGCGTGCTGGTCGGCCGGAAGGGTAACAGCGGGATTCAGTATCGTTCCAAGCAATCAGAGCGCGGCGCCAACAAGTGGGTCGTAAAAGGCTATCAAGCTGATTTTGGGAATGGCTTGTGGGGAAAGCTCTACGAAGAAGGTGGGCGGGGTGTCCTCGCCTTCACCTACAAGGATAAGGCTCCCGAGATCAAGAAGGACGATGGCTGGAACACTTATCGGATCACCGCGAAGGGATCGAAGGTCACGCAGGAGATCAATGGCACCGTAACAATCGAGCTCGATGATCAGGATGAAAAGAAGGCCGCCAAGGAAGGTCTCATCGCCCTGCAATATCACTCGCCGGGTGACTTTGAAGTGCGCTTCAAGAACATCCGAATCAAATTGCTGGAAGCGAAGTGATCCCTGGGGAGGCCTTTCTGGATGGTCTGCTGACAGGAATCGGTGAGGAGAAAAAGTAGGATCAGAGTGAATCAAGAGGGATTTTGATTTTTCTTTGTGGGTTGATTTTGGGCACGGTGGGACGTGCCAGATCGAGGTCTCGATTTGGCCGGCGATGTTTGGGAC
>JBLIDI010000194.1:0-8478 GCA_047634075.1 Akkermansiaceae bacterium
GATATCAACATCCTTCCTCGTCGCCTTCCCTCCCATAAATCCCTCGTCCTTCTTCACCTCTCGAAACGTCACCTGCAAGGGCGTCGAGGGCTCCGGCACCCGTCCGTAAACCAAATTACTAAACAACGACATAATCTGCGGCCGCCTCACCGTCCGCCATTCCTCCGCCGTCGTGATCCGCTTTCCTTCCACGGTCACCAACAACTCCGGCAAGTCATACGCCGGAATCTTAGCCTCATCATAAATGACATCCTTATCCCCTTCCTTCGCCTGCTGCGCCAGCACCATCGACCCTAGCAACACTCCCAAAACAAAATAAATTTTCATAGCCTCACCCTGCACCCTACCCCCGCCCCCCGTCAATCAGGGAACCTCGCGCAACAAGCCAAGACGAACAAACTAGGGACAATCAAGGTAATCTGATGGTGGCGCGACCTTTACTATGCCCAGCCCCTCTATTGCCCCGCTGCTCCGCGTGAGACTCCCCACTAAACCGGCTTCTTAATATGCATCCAAGCATGAACATGAGGTTTCCCGCGGAAGTAACACACCATGTTCGGTCCTTCCAACTGCCAGACATCCCAAATCTCATCATTCCCGATGTTCTCTTCCTTATAAAAGGCCATGTGAATATTGTCCAAGCCCCCGGCTTCCACCAGCTTGAGCGCTTCCTTGGAATCCTTCTCACGGAATGGCGCCAGAAGATCCCCGAGCACTTTTAGCACATGCCCTTTCTGATCCCCGCTCATATCGCCCACGCGGATACCATCGAGCCCCACCTTCTTCCCTGTTAATTCAATCGTCTTGTTCCCCTTCTCCCCCCGACTCTTCCCGCAAAGCGCCACTTCGCGCTGCTTGCCATCGAGCATTTGGTAAACCTCGTTCGCACGCACCGCCTGATACCAATAGGCATTCCCCTTGTGATCGGGCTTCTCATGAAAGCCATCCGCGGCATGGCCATAGAAAAGCGGCCCCCCAAAGGCCGCCCCCTCCACCGAGTCCCCATCACAACGCCTCGTGCAATGCCGACCCGTCAGGACAAACTCAAACTTCCCGGTTCCCGGCTTCCCAAAAATCGCCACCGATGAACCGCCCTCGAAGCCATCAAGTCCACTGTCCCACTCCACCTGATCAAAAACCTTCCCGGCATACTCCTCACTGTGCAGCCCCATGAAGATTTCCCGAATCATAGCCTGCTGGTCCTTCGTATAATCCTCCACCAAGGTCTTCGTGATCAGCCAATTATTATCGACCTTCAACCGCAGCTTATGATCAAAGGGAAAGCAAATTGCAGCCTTCTTTTCAGCACTCAATGAATCATAAAAGGTCTTCACCAAAGTCTCGGCCTCCGGCTTCTTCTTTTCCTTCTCCGCCCCAATAATAGGCAGAGCCCCAAAACCCAACCCCGCCACAGCACCGGTGGACTGGCGGAGAAATGAACGACGATCGAACGCGAGTGGATTGTTTTCTGCTTTCATGGATTCAGGAGTTTTCGATCCCCACTTTAGCAACCTTATCCTACCAATCCACCTTTTTTTATGCCCTCGCGCACGCAGGCTTCCCTTCCTTCAAGTCACTTTGCTGATAGATCCATCCTTCCGGTCAGAAAAAATCATTTCAAAAGCCCCGTGTTCAATCCGATTAAGCCCTGGTGTTCTGTTTAAGTCCCCAGTCTCTCAGGTGGTGTAAAAAATTGTCTGTAAAAGCTCTCCGCTGAGCCCAAGCCCGCCCGAAAAAGCGTAGCGGAATTAGCACGGGTTCCAAGCCCAAGGGGCTCGCATCACGCGCGGCACCCTGCGGAAACGAACGCAACACCTTTGGTGCGCGGGGAGTCTTCGCAACGGCGAGGAACGGCGTGGGAATAGATCAAGGTGATCGTCTGATTTAACAATCTCGGTCGTATCGAATTTCGCGGAAGAAAGATGCGAATCGGTGGCAACTGCGAACGAGAGGGAACCGGAGTCGAAAGTTGCACTTTTGATTCCTGCCACTTCGCAGCAAAGAAATGAGCGGTCAACGAAATCATTCCGCAGCCAAGCTTCCCCTTCCCGGTTCGTCTCGATTCAAGTTGCTCCTCCCCCTAAAAACGGCGCACGGCCAAAAGTGCAACTTCCGGCTACCGTTCTCTCGCGGCGCTGCCGGTTGGGAACGGGACTTCGCTAAGATACTTCGGAAAAAATCTAATTTTATTCCTACGCCGTTCCTAACCCCGGGTAGGCTCCGCCAACCCGGGGCGAAATGACGCAAGCCCGTTAGGCAACGAACTGCCGGTTTCAGCGGAACACGCACCTGTCATGCCTGAAATTCCCATCGAACCCCTAACTTGACGCGTATGCCCAATTGGGGTTGACTTGGTGGTCGCGAAGATAGGGTCGGAGCGGGTTGCCGATCGACCGTGTCTCAAACCACATCACAAACCAAGAAACCACGATGAAGCTTTTTAGCCCCACAATCACGATCAATGAATCATCGATCCGGGGCCCACTTGCTTTCCCCGGATTCTTGCTGGGGGCCGCGGTGGGTGGTTCATTGCTAGCCGCCATGGCAATACGAAAGCGTTATCGCAAGGCGGCCCTGAGATCCGAGCAACCTAGGACTCTCGAAAATCGATTACGCGAGATCGATGACTTGCGGGACCGGTCTTTGATCACCGCCGCTGAACAGGCCAAAGCGCGCGCGCGAATCTTGAATGAATGAATGAAAGTTCCGTAAAGTAACTTTATGAGAATTCAAAACATCCGACTTTTTATCTCCCTCATCGTGACCTTAGCAGGCTCCGCCGCCATCGCCTCACCCCTCAAGGTCTCGCACCGATGACTTTTCGGAATACGACCGTGTTCTGGCAGGCCTGATCCGGGACGTGCGGAAGGACCTTTCGACACCGGCCTTGCCTGTTCTCACGAGAGTCCTTGGAGTGGGTGGCGCTGACACCAACGACAGAATGGTTGCCTTTCCTAAGGCCATGGTAGCTCCCGCCGAAATGAAGGAGTTCAAGAAAGCGCCCGCAACCTTGAGTGCGGAAGCTCGCACCATCATCGACAACACGCTCACTGAAGATGAACTGTTCTTGCGAGAGATCTGCGAAATTCTTTAGACAAATCGGCACGGCCTTTGCCGAGGCTCTGGTTGAACTGAAAAAGAGTGAAGGGATCGACCACTTCCTGCCATTCATTCCAAAGGCATGGAATAAAGGTGTTCGTCGTGTTGAAACACCCCACTTCATCCTGTCCAAACCGACCGCATTTATGAAACAATCGCGTCCTTATGCAAAAGCTGCTTGTGCACCTTGCCCTCCTCCTGCTCATCCTACCGATCGCGGGGGATCAACTTCCTACCGACCACGCCGGTCGCATGAAGGCCGGAACGACTCTCTTTCAGGAGACCATTCGCCCCGCCTTGATCGAGAACTGCCTCAAGTGCCATGGCGATGAAAAAGTCCGCTCCGGCCTCGACTTATCCTCCCGCGAGCTTCTCCTCGAGGGCGGCGAAACTGACGACGCCATCAATCTCGACAAACCAGCCGAGAGCTACCTTCTCAAGCTCCTCCGCCACGAGGAAGAGCCGGAAATGCCGCCCAAGAAAGCAAAGCTCCCCGACGCCCTCATCGCCAACTTCCAAAAGTGGATCGCCCTTGGCGCACCTTACGACGAACCCCTCCTCGTCAAAGAAGGCCGCGGACCGCTCGCGATGCAGGTCACCGACAGCGACCGTGCCTTCTGGTCCTTCAAGCCGCTCACCAATCCCAAACCACCCGCCACCCAAGACCCTTGGGCCAAAACCAAAATCGATCACTTTGTCCTCGCGAAACTCCGCGAAAAGGAACTCTCACCCAATCCCCCCGCCACCGAACGCGACCGCATCCGCCGCGCCTATCTCACCCTCATCGGCCTCCCTCCCACCCCGGTGCAGATCAAGTCAGCCTTGGCCATGCCCCACGCGGAGCTTCTCGAGAGTCTCCTCGCCAATCCGCACTACGGTGAACGCTGGGCCCGCCATTGGCTCGATGCCGCCCGCTTTGCCGAGAGCCACGGCTTCGAGCAAGACTACGACCGCAAGTATGCCTACCACTACCGCGACTTCGTCATCAAAGCCCTCAATTCCGACATGCCTTGGGATCAATTCGTGCGGTGGCAAATCGCGGGAGATGAGATCGCGCCCGACAACCCTCTTGCCATGATGGCCACCGGATTCCTCGGCGCCGGCGTCTTCCCCACCCAGCTCACCGAGAAGGAATTCGAGAGCGCCCGCTACGATGAACTCGATGACATGGCCGCCACCACCGGCACCGCGATGCTGGGCCTCACCATCGGCTGCGCCCGTTGCCACGATCATAAATTCGATCCCATCCCAGTGAAGGATTACTATCAATTCGTCTCCATCTTCACCTCCACCATCCGCAGCGAGATTGATATCCCCATCGACTCCGCGAGCCATACCATGGCCCTTAAAAAATGGCAGGCCATCCACAAAAATGCCCTCGCCGATCTCGCCACTCATGAAACCGGTCCGGAGACGACGGAAGCCTTCCGGAAGTGGCTCACCACCGCACCCGTTTCCACCGACCACGCGCCTGCCTGGAACATCCTCACCTTCACCGAAGCGCGCTCCGACCAAGCCGCCACAACTTTAGAAACCCAGACTGATGGAGCCCTCCTCGCCGCCGGCAATCCCCCCGCCCAAGAAACCTACACCTTAAAAACCCAACCCGGACCCCGGCAAATTCGCCACCTCAGAATCGAGGCCTTAACCCATCCCGCGATGACACAAGAGGGCCCGGGCCGCGCCAAGAACGGCAACTTCGCCCTGACCGATTTTAAACTCTTCACCTCCGCTCCGGGACGAACAGCCAAGGAGATTAAGTTCGCCTCCGCCCAGGCCACCCACCAACAAAACACCACCAATCTTTCGGTTGCATCGGCCATCGACGCCGACACCAACAGCAGCGGTTGGGCCGTCGACGCCGGAGGAATCGGCAAAGATCAGGCCGCTCTTTTCGAACTCACCGAGCCCTTGAACCTTGCCAACGACACCACTCTTGAGCTCCGCTTGAAATTCTCAACCAACACCCAACACAGTCTCGGCCGCTTCCGTGTTTCCGTGAGTTCCCTCCCCTCTCCACCGCTCAAAACCGGCGGAGGAAAAAACCTCAAACTCGAACAAGCTCTCCAAGCCTTCCTCACCGGACGCATCACGGAAGACCATCGCAAAATCCTCTTCCGCCACTTCGCCGAAACCGACCCTCAATGGCAGAAGTTCAACGACACCGTCCAAAAATCTCTCGCCTCCAAACCCAAGCCCACCGTTGCAAAAGTCCAAGTCACCAGCGAAGGATTTCCTCCCACCAAGCACCACGCCGACGGCCGTGGCTTCCCTCACTTCTACCCTGAAACCCACTTCCTCAGCCGCGGTGACCCGAACCAGAAAAAGGGCGTGGCCAAAGCCGGTTTCTTGCAAGTGCTCATGCGCAATGACAAAACAACCGAAGACTGGCAACAGACTCCACCCGCCGACTGGACCCGCACCAGCTACCGGCGTCGCGGTCTCGCCAACTGGATTAGTGATACCGAAAACGGCGCTGGACACCTCCTTGCCCGTGTCGTCGTCAACCGCATCTGGCACCATCACTTCGGACGCGGGATTGTCGCCACACCGAATGACTTCGGCCTCCAAGGAGCCCTCCCCACTCACCCCGAACTTCTCGATCATCTCGCCTCCCGCTTCATCAAAAATGGCTGGAATCTCAAGTCACTTCATCGTGATATTTTACGCAGCTCGACCTGGCTTCAAAGCAGCGATCCCTCGCCCGCGAAAGCGGCTCTCGATCCCCACAACACGCTCCACTGGCGTTTCACTCCGCGCCGACTGGAAGCCGAGGTCGTCCGCGATTCCATCCTCGCTGCCGCCGGTCAACTCGACCCCAAAATGTTCGGCCCCGGCACCCTCGACGAAAGCCAACGCCGTCGCAGCATCTACTTCATGATCAAGCGCAGCAGCCTCATTCCCATGATGCAGGTTTTCGACCAACCCGAACCTCTCGCCAGCCAGGGCAGCCGCCCCAGCACCACCATCGCACCACAAGCCCTCCTCTTCATGAACAATCCCCAGGTTGTCAAGTGGGCACGATCACTCGCAAACAGCCTCGACTCGAGGAACCCCGACCTCGCCATTTCCCAACTCTATCTCCGCACGCTGGGCCGACCCCCTTCTGTCTCAGAGCTCACCGACAACCGCGCCTTCTTCGACGCCCAGTCCGCCTCCTATTCCGATCAAAAAAACGCGCACCAACTCGCACTCGCCGACCTCTCTCAGGTCATGTTCAGCCTCAACGAATTCGTCTACCTCCCATGAATCATTCCCTTCACTCCACCCGCCGCCACTGGCTCCAAACCGCAGGTGCCGGCTTTGGCGGCATCGGCCTCGCCAGCCTTCTCGCCCAAGAAGGACTGATGGGATCAGACGATCCCCTCGCCCCCAAAATCGCGCACTTCGATGGCAAGGCCAAGTCGGTCATCTGGCTCTTCATCAATGGCGGCCCCAGCCAGGTCGACACCTGGGACTATAAACCGGAGCTCGAAAAGATGGATGGCAAGGAACTCGCGGGCTTCGACAAAAAGACCGGCTTCTTCTCCAATGCCGTCGGCCCGCTCATGAAGTCTCCCTTCGAGTTCACCCCCCGCGGTCAATGCGGCAAGATGGTCTCCTCCATCTTCCCCAAACTCGGTGAACACGTCGACAAAATGGCCTTCATTCACTCCGGCCACACCGAGTCAAACAATCACAGCCCGGCCCTCTTCATGATGAACTCCGGCCAACCGCGCATGGGACTTCCCTGCGTCGGATCCTGGGTAACCTACGGACTCGGCAGCGAAAGCCGCGACCTTCCCGCCTTCGTTGTGATGTCGGATCCACTCAACCGGGGACTTCCAAAAGGAGCGGCCACCAACTGGGGCGCAGGCTTCCTTCCCAGCGTCTATCAAGGCACCTGGCTCAAGCCCAAGGGAGATGCCATCGACAATCTCAAGCGCCCCGCCCACATGGACGATGGCCAGCAACTTCGTCAACTCGCCCTCCTCAAAAAACTCAACGGCCAACACATCAAAACCCGCCCCGGCGATGCCGAACTCGAGGCCCGCATCAAAAGCTTCGAACTCGCCTACCGCATGCAAACGGCCGCGCCCCAGGCCTTCGACATCGATTCCGAACCCGACCATATCAAAAAACTCTACGGCGTCGGCGAGAAACACTGCGGCCACTTCGCCCGCCAATGCCTCACCGCCCGCCGCATGGTCGAGCGTGGCGTTCGCTTCGTGCAAATCTACTCCGGCGGCATGGAAAACCAACGCTCATGGGACGGTCACAACGACATCAAGGGCAATCACAGCCAGTTCGCCGGCGAAACCGACACCCCCATTGCCGGCCTCCTCAGCGACCTCGATCAACGCGGCCTTCTCAAAGACACCCTCGTCATTTGGGGCGGAGAGTTCGGACGACTCCCCCTTTCCCAAAAAGCAGCCAAACCCGGTCGCGACCATAACCCGCATTGCTTCACCACCTGGATGGCCGGCGGTGGCATCAAAGGCGGCGTCAGCTACGGAGAATCCGACGAAATCGGCCATCACGCCGTCGTCGACAAAGCCCATGTCAACGACATCCACGCCACCATCCTCCACCAACTCGGCTTCGATCACGAAAAACTGACCCACACCTACAACGGTCGCCGCTTCCGCCTCACCGACGTCGGCGGAAAAGTCATCAAGCCCATCATCGCTTAGCCTCTTTCCGTCAGCACTAAAAGTGCGACCGATCGTAGCCAAAGGATACCAAACTAGTCCTTGGCATGACGGGAAGAAAGAATACGATCTTCGTTTATAAGTTTCCGTCCTCAAACGATCAAACCAAAATTAATAACGACTATGGCTACTAAGAAAAAAGGCTGCGGATTCCTCATCGTCGCACTCGTCCTCCTCATCCTGGGAGGCATCATCGCGGCAATCCTTGGCAAAAGCGCTTACTCCACCGGCAAAGAATTTGCTGAAGATATCGAGAAAGGCGAAATTTTCGTAACACCCGCGACTCTGGATTACACCTCTGATGTCAACGGAGAGATTACAGTCTGGCTGACAAGCGATACCCCACCAACGACTGATACGATTGAAATTGAAATCACAGATACCGCCTCCGGCAAAAGTTCAATGGCGGACAAGCCCTCGTCTACCAGTTCAATGAATAACCACCATCTGGTGGCCACCTTCAGCGTCGCCAAAGGTAGCAGCTATAAAGTGAGAGCCAATGGCACAACAGCAGGACAGACGCTCAGAGTATCTAGTGTTGATTCTGCAGCCGTCTTATCAATGCTCGGCAAGGGCTTTGGAGCCTTTGGAGTTTTTGGAATCTGCGCCTTTCTCGCCCTGATCTTCGGCATTATCGGGCTCGTCAAATTCTTTGGCTCGAAGAATGCAGCCTCTGTGCCGCCACCGA
>JBLIDI010000195.1:0-8472 GCA_047634075.1 Akkermansiaceae bacterium
GAAACCACTCCTCCAGGCGGCAGCAGCACCTGCATGCGCGCCTCCTTCTGGCCCTCCTCCCGATTGTGAAATTCCATCGTCCATTCCCAGTATCCCAAGCCACTCGCCCTGTCGACATGGCCGTCCAACCGCGAATCAGACATTTCCAATTTCCTGACCTAGCCTCCCACCTCATCACCTCCCCGACCGTCATCAAATCGCCCACGGGAATTTCGTCGTGAAGACAGAAACGAACCCAAATCTGATGCAAACGCACTTTCACCCGTGACGCGATAATAGAAGCGACGGCGCAACAGCACGTCTTCCTTCTCCCGCCGCGACCCGTTCATAAACTCGCTCGCTATCCCAAGATCCATCATCAGCCCCGAGGTATCCTTCGTCGTAAATCCCCACGTTCCTTCCCTCGCCATATCACCCAGCAGTTCCTGCGACCCCCAATTTCTCACCATCGCCGCATCATCATTCGCCAGTCCATATCGGGTGATATAGGCCGGGGCTTCGACGGAAATCAGCAGGAGCAAGCCCGTCCCCAGCCCACAAACCCAAGACCTCTTCCTCCGACTACCACGCGCCACTTTCCAAAACCCTGCGCCTGCAGAAATCGGCGCCGCCGCGATCGTCGCGCAGACCACTGCGATCGACACCACGATCAAGGCCGCCCCAAAACTCACGATCACTCCATACACAAAGAGAATGATCGTCGTGACAATCACCACCACCGAAAGCACGCCCCAGTAGATCGCCGGCACCAGGTCCGCTCCCAACAAAAACACAAACCAAGCCTGCTCCCGCCGATCGGCGGCCAATCTTTGGCCCACCACCGCTAAAACACCAAGCCCAAGAAGCAAAACCAGTTGAGGCCAACGCGAAATTGGATCAAAAATAAGATCACCAAATGAGTCTCAACATCCTCGCGCACCTCCATCGGATCAGCCCCCTCGCTTCTCCAAACAGCGTCATTCCGCCAAAACCAGTCATCAAGCAACACGCCCGCTTCCTTATTCATCCAGTCTCTTGCTTCTCTTGCCATCACTTCGCTTTTCTACTTCTTTCGAATCTCACGCACCGCGCCCTGCATCTCATCATAGTAACTCTTCATCGCCTTGACCCGCGCCCGACCCAATGCCGTCAGCTGGTAATACTTCCGCGCCGGCCCACTCTCGCTCTCCACTAAATGCGATTGCAACACCCCCTGCTTCCGCATCCGCGAAAGTAACGGATAAATACTCCCTTCACCCACATCCAAGCCCTTCACCCGCACCAACCGCCTCACCAAATCATACCCATAAGTGCCCTCCTCATCCGCCTCACTCTCCATCGCCGATAAGACGCAAAACTCCAGAATCCCCTTCCGAAGCTGCACCGTCCAATTGTCAAACGAAGCATCCCTCACTTTTGAAAACTCCTCTCCAGAGAGTCCCCATCAAAAGATCGGGACGGGTTCAACCGTACAAAACACCACCAATACCGCAAGCAAGCCACAAAAGAAAACAACACAAAGAGCCCCGCCGCCCCGGCCTGATGCAGATTATCGTCGTAACACTCCCCATCAAGACCACCCGTAAACTGGTTCCAGATGATCACTGGGCTATAAAAAGTCAAGACCACCATTACGAAGCCGTAATGGGCCAATCCCAATCAGTGCGACTTCCGAAAACAGAAGCGCTCGTTCCTTCTCTTTTCCTAGGTGTGGCAAAACGAAACCACCAATAACCCCAGTGAGGAAAATCAAGAATAAACCAGCGTCGGGATAAAATTGGAACGCGCGATACAATTCGGCTGAGGCCCATACTTCAGAAAACGGACGCGCCTCAGAAGTAAACTCCATTCGGATCGAAAAACCGAACTGAGAGAGCCCCAAACTCACACCCAAGACAATCCAGTAGGTAAACGTTTCTCGGTTAATCTTCATTCATTCCTGGTCTTTTTAACTTTTGCCCCTCGGAAGAACCAGATACCACCCACTACCTTGCATAGCAAGGTATAATCTAGGATTTTTGATTTCAGCTCTTTCTTTCCTTTCTTACCCCCCGCGAAATTTGCAAAGATCCCCCATCAATGGATCCACAGGAACTTCAAAAACAAATCTCCGAATCCAGTTCATGGGTGGGCGCGATGCGAGCAGAAATGGGTCGCGTCCTCGTGGGACAAGAAAACCTCGTCAACAAGCTTCTTATCGGGCTCCTCAGCAACGGTCATATTCTCCTCGAAGGCGTTCCAGGCTTGGCCAAAACGCTCGCCGTCAGAGCTCTCGCGGGCTCACTGCAAGCGAAGTTCGCCCGGATTCAGTTCACCCCCGATCTTCTTCCCGCCGACCTCCTCGGCACCTTGATTTATCATCCGGACGAAAAATCTTTCGCGCCCAAACTCGGCCCCATCTTCGCCAACCTCATCCTTGCCGATGAGGTCAACCGCGCCCCCGCCAAAGTCCAATCAGCCCTCCTCGAGGCCATGCAGGAACGCCAAGTCACCATCGGCGATACCACCTACCCACTCCCAAAACCTTTCCTCGTCCTCGCGACGCAAAACCCCATCGATCAGGAGGGAACCTACTCCCTCCCGGAAGCGCAGCTCGACCGCTTCCTGCTCAAGGTCACCGTCGATTATCCCAGTCGTCGCGAGGAACTCGAAATCCTCGACCTCATGTCTTCCTCCCACGCCAACGAGGATACCAAACCAGTCACCACCATCGAGACGATCGTGGCCAGTCGCGAACTCGTTGACCAAATCTACATCGACTCCGCCGTCCGCGGATACATTGTTGATCTCGTCCAAGCGACCCGCCAACCCGACCATTACGAACCTTCCCTAAAGAAGCTCATCATGGCCGGCGCATCACCGCGTGCCACCATCAACTTCGCCCGCGCCGCCCGCGCCCGCGCCTTCCTCGAAGGGCGCGCCTTCGTGACTCCTGCCGACGTCAAGGAACTCGCACCCGAAATCCTGCGCCACCGCATCATTCTCTCCTACGAGGCCGAAGCCGAGAACGTCACCACCGATCAGATCATCACACGCCTCATGGGCCGCGTTCCGGTGCCGTAGGGAAACCCTAGAGTTCCAGAAAGTTCTGCAAAATCTGCTTCCCTGATTCAGTGAGAATCGATTCCGGGTGGAACTGGACGCCATGGACATTGAGTTCCTTATGCTTGAGCCCCATGATCACCCCGTCCTCAGTCCATGCGGTCACCTCCAGACAGTCGGGCAGGGTCTCCTTCTTCACGATCAGTGAGTGATAGCGTGTTGCCTCGAAGGGATTCGGAAGGTCCTTAAAAACGCTCTTCCCCCCGTGGTGAATCATAGAGGTTTTCCCGTGCATCAATTGCTTGGCACGGACGACCTCTCCGCCATAAACTTGTCCAATCGCTTGGTGACCCAGACACACTCCAAAAATGGGGACCTCCCGGCCAAAGGCCGCGATCACGTCACAAGAAATCCCCGCTTCATTCGGAGTGCAGGGACCGGGCGAAATACAGATTTGCGAAGGCTTGAGATCGCGGAGCTCCGCCACCGTCACCGCATCATTCCGTAGGACTTTCATCTCCGCCCCCAACTCGCCAAAATACTGGACGAGGTTGTAGGTGAAGGAATCGTAGTTATCGATAACGACTAGCATTACTTTGAGTCTGTCAGTGGTTTTTGGCAGGCGAAACATTCTCCGAAGTTGCCCGGATTCTTTTCGCCACAATGGGCACAAACCAAATCATCCCCAGGAGAATCTTTTTCCTCTTCAATGACGGTCTTGATGATGTTCCAGGCCTCTTCATAGTCATCATCACTCATGACACAGAGGTTGGGATAAAACTCCGGAATTGGGATCTCGATCACGCCATGCACCAAGTGCTCATTCCGCAGCATGGTGGGGATTCCAGCCGCTTCCACGAGATCGCGAAATTGATTCACACGAATGTATTCGTGATGTCGAAAAACCTCCTTCATCGCTTCGCAAGGGTTTTCGCCAAGCCAATCGCCCGCATCATCGCCGCAGCCTTATTGACGGTCTCATTATACTCGTAGGTCGGATCGCTATCCGCCACCACTCCGGCCCCAGCTTGCACGTAGACCTTCTCATCCTTCAAAACACAAGTCCGCAGCGCAATGCAGGAATCGTGATTCCCATCCCACCCAAAATATCCGACCGCACCCGAATACGTCCCGCGCTTGCTCTTCTCCATCGAGTTGATGATCTGCATCGCGCGGATCTTAGGAGCACCACTCACCGTCCCAGCCGGGAAAGTGGATCGTAAAACATCATACGTGCTAAACTCCGGCGAAAGCTTACCGCTCACGTTGGAGACGATGTGCATGACGTGGCTGTAGCGCTCGACAATCATTTGGTCATCGACCGAAACAGATCCCGCTACCGAAATTCGACCCACGTCATTACGAGCGAGATCAATGAGCATGACGTGCTCGGCGCACTCTTTTTCATCGGCCAAAAGATCTGCGGCTAAGGCGTCATCTTCCTCCTTCGTCTTACCCCTCCAGCGCGTTCCCGCGATCGGCCGGATATCAATCCGTCCATCGATTGCTTTCACGTGGACTTCCGGTGAACTTCCCACCAACGAGAACTCCGGTGTTTCGTAAACAAACATGTAGGGAGAGGGATTGATGTGACGCAGTGCCCGATAAAGGTCGGTCGCGCTCCCCTCAAAATCTGCTTCAAATCGTTGACTTGGCACCACTTGGAAAACATCACCCGCTACGATGTATTCCTTCGCCTGCAACACCATGGCCTCGTATTCTTCTTGGGAAGTATTACTCCGCGGTTCGGGCGTTTCGATCTCAGCAAGACCGTTTAGCGCAGAGACATGAAGGGGACGATCGAGCATCTCAATAAGCGCTCCAATCCGACCGACCGCCATGGCATAAGCTTCCTCAGGCGACGAAGCCTCATCCAGCATGGCATTGGCCACGACGAGGAGACGACGCAACTTGTGATCAAAGATCACTAGGGTATCGGCGAGGAAAAAGATCGACTCGGGAAGACCCAAATCATCAGGCGGGCACTCCTTGATGGTCGGCTCAAACTGCTGCGCGGCATCATAACCAAGGTAGCCGACCGCTCCACCAAAAAACGGGGGCGCGTCACCATGGCTCACTGGCTTGTATGGCGCCATAAGCCGTTGGACCTCGTCCAAGACATCGCCCTCACGCTTGCGCGTCTCGACTTCCCCGCCCCGCTCGATCCTCACCTCATCTCCACGCGAAGTGAAAACCCACCTCGGCTGGCTTCCCACAATCGACCATCGTCCGCTCGCATCAGTGCTCTCCGCGCTCTCAAAGAGAAAGGCATTTCTGCCATCACGGAGCTTCAAAAAGGCCGAGACCGGAGTCTCAAAGTCAGCAGCAAGCTGAGCATAGACAGGCACGACATTTCCGGCCTGCGCTAACTCTGCAAACTCCTCTGCACTGGGCTTGACTGGGACCTGATTCACGCGGACGGCAGTCTGGCGGCGTTGCCACGAAGAGCAACGCGAAAGTCACGATCCGCCAAAGAGTTCGCCATAAAATGCCGGATCAACCTCAGGTTCGATACTCTGCCACGCCGTCACCTCGTGCTGACCGGCGGCACAGATCTCGAGTTCACCACCGGCGATTTTCGCGCGCACGACCTCCACCGCTTTGATGGGGCAATTGCAATCGCTGCTGAGATGACCCAGAACGACCCGCTTCAGCCCTTCCGGCAGGAGCTCCGCGATGAGCTCGGCGGCCTGGTCATTCGAAAGGTGACCATGTTGCGAAGAAATGCGCTGCTTGGTGCTGAAGGGACGTTTGGTATCGGCTTCCAGCATCCGCCATTCGTAGTTGGCCTCGAGCACGAGGCCTTCCACGCCTCGCAGAGCCGTGATGATCTGGGCATCAACATGCCCTAAATCAGTCGCGACCCCGACACTCCGTCCCCCCTTGGCAATGACGTATCCCACGGGCTCCACCGCATCGTGTGGAAGCGGGAAAGTGGTCAAGTCAAACCCCTCCCAAGAGAATTTCTGCCCGCTTTCGAAGGCAATCCACTGCGCTTGTTGCTTGAGATTCTCCTGCACCACGCGCCCTGTCATGATCGAAGCCACGATGGGGACTTGGCATTTCCGAAGGAAAACATCAAGCCCGCGGACATGATCACCGTGCTCGTGCGTGAGCAGAATCCCCGTGAGCTTCTGGGGATCCACCCCAAGAGCATCCAAGCGGAGATTGAGCTGCTTGGCGCTCAGACCGGCATCGACGAGGAGATACTTCCCATCGCATTCTACGATCGTGGAATTCCCCCCGCTGCCACTCCCTAAAACCGCGAAACGCATCGTTTCCAAGGAATGCCCGACTCACCGTCCCCAACCAAGAAAAATCTCCGTAATCAGCGGAAATCCTGCTGAGACCGCCCTAAAAAAACTCTCCGTTGAGAAAACTCGAGAGACATCAGGATCTCATCCTCACAATTCTATCGCCAAATTCACAGCCGTGGTCGCAAAGAATTAACCCACAGAAGAAGCGACCATCACTCAGAAAGAACAATGACCGCCTTCTTTTGATTTCTCGCGAAAGGATTTTACCGCTTCCATCGTTTCGCCAAGACGTTGCCGAATGAAGATAGGGGAATCTTCATCCACCGCGAAAAATTGCCCCTGATATAAACTGGAGTCAGGGACTCCTCTGCCCATGATTTTTGCATTCGCGATGTTAAGCTCATATCGAGGCTGTCTCGAGATCACCAAGGAGACACCCTTACCCTTACCCCTCTTTTTTGGACCGCTACCTCAAACCCCACCAACCGCTGACCAAAATACCGGACAACTCGGAAAGAGTGGAACACTCTCAACCTGCACACTACACCGAGAAACTCTAAGAACAGTCAGAGCTTAGGTGTCACGTCTTAACCTAAAAACGGCTTCCTCCGGTCGTGTTCGCCGAACTCACTGAGTCAGATTTTAGGCTTTTTTCATCGGTTTGTGCTCCCAACACATGAATCTTGAAATCGTCACTACTCTTCAACTTTTCGTCATCAGTATTCCAAACAATCCCCTTTTCCTTGGGCTCCAATAATGAAAAATTATTCGGAAATAGTATCGATGATTTCTTAATGAAAACCTAAACTCATCTTCCCGCTAACGAATCATCCACGCAATCAATCTTTCCCTCAATTGAGGCCACACCATTAAGATGAAGACCAACTGCTGAATCGTAAACAGCTATCCTCAAAATACCAATATGAGGATCCTCCGAAATATTACCGAGACCCGCATACACCCCATCCCCACGATATTCGGGAGACACGATAGTCTTCTGATCAACAACGTGCACAAACCCCTTCCCGCCAACCCGAATTGAACAATCACAATCCCCTTCCATATCTGCCGTTGACACCAAAATCATCTCCTGCCTGGAAAGACACTCTATCATTATATCATTATATTATTAAAACGATCAAGAATCTGATTTTTATTACATCATACTTTAACATCTCTGTCGAGGCAGCCCATCCCGGCGGAGGCAAGATGACTTTACTGGAAAAACTTGATGGAAGATGCTTGATAGGTCTTCCTTCTGGCATTTAATGAGATTTCCCGACCAGATCAGCTTGCATCCTCTTCGCAACCCCTTACAATCCCCCTCCTAGGCCGGGATGGTGGAATTGGTAGACACGCGTGATTTAGGATCACGTGCCCTTGGGCGTGCAGGTTCGACCCCTGTTCCCGGTACTTTCATCACAAAAACAACGTAACCCCTGAGAAAATGGAGGAATTAAAAGAAAAACTCGCAGCCCTCGGCATCGAAGATGATAAAATCGATGGCGTGATCGAAACTGTTCTCGATTTCGTGAAAGGCAAACTTCCCGATGGTATGGAAAGTATGCTTGACTCCGTTTTGAAGGGCGAAATGCCTGAAATCGGTGGTGACATGCTCGACAAGGTCAAAGGCCTTTTCGGCGGATAGACCCAATCAAAAAATAATTCTGAGACCGCAGCCCGCCCTTCCCGGCGGGCTTTTTTTGGCTCATTCATTTCTTGTCTTCCGAAAAAGCGACCCGATTTTCACGTAACAATCCCAGATGAGATTTACTCTTGCCATCATTGCCCTGTCGGGGAGCCTTCTTGCCGCTCCGCCAGAAGTCGACTTCTCACGGGACGTCCGGCCTATCCTCAATACCAACTGTCTTCCGTGTCATGGTGGGGTGAAGAAGAATGGCAAGGTCTCTTTTCTCTATCGAGAAGAAGCTCTCTCAAAAGGGAAATCAGGCAAGCCCACCGTCGTCCCGGGAGATCCCGACGCCTCGGAAATGCTCATTCGTATCCTTTCGGACGATCCCGAGAAGGTCATGCCTAAACCAGAACACGGCACGCCTCTCAAACCTCATGAAGCCGCTCTCATCAGGCAATGGATTCAAGAAGGAGCCGAATGGAACAATCATTGGTCCTTTGAGAAACCGACCCGCCATGAAGCGCCCAAGGTCACCAATCCCAATTGGTCGAAAAACGCCCT
>JBLIDI010000196.1:0-8469 GCA_047634075.1 Akkermansiaceae bacterium
GGAAAGGAGTTTCTCCCGAAACTCCTGTGCTCCAAAATACCAGCCTCGTTTCAAGGCGGCTTGCAGACTTTGGCCCTGCCAGAGGATTTTACCAGAATCGCTTGGCTGGCTCCAGTCGATGAGATTTTCCAACCGGGTTATGTAGGCCTTGCGCCCTCGGGAGGTCTCTTCTAGGCCAACCGCTTCAAACCCGGATGAGGGAGCGATCCAGGGCTGGCGTTTTGTGCGAGGTTTGCGGTATTCGCGCAGACTTGTCCAAGGGCTTTCATCGAAACCTTGCCCCTGTTTGATCATTCCAGTTCTCACGGGGTTGAGGTGTCCCAGAACAATATTCTCCCGACGATTTCCCCGTGCCATGACATGGTAGAAAGCTCCAGGGTATTGGATACGAGGCGTTCTAGGTATGGGAGGATGTTGGATGAAGAAGAGTTAATTCCACGATTTATCACCTAACCCCTTTTTCCTCATCAAAGAATACGACAAAATTTTGCACCCACTGAATTTTTCATACATCCCGAAAAAGCACCCGAAGCTGCTCCTTTTGATCAGGCCCCCCGGCCTGCCCCTTCGGGCCACTTCTCAGGGAGTCTCTCTCGCTCCGCTCGGTTCCTCGGCCTCTAGAACAAAGCGCCAATGCGGGGGAGAATTTGCGACCTCTATCAAAATTGAAAACAATTAAGGCAAGACTTAGGGTCTCGAAGTCAACCCACAATCTTAGTAACGACGTGATAAATCGTAACGGGCGGACACTCCCCTGAAGAGTCCTTCGGAACCAAAAATCGATGCGATTTCTTCATGACCCAGCCACCCAACGCAACCAAGGAACCCCGGACAATAACTAATCCTGCAAATTCTCAGAATTGGAGATTCAGATCTACGGATACTCATCATTCGCTAATGATCTATTTTCCACTTAAGACTCACACGAAAGGCAGTCGGCAGTCATACACGCCCCGGCCCCGGAACGAAGATTTCCGATATGGGCCGCGATCAGGAAGACGCCGCCAAGGGTGGTGATGATGGCAGCGGGGGGAATGTGAAGCGTGGTTTCTCCAGATTCGGACACTTGCATGCTTGGGCAGCAATTGTCCACACAGGTTGCTGTGCCGCCTGCGGTTGCCTCGGTGGTTTCAGACTCATCCACGGCTTCGCTGGCGCAGCCCTCGCAACTGGTTTCTGATTCACATCCGGCCTCGCAAGAGGCTTCACATGACGACTCATCCGTTCCGGCTACTGCAGATTCAGTGACTGGCGCGGCGGAGGTAACAGCTTCAAGGGAAGGGCTTTGGGACTTGGTAAACGCGGGTAGTGCCGCCCCGCCGAGGACGAAAAAGATTCCGATCATCGCAGAGACGAGGATCCAACGTTTTTGATGCTTCCGGTATCCCTTTAAAATCGAAAAGGCGGCGAGGGGGACGATGAAAATCGCAACTAAAGCGTGGGAAGCAGGGTGGGCCCAAATCTTACCAAAAGTGGGAAGAGCGATGAGTAGGACAGGAGCAACGGCACAGTGAATCGCGCACAAGACAGAGGCAGCGACACCGAGCCGATCAGCCTTTTTTTCGTTGAGTTGGAAGCGGGCTGAATCGACAGTTGTGGCTTGGTTCATGATAAAAATGATGAAGGGTTTTTAGGAAAGTTTTTTGGGGCGGACGAGTTGATCGGGTGTTTCGCGAAAGCAGGCGAACCATCGGAGGGCGAACTCGGGACTAACCCACTGCTTCGCTTTGGGAACCCTGCGATATCGGCGATAGTTTTCCTCGCGATACTCAAGACCAAATCGATCTACGATGGTTTTTTCATAACTGATCAACCAGTCGAGGAAAGGAAGAGAGGCCGCATGGAGTTCTTCCTGACTCGTGCCTGTCTTGACAAATTCGGGCTGCCATAATCCCGGGGTCGGAGTGGTTTTAGGGGAGGTCCAGATGACAACCCTTTTACGAGAGCGAAGGAATGCGAAGCCTCCCTCTGGCCCATACCACCCAGCGCAGGAACCATAAAGTTCGAGGTGACCGTTTTGCCATTCGCGCTGGTAACAGCTGGTCCCTTTCAGTCCTTTCGAGGGAAGTCGTTCGAAGCCGTTTTGCACGAGCTGGTTCCCGGCAGAGTGGACGACATCCTGTCCCCAGAAAAACATCTGCTGCTGCAGACCTTGGGTAAGATCGCGAAGGTGGCAGGGGGCAAGTCCAGCGGCAGTGGAACAATTCATCACGGCGAACACTCGCCTTAATGCAAGTTACTTGCAATAACAAATAGTAGGTTTTTTCGGTATTCGGAGTTCAGCACACCCTGATGCCTCAGACCTGAACTCCCACATTTTAAAATACCCACCTCACCTCTGTCCTCAGACCGAAGCCCGGCAAGGGATTCGATTCTTTACGAAACGAAGTGTGATTTCGGGCTTCTTGATTGAGCAAATTATTGACCTTCAGGGACCAACTTAGATCCTCCGAACCCCGGATCGGCAGCCACGTCACCGAGGCATTGGCCATCAGGTAGTCCCCCGTTGGTAACTCCGCGTTCGGGAACGGTGCCGTCCGATCCTGCGCAAAGACATACCGTGTCTCGAGTGCCGCCGACCAACGCTCACTTTCCCAAGTCAGCTCAAAGCCCAAGCGCGCCGCCGGCATGCGCGGCAATGGTTCATCCCCGCGATCCAGATTCCGGCCTCTCATCACATCACCCACTAATCGTAGATCAAAGGTTCCAATGCCATCCGGATCCTCGTGCAGAAGCCAGGAAACCGATCCCTCCAAACCATAAAAATCCGCCCCTGTTTGCACATACTGTGCCGTCGGCACAAAGCTCACTCCTCGCTGGTCCTCCAGATAAGTAAAGTTATTGAAGCGATAATAAAACGCCGCGAGCTGGGATGAAAAAATCCCTCGCGAAACCCGCATCGATAGCTCCAGCCCCGTCGACGTCTCCCGCTCCAACTCCTCACCATCCAAATCACCTCCAATTAAAAATCTCCCCAGCGGCGCACTGTTGTAGAAGGCATACCGTTCGATCGCGGTGGGCAACCTCTGGATATTCGAAACACTGAGAGTTGTTTCCAAACGGTCCCATTCCCCGACTTCTCCCCAGTCGTAGGTCGCGCTTAAGGACTGCGAAAACGACTGGTCGCTCGCACTCACGCTCGACCCAAATTCATCTGAATACCTGGCCTCACGGGCATCATATCGCAGCCCCGCTTTCATCACCCATGGACCGTGCTCCCAGCGGTTCAATGAAAATAGCCCCAAACTCTCAGACTCAATCCGTGACTTTTCCGTAAAAAGCGTCGGAGGAGGAACCACCACCCGCTCAATCGCCAGATCGTCATTGTTAAACTGCGCCCCAAACACCCCGGACCACTCCGCATCCTCTCCAAAATGAAAGTCCAAGCGACCTTCCAAGGCATCTTTGTCAAAAGCCGTCTCAGTAAATCGCTTCCCCTCATCCTTCAATCTCCCCTCGAAAATCTCTTGGTGCTGATACCGCCCCGCTCCAAACCGGAACCTGACTTCATCGAGCCATGCCTCCGGATCCAAGCGGTAGTTCATCTCCAGATCTCCCCTGTGCAAGCTCGCATCAATCGAAAAGTCGCCGAACAAGTCAGTCGAGTCTCCCGCAAAATAGTACGGGATTCCATAGACTTGATCCATCGTCTGAAACGAAACCCCAACTGAAAAACCTTCCTCCGAACCAATCCGTCCCCCCAAGGACCAACTCGTGCGCTCATGAAATGAATTCGCCAGTTTTCCGTCTGGATTTTCCAGCTCCAAGTCGCCCACACCGGGAACAAAAACCCGGGGGTTCACCAAGTCATCATAGGCATCCGTCCAAGCCTTGCCGGGAATAGAAACATCACCCGCCTTCCGCTGACTCGCAGAAAATCCCAGGGCCCAAAAATCCCCCCGCATCTCAGCGGCCGTTGCCCAGTGATACCCGGATCCCTGCGTTTCGTAACCACCCGCCAACATCGCGGCGTAGCGCTCCCCTCGATCCACCGACGGGATATATCTCGTCCGCGTGTTAATCGCTCCGCCGATCGCCGAGTTTCCAAAAAGCAATGAGGCTGGTCCCCGATGAATCTCGACCTCTTCAGTCATCAGAAGATCAATCAACACCCCGTGATCAGGACTATCCGCACTCAAATCCATCGTCCCCAAACCATCGCGTAGCGCCCTCACTCTCACGCCATCGAACCCCCGAATGATGGGGCGCGAAACTCCCGGCGAATAGGAACTCGCCGACACTCCGGGTTGCGAGGCCAAAGTCTCGCCCAAGGTCGCTCCCAGCTTTCGTCGCAATTCCTGGCCTCCCATTACCGATGTTCCTTCCGATCCAAATTTCAACAGAGGATTGTCCTTCAACGGAGCTCCAAAAACTGCCACCGCACCTCCTTCAACCTCCGCTGTCACCACCACCTCCGGCAACATCTCGACCCCATCTTGCTCCACCATAAGAAGCTCATCATCTGCCATCGGAGGTAGGCTATCGTCCGGTAATATCTCGCTGGGATCGACCACGTCTTCGGCCGCCGGGTCCTCGCCCAGATCAGTGAGAGGCTCCTCCGGAATGGGAAGCGCTTCCAAGCCACCCTCGTCTATCATTTCCTCCTCTTCGCTTCCCTCCTCAAGCGGAATCTCAGGCAAGGTTTCCAAATTTTCTTCCTCGCTTGGGACCTCAGACTCCATCTCCAAACTCTCTTCTGAATCCTCTTTCTTAGCGTCTTCCTCGGCACCACTCTGATCAAAAATCTCTCTCTCCTCCTTCATCGGCGGCTCCGGTGCCTCCCCTTCCGGCTGCTCCAATTCGCCCGCCATCATCAAACTCGCCGGGATGACCCAGCAGCAATGCATCAAAATTTTTCTCTTGCTCTCCACCGAGCGATCAGTAACTACTCGCCGCACTAATGCAAGTAATATGCAATAAGAAAACGCTGTTCCTAAGCCTGCTGACCTTGGTTTCCTCACCATCATCAGCGCGAGAATTCGAGTTCCTCTACGGTCACCACGGAATCCAGACCGACTACCATCCCGTCGATGGATGGAGCCTTGGTCTCTCGTATAACCTGAACAACGACTTCAATGATCAAACCCAAACCAGACGACTTCCGGTGGACCAGATCACCCTCATGGCACCTCCTCTTGCCAAAGGCATTCTGCCGGATGGCTTCTCCTTCCTCGCAGATCCTGGCGAGACCGTCTGGGTTCTCCCGCAAGCATTTGATTCGGCTAACCACTTCCTCGGCATGCGAGTGCTCGCTGATGCCGGAATTTTCCAAACCAGAGTCGGAGATAACTACAGCAACATCGGACGCGGCACGATCAGCTTCGCCCTCAAAAGCGCCAACGGATCCGGCCCCGACCGCGGCGGACACTTCGCGCAATGGGAATCCCTCCCCCTCGGAGGCAATGAAGTCTACCTAGCCACTCGCGACGGCATCGACGAAAGCGACGAAATCCCCACCCTTCCTGCCGGTGCCCACAGCCACTTCAACTGGGCTTTTTCAAAACCCGGAAATTACTTCCTTGAATTCGAAGTTGCCGGTCGACTCCGGGCTAGCGGAGAAGAAACCAGCCATCGTCAAACCTTCCACTTTCAGGTTCCACACTCTGGTGAATTGACCGAAATCAACGCCTCCCTTTGCCACCTCGATCAAGACTGGTCACTCGCCCTTCGCGATCCTGAAAACGGTGTCCTTTACGGTCCCCGCCGCGCCCTCGTCGTCGTCCCCCCTTCGCCCGAAGACGATGGCTTCTCTTGCCCGTGCTCTTTCGATGCACTCGGCACGGACCTCCCAGACATCGTCGGCCTCTCCGCAGACTTTGCTCAATCAGGAGCCGCGAGCAGCCTTACGAATCCCATCTCTCTCCGCCTCACCCGACACACCGGACCTGGCGAAGTTTCATTCGGCACTCACTTCCAAACAGCAAATGGACTCACCGATGCCGACCAAATCGACCTCACCAATGCGGTGACCGGAACACTCCAATTCACCGAGCCCGGCATCCATACTCTCACCTTCCAACCCATTCAACCCACCGCCTCCAAAGCCCCGCCTCTGGTCATCCGCTGCATAGCAGGAATCGGCTTCCAACACAGTTTCGCCGACTGGGCTGACAGCTACGAGCGCGCATACGATCTCCCCTCCGGCAGTCTCGCTGACCCCAGTGGCGATTGGAATGGAGATGGCAGTGACCATCTCATGGAATTTCTCCTCGACTCAGCTGGTGCCGATCCCGTCCAGGCCAATCCAGACTCTTCCTACTTCCTCCCGCGATACGATCTCGAGTCTCAACGCTTCACCTTCTTTCGGGACCTCACCAAAGACCCCCTCGATGAAGCCTCACCCAATCTTCTCCTCAGCGACAGTTCAGACCTCGTCAACTGGCGCACCCTTGGACCAAAAAACCGCGGGCGCCCACTCGAATATGCAGAAAGTGGTGCCGAGGAAGGCAACGCCGTCTCCCCGTTCATCCGGCGCTCACTCCTACTCTCTCCTGTTCCCAGGAAATCGTTCTTCCGCCTCATTACTGAGTGAAGAAAACGAAAAATAACAAAATCCACTATTGCAAGTTAGTTGCATTAGCGTAAATCTTTCCCTGCATGAGAATCAAAGCATCGCTACTTATTATCGGGTCCCTTATCAACCCATCAATTGCCGCCCTTTACTCCGCCGACCACGGTGATATTGGAATCGCTTACGAAGACGAAGGTGATGGCCCGGAGTTCTTCCTTCACTATCACCTCGGTGAAAACGCCATCCTTGATGGCTCACCTGTCGGTAACGCCCCTGACGGCGAGGAGTTCGAGCCGGGCGATATTACCACCGTGGTTCCCGCTTCCACCCAAGCCACTATGGGCAGCACCACGGTCTTGAACACCGGAACCGGGGTTGCAGATGGTTCGCCCATTTGGATCCTTCCTCAAGGTGACAATCCTGGCGTTCCTTTTCTTGGGATCGCGGCTGAAGAACTGGACGCCAGCCTCTTCCCTGGCGGAGTCACCTTCTCGCTGGGATCGGTAACCTCTCCATCCGGAAGCGGTCATTTCAGCCTATGGCAACAGTCTGGAATCAGCGCGCCAGAGTTCTTCTTTTCAACCAACTCACCTGGCGACACCACTGCCGGAAACGAACTCAACATGAACTCGGGTGCACATGATCACTTCAACTACGGCTTCTCCGAACCGGGAATGTGGGAAGTTGAGCTATCCGTTAGCGCGATGCTCAACGGAACCGATCTTCTCACCGATACCGAGACCTTCTCCTTCCAAGTGGTTCCTGAGCCAAGCACCGCGCTCCTCGGAGCCCTCGGAGCCCTCGGCCTCCTCCTCCGCCGTCGGCGTTAGTAAAGTTCACCCATTCGTTTTCAAGGCCGACCCGCGCCAAGCCGGGTCGGCCTTTTTCTATTCTCCACCTAAAGACAAAATGCACAGCGCACTAAAGACCGGAGCTGATGATCTCCCGAAGCTGGTGACCAAGCGTCCCATGTTAATGCTTACCGGATTTCTGGGAGCGGGAAAAACGACCTTTCTTCGGGCAATCCTAAGCGGACTTTCGCGCGACAAAATTCAGGCTGACGTGCTTCTGAATGATCGCGAAAATGCCAAGATTGATCGAGAGACACTACACGAGCACGCCGCTTCAGTCGCCGCACTCACCGGATCTTGTGTGTGTTGTGAAGGTCTTGATGAACTTTGTGGCATGATTCTCGCGGCAAGAAAAAGCCGTCATGAAGTACTCTTGATTGAACTCAATGGCACCGCCGACCCGGTACCGCTGCAGGAAAGTTTCACCCTTCTAGAATCGCAATTCCTACTGCACCCGCGCTGGCAGGTCTGCATCATCGACTCACGCTACTTTGGCCAACGCTCCCGCTTTCGGGACCTTGAAACACTCCAATTAGAAACCGCAAGCCACTACCATCTTTCGCACGTTGAAGACCTCTCTGAAAGCGCCGAGCAAGAGCTCATTCAGACCATTGAAGAGATCAACCCACGGGCAAGCCAAGCCACCGCGGCCTCGATTTGCACTTTTCTAGGCGAGGCTATCCGCAAAAACAGTGGCCACGCCGTGGCATCAGTCGGCCATCAAAAAGAGACCTCAAATGCCGTGAAAGGCATGGGAGCCCCGGTCCCCAAACCTCACTTGCACGAAAAACATCAACTCGCGCACGAATTTACCGGATGTAATATTGTTTTCCCAACCGCCGTGGATTCCGAAAAAGTCTTCGCCTGGATGGAACAGCTTCCTGATTCCGTGATTCGAGCCAAGGCCTTGATCACCATCACCACTGATCCTGACTGTCGTTTTCTTTATGAACGGGTCGGCACGAAAGTTTCACCTTACCCGATTCCCGTCAGACAGATTTCAAAGATACCCTGTTCCGGCCTCTTCATCGGCCCGGATTTAAAACCTGAAGAGATTCTTCAACTCACCAGAGAAATGCTTCATCCCGACTGCCATTTCCCTTAAAG
>JBLIDI010000197.1:0-8421 GCA_047634075.1 Akkermansiaceae bacterium
GCCCAAGGGTAGCCACTTTCCGGCTCCAGAACTTGAAAAGTCTCCGCACGGAATCTCTTGGCTTCTTCCGGATCGAGCGGTCCCACCGTCAGCACATCACCATCAAAAAATCGAATACCTTCGGCCGATTCATTTTTTTTGGGGAGATCGATCATTCCCCCTCCATGCTCTTGAGACCTCGTGATACGCAGAGTTTGTCTGGCCGACCCACCAAGGAGTTCAACCAAGGCTCTGGGTGAGACCAGCGGAGCCTCGGCTCGACCCGGATCATACACCCGTAATCCGCCACGAAGCGTGATCTCCTGTCGCGGGCGGGCGGGCCACGCGATCGTGATTTTCAATTCCATCTGAGCGAAGAGCTCGAGGTAGACCTCTGGTTCGAGAGCAACCGACGTCACACCCCGGTTGTTATTATTCCAAGCCGCTTTCGAGGTCCAAGGAACCACATAGGCCGGGACATCCATTTCGACTGGACGAAATTCAATAATGTCACCCCACCGGAGCTCCGGGTGGGAGTCGCAATCAGTAACCTCAAAAGGAATCTTTTGAAATTGTCCGCTTTCATCTACCCTTCGCACGGTGCCCCGTTCCATCATGTAGGTTTGATTCCCCACAATATTTATGGACTCAACCCAACCCAGCAAAGCTTCGGCAAGTGACGGCGGTGTCGAGTCATTGTCGGGATGAGCCACGAGAAGCTTGGTGGCCAGATCGGCCGGAAGGGCGACCGTGATTCTCTTGGTGCGGGCAATTTCAGGATAATGCAGCAACTCGGTCAACCAGACCCGCAACTTGGTCACGGGACATAGGTTCACAAGGTCACGCGGAGCCAAACCCTGCGGGGTGGGATCAGCTCCACGCTCAATCAGCATTTGGATCACCTGCTTGGCCGCAGTTCCGTCATCCTCCTGAGTGGCATGAGCGGA
The DNA here is from genome assembly GCA_047634075.1 of Akkermansiaceae bacterium. Classification (GTDB taxonomy): domain Bacteria; phylum Verrucomicrobiota; class Verrucomicrobiia; order Verrucomicrobiales; family Akkermansiaceae; genus SW10. The sequence continues at coordinate 927 of JBLIDI010000197.1, forward strand.
GGCGAGCATCATGGGCGTCCATTCTTTGTCATCAAGAGACCACAATTTGGCGACGGGATCAACAGCCACTCTAGGAGGGATCCGGTAAGGCACGCTCGCGTCACCGAGCCACGAAAACTTGCCAGCGGGATCACAGTCGGCTCCTCCTTTCAACAAAGCCTCACAAGACTTCGCGGCGTTGAGGTAAGCGGCGGTGTGCAATGGCGTAAATCCTTCCGCATCAGCTCCCTGAGCATCAGCACCTGCCCCCAAAAGCAAGGCAACGATTTCGGGTTTGCCCGCAGCATAGTGAAGAGGACGCCACCCCTTGGCTGTGCTCGCGGGCTGCCGGATTTCTTTTGCAAAGCTGGAAATTTTGTCCGGGTCATTTGGATCCGCACCCAGGTCGAGCAGGCGCTTGACCAGCGGCGCGTGACCCTTCCAGCAGGCAATGCTCAGCGGAGAAATATCGACGATCCAGTCCTCCGTCGCTTGATGATTCACATCGGCTCCGAGCTTCAGCAAACGATCGATCCATTCAGGATCATCAGCTGCAATGGCAGCGCTCAGAGGAGTTAGAGAAACTGAGGTCGAGCTAAGTTTCGTTTGTTCTTCTCCACTGTAAACATCCCGCTGCGTGTATCGGCGATTTTCCAGATTTTCAAGGCGACCTTGCCCCACCGTGTTGACATCCACGCCCTCTTTCAAGAGCCAGTCGCCAACCGCTTGATGGTTGTTTTGGATCGCCTCAACGAGAGCACGCTGTGCGAGCTCAAGTGTCGCGCCAAGTTTCACGAGAAGCCGGCAACTGTCCACTTGACCGGAGCCTGCAGAAGAGTAGAGAGCCAGGTCCAGTTCATCCTGATTACGGCCGGATTTCTTGTGCTCCTCCGCCAGAAATGCGACCACCCTGAGCCACCCCCGACGGGCTGCCTTCGAGAGAGGAGAAGTGGTCTGGCCGCCGGCATCATTGAGAGCCAAGGGAACCTCATCCCACATCCGCTCGGGACTGTTCTTGGCGAGCATCATCAGCCGCCGGAGTTCCTTGGTTTCGTCCGGATCGTCGGGGATTCGGTTGGGTATTGCGGGGAGTCCAACTCCCATCGCGGTCAAGTTTTCCCGGCTCAACCGAGCCTCTGGTGTTTCCGGAAACTCAGAAGCGACACGCAAGTAAAGTTTAGCCGCGTCCTCATTGCGCTTTTGCTTGCGACGCACTTCGGCAAGACGATAAAGGGCCGACAACCCGATCCTGCGGGCCGCCGTGTATTCCTCCACCAACAATTCGTATTCCCTGGCAGCCTTGGGAAGATCGCGCTCGGCCTCTTCAGCAAAAAGGGCTTGCTGCAAGCGGACCTTGTCAGTGGGCTTCCCGACTTCTTCTCCAGAGAGGGTGCTGAATTGCGCAAGGATCAGGATAATTGCGAAGGCGGTGGTAATCGTCGTTCTCATGAAGGCAATTTAGCAGCGATGAGATTCCTCGAATGTCACCGTTGTGTCATCAGATCCTGCGGAACCCGATCCGTTGATCACACTGAACCATGCAAAGGCTACTCGACAATCTATCGCAAAATAGAGCGGAAGAATTTCTTGCCGTCGACAGTCGGAACGACGTAGGGGCTGGTTGCTCCAACAACATCTTCCCATGAGCCGTCTTCCAGGGTCGTGGACATTTGAAGCTCTCCTTCAAACGCCAAAACGACCTCACCATTCCCGGTGTCAACAAACTCGATTTCGGGGGCACTTCCCTTGGAGATCACCACTGAATCAAGACCTACCCAAGCCCAACCACCACTATGAAAGTCTATAAAGTCGAGCGTATAACTCTCATCTCCAGAAACAAGGCTACCCAGTTCCGCTTCACCAAGAGTGATTGGTTCCCAGAACTGGCTACCCGACTCCGTACGCCCATTGAAAGTCAAATACTGGCCATCACTCACGCGGCGAAGAGCCACCCCAATCGCCCCCCCTCCCGTCGATTCACTAGGCAGACCGTTCAAATTAATATCATCCAAAAAGAAGTTCAGCTGTGATCCGCCAATCAAGGAAAAGCTGATCGAGCCAGTGGGGTTCATGCTAAATTCCGGCGAGCGGAGAATCAGAGTTTCGTGAGCTTGGTCACGCGTATTGGTGCCATCAGATGCCTCAAAGGGCAGTGGCCCAATGAAAGAAGGAGAACTCTGAGGAAGCGGAGGAACAGAATTTCCCACGTTGGGATCACTCTCGTTAATGACGCCTAACCCGGTCGGACCACCGGCGAAAGTTGAAGTCCCCACCTGTTGCCAGCCCTGAAGAGATCCGTCATCAAAGTCATAGGTAATCACAGCATTGGGATCAACGGCTTTGGAAAGAGTTAGAACCAGAGTAGGACCCTTTTCCGAATCAGGAAAATCGATCCCAAGAATGGGATCCCCCAAGTCACGAACCCCTCCGCGAATCGCCATCGTGACCAACCCGTCACCTGACACCCGGTCTTCCCTGAGAGCCGCTAACAAATCAGCATCGCTATGGGGAGCTGCGCTCGTCGCATCCCGGCGTGAGCCCACGCTCGCTTCTCCAGGAACCACGTCTTGATTATCCAGATTAATGCTCCCACTCCAACGAACGACCCCATTGTTCACTGCCGCATGAGGCCCCACCTCATCGGATGCAACCACGGCACCAAATTGCGCGACGGCAGCAGTATAAGTCAGCGATCCAGTGCCCCAATTTTCAGGAACATCGAGCAAATAAATATCAGCAATCGAGTCCGTCGGATTTCCCAAATCAGCCTCCATATCGAAGACATTGACCTTCGCGCCCGTGATTGCAAACCCCTCCGGCAAGACGCTCAAATCAAAGGCAAGATAAGATAATATCTCGAAATGCCCCGACAGGGTTTGCCCCACGTCAAAAAACACTTCCGTCGGAGCAACCGCACTCACCTCCGCAGCCTTGTAAGCTTCGAGAGGAATTTGAATATCCTGCGCCGAAGAAGAGATTACCAAAGCAAGTAAGACCCCTGGCGTGGACAATGGCCGCAAATAATCGGCTCGCATTAATTTCATGCTCCACACTAGCAATCACGAGTCCCCTTAAAAAGAAGAAAGGTTGGCACTTCGTGCCCATGGGTAAAGATCTCCGGATCACTGAGTGACTCTCTTATTCCCCATCGCCGATACCAACTCCTATCTCGCCGCCGAATCACTGGCTGCCGACCTCCGCATGAAACAACCCCTCGTCCCTTCGGACTCCGTGGATGTTGTCGTTTCCAATTGCGTGCTCAACCTGGTCGGGACCCCTCTCAAAAAGCAGCTCTTCGAAGAAATCTTCCGCGTCCTCAAAAAGGGTGGACGGGCCGTGATTTCCGACATCGTTTCCGATGAAGAGATTCCCCTTCATCTCAAGAACGATCCCTACCTTTGGAGTGGCTGCATCAGCGGTGCCGATACCGAAGAAGAATTCACCAGGCCTTCGAGGAAGCGGGATTCCACGGCATCGAAATCCTCAAGCGCGACGACGCGCCATGGCAAACCGTTGCAGGCATCGAGTTCCGCTCCGTCACCATCCAAGCATGGAGAGGCACACAAGGTCCGTGCTTCGAACGCAACCGGGCCGTCATCTATAAAGGGCCCTTCAAAAAGGTGCACGATGACGACGCCATGGAGCGAGACAAGCGCTACGCGGTCTGCGAAAGAACCGTCAACCTCTATCGCCAGCAGCCCTACTGCGAGCACTTCGTCCACATCGAGCCTCACACCACGATCCCACCAGAAGAGGTCAAACCCTTCAATCGCTCCGGCACCCACGAACGCCATCCGAAGGAAACCAAAAGCCAGAATTACAACGCCACGACCGAAGCCGCCAACTACTGCGATGGCGGAGATGGTGCCAGTTGCTGTTGAACCGCTCACCAACCATTCCCAACCCAATAACATGCAACTAATACCTATGGGGACTTCACCCCATTGCGCCCAGTTGGTTCTGCTCCTATCGTTCAGAAACTCAAACCGACTCTGCTAATAAATCTTCTCACGCATGCGGTCTCCTCCCCCACAGAAAATTCAGTATCAAATAGAAAATGGACAACACCGCACGAAACTATATCGACCACGTCGAACGCGATCTTCTGGAAGCGAAACAACTCCTGCAATCAGGGCTCGAAACAGCCCTCGAACGCGTTGGGAGCACCGCCAAAATTGCCAAAACGGCGATGAGCACTCAAGCCATCGCCAAACTACGAGCAATCGAGGATATCAGCGAAAAATCGATCGACGCCATCGAAAAACATCTTGGCAGGTTGAACTTCGTCGCTGCTCAGGGCGACATCAAAAGTTGCAATGACTTTGATGAGTTGACGCAGCCCCTCTCCGAGGCATTGCATGATGCCCGTGACACTCTCGCCAAGATTGACGAGATCGGCAGGCGGGACCTCGGCAGCGCCGCCGGGACAATCGGCGAAGCCTGGCGCACCCTGCATCTCGCTCTGGACTCCGCCCGCCTCGAACTCGCCCTTTCCAAATTTGACTCAATAGATGAGGCCGAGAGCTTACGCCGAAATCTGACCGAGAGATTCGAAGAGGCATTGGTTATCTCCAAAGCCAAAGATGCGAAGACCCTCGGCGACAAACTCCTCGGCATCTCCAGCTATCTTACCTCAAATCTCGGTGACCAATTCAAAATTCTCTTCGGTTTCTCGCGCTAGAGAATCCGGAAGGACGAAATGATTCAGGACCAACCCAGTGGTCTTGCAAATCTCATTTCCATGAGCAAAAACAAGCACTCGATGTCCTGCGCGATCTGCGAAAAATCGTTTCCGCGCCGCACTCTCTACCCTCTTGCCGCCGTCCGCCCGAAGGTGCTGCAAGAGATCGAAGCTGAACACCCACAGATAGATCATTCCGCCCACTTCTGCAAAGAAGATCTCGCGGCTGCGCGCATGCGCTACGTCCAACGCCTGCTGGTCAGTGAAAAAGGAGAACTGTCAGGCCTCGAAATGGGCGTCCTGGAAAACATGGCAGACCATGAGGTGCTGGCGGCAGATATACGGGAGGATTTCGTCGAGCAACTGACCTTTGGTCAACGCCTCGCCGACAAGAGCGCGACCTTCGGCGGAAGCTGGACCTTCCTAATCACCTTCTTCTCCTTCCTGCTAATCTGGATCGCCATCAACAGCGTCCTCCTGCTCACGCGACCGTTCGATCCCTCGCCCGTCATCATGATGAGCCAGAACCGCCAGGAGGCAAAAGATCGCATTCTCGGGGAATACGAATACCAAATCAATCTCAAGGCCGAGTTCGAGATCCGCCACCCCGACGAGAAAGTCGATCACCTCATGATGCCGCAATGGGAGCGTCTCGGCGAGATCCAGCAAGTGCAAATCAAACTCCCTCAGGCGCTAGGTCACCGGGGAAATCGAACACGTGACAACAAATGAAGGGAGTAATTGCGTGTCCACCTTAGGCCGTTCAGAGTTGAAGGTTTCGTGGCATCAAGGCGCTGTCAGGTAGGGTTACACCCCATAGCATCAGCACGGGAAGTCAGTTAGAGTCATCCCTGATGAAGCAAACGTTCCCCACCACTAATCTTCACACCCTTCTAAAACGGGTCGACAGCCGCGTCGGTTTCGCGAACACGGTGCTGGTGAATCACCCCACCGAGCTTAGAACCTTCGAGGCATTGACTCCAAGGGAAGTGAGCGTCGCAGCAGCCCAGCACAATCTCGAAATCGTTCGCCGGATGGGCGGCAGGCAACTTGAGTTTACCCGAGTCGAGAAGCCGCAACGACGATAGATACATATTCCCGACATCCGCGAACCGGATCTAGACTGAGATCCTCTTTTAAAGATCGTTCGCCTTTGACATCCGCCCTATAGATTATAGCCCTCCAAATTTCGTTCAGCACTCCCACCCCATGCACACCTTTAATTTTCAATGAAAGCTCTCTCTAAAGACTACCTCACCAGCTTGCGCTTGCATGGCGAGCAGGGCCTTGAGGTTCACCTTGAAGCGGCCCAGCAGCTGGGTGCGACGGCTGTCGGAATGGGAGTTGGCACCCTGGAACTCGCAAAGATCCACCAAGCTGCCCTGAAGACGATCTTGTCCTCATCAGAGAAAGTTCTCAACGAGGAATCCACGACGCAGAGAGCGAAAATCTTTTTTAACGCAGCACAGACACCGCTTGTGGAAACGCATCCCATCGCGGCGAAGGCCGCCGCCGAATTGGATGAGACCCAAGCGAACTTAGATCAGCGGACCAAAGATCTCGCCGCCTCCAAGCGCCAGGTGGCGCTAAAGATCGAGCAACGTGATTTGGCCGAAGATGCTCTGCACACCAGCGTAGATGCTCTGCACACCAGCGAAGATGCTCTGCACACCAGTGAGGAAACTACCAGCCAGCTTCTTATAAAATCTCGCGCCCTGCAGGAGGAACTCCGCCTCTTATCAAGACGTTTGATTTTTGTGCAGGAGGAAGAGCGCAAGCGGATCAGTAGGGACTTACACGATATCATCGCGCAGACCCTCACGGGCATCAATTTACAGCTGGCATTATTCAAATCCAAAGCAGTCTCCGAGGCCACAAATTTTCATGAGAAGATCGAAATGACCCAGCAGCTGATCGAAAAATCGGTGAATACCGTACACGGCTTCGCGCGTGATCTCCGGCCCGCGGTCCTCGATGATCTGGGACTGATCCCCGCTTTAAAATCGTATTTAGAGGACTTCATGAAGGACACCGGCATTCGGACATCGCTCACCGCCTTCGCCGGAATCACGAAGCTCAGCAACGAGAAGCGCACCGTCCTTTATCGGGTCGCTCAGGAAGCGCTCAATAACGTCGCGAAGCACGCCCAAGCCAGCCATACGGAGGTGAAAATCCATCAGCATCAGGAAATGATTTGCATGGAGATCCATGACAACGGGTCGGGGTTTCTGGTGAATGAAGAAGCCCTCTTTGGCATGCAGAGCAACCGGCTCGGACTACTCGGCATGAGGGAACGAGTCGAAATGATCGGCGGCAAGTTCCGGGTGGAATCGACCCCGGGACAAGAAACGACCGTCTATGTGGAGATCCCGCAACTCGACACGGAATCGCAGGAGCCTGCCAAAACCAGCCCAAAATCAACATGAGTGCCATTACCATCCTCCTTGCCGAAGACCACACCATCCTCCGGGAAGGACTGCGTGCGCTGCTGGAAGCGGAAAGCGATATCAAGATCATCGGCGAAGCAGCCGATGGTCGCGCAAGCGTCAATCTCGCGACCGTACTCAACCCGGATGTCATCGTGATGGACATCGCCTTGCCGCTGATGAACGGGATCGAAGCGACCCGGCAAATCCTCCAGCAACAGCCTGAAGCAAAAATCCTAGTCCTCTCCGCGCATAGTGACGATGCCTACGTCGAACAAATCATGGAGCTCGGCGCAAAAGGCTACCTCATCAAACAAACCGCCGCGCAGATCCTCGCCGAGTCCATCCGTCGCGTCCATCGCGGCGAAACCTGTCTGAGCAGTCTCGTTTACAACCGTCTGCACCATCA
>JBLIDI010000198.1:0-8297 GCA_047634075.1 Akkermansiaceae bacterium
ACGCGCGACTATCGGGCTCGCTGGGGCTTTTGATTTGGGAATTCGCTCGAAAGAGTCCTACCTCAAATAGGTTGATCTTTCATATTGGGAATCCCCATTTGGGGAGAAGTCCGCGGCCGGAACGTTCTTGAATTCGCCTCCATCAAGCGAAATTTGAAGTGACCACTCGACCGAGTCAATCGAGTGGCCCCAGACAAGAATCTTCTTCTTAACCAAAGGGGAATGGCACGTTTTGATGAGTTCCAAACCGGCAGCGGCGCCACCCCAGCAATTTTTGGCGGCGGTTTTTTTGAGCCTCTTCATTCGGTGACGTCAGGAGTCCATGGGCGTTGCGTCGGGCATAGTTTTGCCTGTTGCGTTGCGAGCGATCTCGTCGTCTTCGTCGTCGTCATCGAGGCCCCGGCGGTAGGCGGCGATTTCGCGGTCGCCGAGATAGATGAGCAGGATGGCGTCCTCTGAAGCGACGGCCCTGAAGAGGTCCATCATGAGTTCCTCTTGGCCGGGCCAGGGGTAGACAAAAAAGACATCGACTTCATCGGGATCGAGGCCGTCGTAGCTGGGGCTGGTGTCGATGAATTCGCCGCGCGACGTTCTGGCTTCGGGGGAGAGGAGGTCCTTACCTCCGACGCCGTCGCATTCCTCGTAGCCTTCGGGGAGGTAGCTGGTGCAGAGGATTTCGACCGGGAGGTTATGGTCGTCGGCGAGCTGCTTGGCGAGCTCGGCGAGTCCGGGTTCGATCTCGATGCCGTAAGCTTGGTAGCCGATGAGGGAGGCCATGCAGGTGGCGACACCTAAGCCACAGCCCCATTCGCAGAAGACATTGCCGCGGATGTGGCCGGCCTCCTTGAGGGCGACCATGGCGGCGTGAATGCTAGCGGGAGCGCTGGGGAGGTAGCGGGGGTAGCGTCGGCCGAGGCCAGCGTCAAAGAAGTCGTCGCAGCGACGGTCAGCCTCGGCAAGCATGGTGGCGACATCGTGCGGGACTTCGACGGGATTGAGGCGGAGGGCGAGTTGTTCGAGGGACACGGCGAGAGATGGTTCAACGGAGAATCTCGACGAGCATGAATGGATTGTTAAAAATTAACACTCCCTCTTTGCGGAAAGGATGGGCTTCGGCTTTGACCTTTTCCAGCCCCGCTGGTTCGTTTCTTGCTACTTCGCGAGTGAGACGCAAATGACTTCGGTGTCGTTGCGGATGAAGGCGCACTTTCTGGCGTAAGCAGGGTGTGACCAGACGATGTCACGTTGCCGGAGATCGAGGCCATTGGGTTCGATGACGTGGGCGCGATCGATTTCCTGGTAACCTTTCACCGAAAGCTTCGCGATCACGAGGTCGCCCTTCTCGGTGAAGAGAAAGTAGCGGTCTTCATGAGGGGTGACAAAGACGGTGCCCCAGCGGGTGGGTTTCTTAAAGGCGATGGGTGCAAGGGATTCCCACACCCGCTTCCCGGTGAGGGCTTCCATGCAGCGGAACTGGCCATAACTGCAGGCTGCGAAGAGATGACCGTCACGCAACACGGGGGTGTTCATGATACCGTGGAGGTGGGTCGTCTTATTTTCACTGGCGCGCTCGGTGCGGTAGACGATCACGGGAGTGGATTCATCCTTCTTGAGCTTGAGGAGCATCGATCCGTTGTAGAAGCAGGTGAAGAAGAGATGCTCTTCGTCAATCATCTGTGGAGTTACGATGGTGAGTCCGGCTCGGATTTTCCAAGGGATGCTCCAGTAGATTTTGCCAGTCAGGGGATCGAGGGCAGAGGCGGCCTCCGGATGCCAGATGATGAGGAGAGCGCGGCCGGCATGCTTGACGATACGGGGCGGGCAATAGCCGGGTTGTTGTGCCGAAAGGGATCGCCAAACTTCCTTGCCGGTGACCTTGTTGAAAGCGACGGCAGTGGTGCCATCTCCGCTTCCGAGACAGATCAGGAGATCGCCATGAACGAGAGGTGATGCCGCGAATCCCCAGGTCTGGGTTTTCACCGCGAGGAGCTTCTTGAAGTCGTGAGACCACTTTTCGGCGCCATCCTTGGTTGCGTGGCAAATGAGATTGCCTTCTCCGCCAAAGGTGTAGACACGGTCTCCATCGACAATCGGAGTGACCCGTGGGCCCGCCGAATAGCTCATGGTGTAAGGGCAGTCGTAGGATTTTTCCCAGATCATTTTGCCGGTGGTGGCATCGAGACAAAGAAGGCGCTCGTTTCCTTGCTTGTTTCCGGTGCGCGCGCCCTCGGCTTTTGCTTCGCGAGTGTCGAGCGCCTTGCGATCCATGACGAAGACGCGATCACCGACGACTGATGGTCCGGCATAGCCACGGTCGACGGGGGTGCGCCAGAGGACCTTGGGTCCGGCACTTGGAAACTTGTCGATAATCCCGGTCTCCCGCCAAACCCCGTCGCGTTGCGGGCCGAACCATTGCGGCCAGTCGTCTGCAATGGCAGAGGCCGAGAGAGCAAGGAAGAGGAGTGAGGCTGAGAGGGGGAATTTCATGATACAGAAGAAACGAGGGTTCTTCTTGGCATTTCGGAGCTCTTTCTGCGAATCCAATTCCCAGGAATTTACAAGTTTTGTTTAATGATAAAGAAGGCCTTGGCGGCTGGCTCTCCACCCGGATTATCATCCGGCCTTGGGGCTTGGAAGGTATACGAGGTGATATTCTCGACAGCATCGGCATTGATTCCGTCATCAATTTCGAGGTAATTGGGTCCATCCTGAAAGTCAGCGGTCCAGAGGAGAGAATAGCTCCGACCCGGTCTCGATGTGAAAGTGAGAGTGACATTTTCATTCTCACGATCGTAGTCGATCGAGAGAACTTCCAGCCCCTTGGGTCCGCCGCCGCCGCTCGGAATCATGGCAGCCTGAATTTGGGTTTCTTCAAGAGCTTCGCCATAGATCTTCACTTCGTCGATTGCGCCATTGAAGCTCTGCCCGGCAGGATCGGGAGCATCACGGCCATGACCGCCGATGATTACGGGGAAGGCATGACCTGCCATCGTGGCACCAGGTCCGCGGGCGCTCTCTACTCCGTCCACGAAGACCACTTTGTCGGTCCCGTCAAACTGCCAGGCAAGGTGGGTCCAGGTTTCTTCTGCCACCGTTCCGGCATCATTTAGATCATTACCCCAGCCGCCGTAATGGACGTTGGGAGCGCTCCCATCGACCCTGATGCCATGGTGAAGTTGATTGTTGTTTCCGGGGCCGTCTTCCTGACCAAAAACCATGTGATCGAGATTGCCCGATGCTCCGGCCCACTTCACCCATGCCATTGCGGTATAGACTGAATTCGGACCAAAGCCCAGATCGGTTCCAATGAAGCCCGTCTGAATATAAGCGTCATTATCGGAATCTCGGTTGCCCACGAAAGCGGTTCCATAGGTCGGATCTAAACTGTCGCCATAGGTGGCACCACCTTGAAGAGTTCCTGCTGTTTCGAGACTCCCAAGATTCTCGACAGCCGTGGCATCCTCAACATCAAAAGGGTAGTAGAGGAGAGGCTCGGGAAGATCTGGAAGAGCTGGGAAACTACTAGAATCATTAGGGTTACTTCCCTCGGCAATTTCGAATCCATCTGCAGCACCATCTTCGTCGGTATCTGCCTTGTTCGGGTCGGAGCCCGTTTGGGTGGCGCTCACGAAGGTGCCCCCGGCGTCCTCGGCTCCGTCGGAGAGGGTATCGCCATCACTGTCGGGGTTGAGAGGATCGGTGCCGGTATCAGTGATGCTCACCCAGGTTCCGGTGTTGCTTTCCACCCCGTCTTTCAGGCCGTCATCGTCGGTGTCATCATCATCGGGATCGGTCCCTTGTAAATATTCTAAGAGGTTTGTCGACGCGTCTAAATCCGGATCGTCTCCCGAATCGTCGACAGTCTTATCGTGAGACTTGGCATCTTCGTAGTCGTCCGGCATGCCATCGCCGTCGGTATCGGGGAGAGTGTCGACTGTGATCGAGTTAATCTCCCAGTTTGGGATCCCCGGTCCCCGTGCTCCTTCGTCGAAGGCACCCACGAAACGGACCTGAATACTGGATCCCGCGGCGACGCCACCGACGCTCGCGACGCTCGTGATAAAATTTCCTTCGCCATATCCAGGGGAATCCGTACTAAAGCCATCAAGACCAATCAAAACATGATTACCGATCAAAGGGCCCGTGTTGGTATAGCCATTCTGGGTGAAGGCTGAGGCCGGAACATTTTTGAATTCGCCTCCATTAATTGAAATTTGGAGACCGCCACCATCGTAATCGTCGCCCTCGATACTGTAGCGATGATCAAAGCTCACCTGAATCCCGGCAGACAAAGCCACTGCGATGGGAGGGCTGGTAATGGTATTGGTGGTCGGGCCGGAATCATCACCTTCCATCGACCAGGTTCCGCTTGCGGAATTGTAGAGGGATGGAATGGGGGAGTTTCCGGTTGCTTCCTGGACGAAGCCACCGTCATCGGCGGTGAAGTCTTCGACAAGGAGGTTAACGGCTCCAGCAGAGGAGACCAGAGTAATGGCCAAAAATGGGGCCACAGATAGGTTGCAGAATAAATATTTAGACATAATCTCTCACGATTTAGGGTGACTAACTGAATAATTCAATCGAGAGGCCCCAGTCAAGGATCTTCTGTTTTACCAAGGAAAAACCGGCGATCTCGAACCCGTTGCGGCACGATGCTTCTCATGCTCAGCATCCGTTTCGCAAAGAGTCAGGAAAAAATTAAGAAGTTCGCCGTGCCTTCCGCGATGGAGATGGTGTGATTCCTTTTCGAAGAAGCTCCGGGGATGAAAGCGGTTGCTTGAGGGGGTTAAATAATCGTAAAAGCGATGAAAGCTGCGTAGCCCAGTTTGCAGGAAAGATGTAAGATTTGATCAAGGTGAAAGCTGATCAAGTCCCGACCTTTGATGAAGTCAATCAACCAGTGGAGAATAAATTCGGTAAGCCCAAGAGCGGCCGATCCGCTGACGATCCAGACCCCGCCTCCGTGGAGGAGCGAATGCGCGGTGAGAGAATGAACCCAGAGGCCTCGGGGGCCACGTCCACTCCCAAAGAAGTCTGACAGGTCGGCTCCGGGGATTTTGGAGCGAGCAATAAAGGCGTTCTGCAGCGCAAAATCCGCCAATGCGTGGAAAATAGCAAAAGCGAAGAAAAGGGTGGGGATGGACCCCGCTCCTTGGTTGAGGTGTTCGAACATTAGCTCGTGCTACCTCCACATGTGTTCGATTGCGGCCTTAAGCTCTGTGGCGGAAAGTCGGGCATTGGCCTTGCGGATCCGTTTTGAAACCGAGGCCATCATGCCAATGAGAAGTTTCCCGGCAGCAGAGGGATAGGATTTGAGGAATGCTTCGATGTCTTCCCGACGGGCTTTCCAGATTTGACAGAATTCCTTGGCCGTGACGTTGGCGCTCGCTTTTTCAGGGTCAAAGATATTGACTTCACCGAGAGTCTCACCGGCTCCGACCCGTCCCAATAGAGTGCGTTTGCCATCCTCAAGAGTGTGGACGTGTAGGAGGCCCGAAATGACGAAATAGATGGCGTCCTGTGGTTCACCTTCGTTGATCAAGGTGTCTTCCGCTTGCAAAGGGAGGAACTCTCCGTAGTTGCCGAGGAGCTTGCGGTCTTCGTCTTCCAATGAGGCGAGGATTCCTATCGCGGGGAGTTCGGGGGTTGAGAAAGCGTTCATAGTTGTTGTAAGAAGATTGAAGAATTTCGATGAGTTGGAAAGCCTGAAAGTATCAGGTTTTCTTATAAAGGGCTCCAAAGTGAGCCTCGCCTCGTAAACTGATGTCTGGTCGGATCTTCCAATAACCTCCAGAATACAAACGTGTCGTTCTTGTCCCTCTCCCCAGTCGCTTTTTTTTAACCGTGAAAGAGCTGCGTATCGAAGATTCGGGTTCGTATCCGGAGAAAGTCCAATGGGAGAACCTTGAGCGCCTTGTGGAGGCCTCCTGGACCCTGGAGCTTTCTTCCCGTCCTGAAGCGTTGTGGCCTCTTCTCGCTGATACCAGCAGTCTGAATGAACGGCTCGGACTCCCGGAGATGGAGTTCGAGGAACGGGAGGGCCAACGCTATGGGCGCTCCGGGAGCGGGATATTTCGACAGGAGTGGGTCGAGGTGCCGTGGGAATGGGAGGTAGGAAAATGGCTTGCCGCAGAACGCCGTTACCGCAAGGGTTTCGCCCTTGCGGTGAGAGTTCGCTATCTCCTAGATGACCACGACGGGGGCACCAGGCTCACCGTGTCGATGGCGTGGTTACCCCGATCATGGTGGTCGCGCCCGATTTTAAAACGGGTGAACCTTTGGCTCCGTGGACGGTATGAGCGCGCGCTTCGCGAAATGGATGAGGTGGCAGGAAAAGAGACCGTCGAGAGTGTCCCACCTCTTTCCCGGAGAGACCCGGGAGCTGATGAAGGTCGACTCCAGAGGGGGATTCGCGACCTCACCGCAAGCGGGTTCTCTGAAGACGAGAGCGAGCGCTTGGCGAACTTCATCCGCTCCGGCTCCGATCAGCAACTCTTCCGCATTCGCCCCAAGCAACTCGTCTTGGAATGGGGCCTGCCGTTGCAAGACCTTTTGGTCCTGCTTCTCCAGTCGACGCGCGCCGGGTTACTGCGACTTTCGTGGGATGTGATGTGCCCCCATTGCCAGGGGGTGCGCAAAGAGTCGCGCTCATTGGGAGATCTGCGAGAATTAGGCCGGTGCGATGTCTGCGACATTGATTTCAGCGCCACTGCGCTCGAGGCCATCGACGTGACCTTCCGGGTGCTCCCCGAGATCCGCGTGGTTCGGGAGGTTTTCTACTGCTCGGCCGAGCCCGCAAAAAAGCCGCACATCTTTGTGCAACATCAACTCGAGCCAGGCGAAGCCTATGAAACCAGGCTGACCCTTTCTGAAGGACGCTATCGCATACGGCGTGCTCTCGGCAAGGAAGCTCCGGTCCCGTTCGAAGTTCACACGACATCGGGCGCAGAATCGCTGACGTGGCACACCAATGAAGCGGCCCCCCTATCTCCGGTGCTGGTGAATCCCAAGTTAGAATTGAAGTTGGTGAATCCCGAGACCGAGGCGATTGCCGTGGTTGTGGAGAAAATCGCAGAGGATCCCTTGGCCCTTCGTCCCTCGGAGCTTTTTAACCTGCAACAGTTCCGGGACCTTTTTTCTGAAGAATCGATCGCTTCCGGGCTGAAACTGGAAGTGGGACACCAGACGTTGTTGTTCACCGATATCGTCGGGTCGACACGGCTCTATCGAGAACTGGGTGACACCAAGGCTTTTAATGTGGTTCACGCTCACTTTGTCATTCTTCAGGAAATCATTGGCTCAAGAAGTGGTGCCGTGGTCAAAACCATCGGAGATGCCACGATGGCGGCATTTCAGCGCCCCGAGGATGCGCTCGAAGCAGCGCTCGAGATCCAGAAAAGGTTCCCTGGGAATCATGAGCACAAGGTTCCTTTGACCCTGCGAATTTCCCTCCACCGGGGGATTTGTCTGGCGGTCCGCCTGCAAGCGAATATCGACTACTTTGGCGACGCCGTGAACTACACTGCAAAGATGCAGACTGTCGTGAGTTCGGGGCAGATCGGATTGTCGCACGATTTCGCTTCCCAGTCAGGAATTGCCGACCGATTGAAGACCCTCGGCACGGCGGTTGAAAAAACACCGTTTTCGCTGTTCCCGAACGACGACGAAGAATTTGAGAGTGTCACGCTGCTGAATAAATTGGCATCGGACAATTCCTAACGGAGCTCGCGATTCATAAGCCGCCGGATTTTCCCTACGAAGCTGTCCGGAATTTTCTTTTGAAGAGAAACAAGAGGGATGCTCCGTCATGGGGTGGGGGTGAGTGACCCCGAAAAAGGGGGCAAGCGGGTTTGAAGGATTTCTTCATCTCGGCAGGTATCAGGTGGTTCAATGGGCAAACTCAAACTCCTTTTTCTAATTTTGGTGGGACTGATGTCAGTTGAGTTCGCGGCTCAGGACGTTTCGATGGATGCGGCCTACGCGGTTCTGAAGCCTGCTGAAGCGACTCGCGCGATGGCCAAAAATCCCGAGGGAATCCAAGGCCGTCTCCTGACGGGGTATCAGGGATGGTTTCGGACTCCGGGAGATGGCTCCGGGATGGGGTTTTATCATTACAAGAAGGGCCGAAAGTTTGAGCCGGGATCGTGCACGATTGATATTTGGCCGGATCTCACCGGGTTTGCTGAGGACGAAAAGTTTGAGACCGCCTTCAAGCACAAGGACGGGAGCACCGCGCAGGTCTTCAGTTCGATGAACCCTAAGACGGTCAACCGCCACTTCAAGTGGATGCAGGATTA
>JBLIDI010000199.1:0-8231 GCA_047634075.1 Akkermansiaceae bacterium
CACACTGCCCGGTCATCAAACTTAATGCGCCGCCGCGAGGTCGCCCCCTTCGCCCGCCAAATCGAGCCAATCCTGCGCGGCGTCTTCACCTCCGCCAGCTCCAAAGGCGACCACTCGCGCACCGCCCAGTCCCCCTACCTTCAAGCACTTTCAACTTCATCCGTCCACCCTACCTCAAACCTCAACCTTGTCGATTTTAAAACCAGCCTGGCATGTTTTATTTGTTTCATTGGCATGTTTTATTCAGCCTGGCATGTTTTATTTGTTTTATTTTTGGAATTCATCGCCGAAGGTTCGCAGGGCGAGGCATTGGCTGGCGAGATTGGGGCGGCGGGCGCTGTCGATGACGTAGAAACGGCGGAGTTGAACGATGAGTTTGAGGCGGTTGGCGCAAGTGACGGCATCCCAACCGATGTGGTTGTCGCGTTCCTTAAGGCGTTTGGCAGCGCCGCCCCAGCAGAGGACGGCTACCAATTCGGGGAAGCCGGTATCGCTGTCGGTGCGGTAAATCCCTTGCCAGAGAACGTGTCCGGCAGGGCGGCCTGCTTTGAGATAATGGTGTTGGTTGAGGATGCTGCGGAGGTCGTCGATCTCGGCTTTTTCAATGGCCGTGCGGACGATCAGGGTGTCAGTTTTTAGGGCGGGCTTGGTCATCAATGTTTCCACGGCAATCCTACCCTGCGGTTTCGGGGCGGAATGTCTAGGATATTTTCCTGAATGTCGATTCCAGCGATACTGCGAGTTTTCTAAAAAACCGCCCTGCCTGGCCCGAATTCTGGGGTCCACCTCACTCCTTCCTCCGGTTCGAAGTCTATCCCAATGCTGAAGTGCCGCACGTCTCATGCACCGGAGCTGCCACCGGACTCACTGAGTTTTCACCTGATTTCACGCTCCAAACCCTGCTTTCCTGGCGTTTCTAGTCCATCAAAAAAACAGCTCCCTTCGTTGAAAGGAACCGCTTTGAAATTTCAGATTGAAGGTCCTCTATCCGAAGATCGAGGTGATCGGCTTGCCGAGTTCGGCTTCCGCGCCACCGAGGCGGAAGGGACGTCCACTTGGGGAACTCACGACCTGGGCGTGATCGATTCCAAGGGCGTGACCGATTGTGGCATTGAAGTCCTGAATGGTGACAGGATCCTTAGCAACACGCGCGCCGTCCTTATCAGTCTCACCATACTTCTGACCGCCGGCGATGCCGCCTCCAGCCATGACCGCTGAGAAGCAAGACGGGTGGTGGTCACGACCTGAGTTATGCTCTGCGACGATCCGTGGAGTCCGGCCAAACTCAGTTGCGATCACCACGAGAGTCGACTCGAGAAGACCACGCTTCTCGAGATCGCTCACAAGGGCCGCGAAGGCTTTATCGAGAGTCTTGGCGCGGTTCTCAACATTGGTGAAGTTGTCGTAGTGGGTATCCCATCCGCCGTGGGAAATCTCCACGAAACGGACTCCGGCTTCGACGAGCCGGCGGGCGAGAAGGCAGCCCTGGCCGAAACGATCTTTGCCGTAGGCATTCTGGACGTTGCCGGGCTCTTTGTTGATGTCAAAAGCTTCAAGATCTGAGCTCTGCATCAGCTTCACCGCTTCTTCGTAAAGGCTGTCGTAAGCTTTCACCGCCGGAGTCTGGTAGCTCTCGGCAAAGGTCTTGTTCAGAGCGTCCGCGATTGCGAGGCGCTTCTTGAAATCTTCTTCGCTCACCGTGCCGGCGCGCGTCGAGTTTTTAAGCCCCTCATCAGGACGACCGAGAGGGACGCCACCAAATTCAGCGCCAAAGAATCCCGAAGAGGAAACGGCAGGATTGGTGTTTGCGGTTACGAAACCAGGAAGAGTGGTATTTTTACGCCCTTTCTGACGGACGACCCAAGCACCCATGGCAGGGTGAACGATGGTTCCACGAGGTGAGTAGCTCCGGTGAAGGAGATACTGGCCCTGACTGTGAGCACCCTGCTTAGAGGTCAGTGAGTTGATAAGACAGAGATGCTTCCCGATCTTCGCAGTGTCCGGGAGATACTGCGAAATCTGGAAATCTCCGCTGGTTGCGACCGACTCAACAGGCCCTTGAATTTCCTTATTTCCAGGCTTGGTATCAAAGGTATCGAGATGGCTCATGCCACCTCCCATGTTCAGGAAGATGACGTGTTCCGCTTTGGTCCCACCAACGTGTTTCTGTCCGTAGGCGGAACTGGCAAGACCGGCCCCAAGCATGGGTGCGAGGCTCACCCCGAGACAACTCCGGGCGGCATTGATCATGAACTGGCGCCGGCCAAGCTCATCGGCTTTCATAAAAGGAGTATGATCCATGGTATTATAAGTGTTTTAGTTTTTAAAAGGGTTTGATCTTACTGAACGAACATGAATTCGTGGGTTTGAATGAGAGCGGATACGAGATTTTGGTAGCTCTCTTTACTGCCGTCAATGACGTCACGCATCAGCATATTCATCTCATCTTCGCTAGGTGGGCGGCTCAAGATTGCGTAGTAAATGTAGCGAGCCTTGTCCGCTTCGGTGGTCCCCTTCTTCAATGCGCCGTAAACAGAGGCACCCTGGTTGGCGACAACCATCTTCTCAACATGGCCATTCATGATTTCAAGGATTTGCGCAACATTGGCTTCCTTGGTAGAAGACTCGATGAGCTCGCGATCGGACTGGCCGAATTCGCGGAGGAAGTGACCGGCGGGAGCGGGAGCAGGAAGCTCCGAAGCCCGGGCAATACCGCTGGCGGGACCAGGTCGGGATTTGGCGGCCATCATCATCATGTCTTTATCGGCAGAAGATCCGCCGCCGTCAGACTTGATTTCAGCAAGGAGAGCTTCGGCGTATTCCCGATACTTCTCGGGATCCTTGATTGCCACGACCTCTTTCGCAAGATCAGACATCGTCTTTTTGCCCAACATGATCGGCTTGTTATTGTAGTAGATATTGTTACTGAACTTGCGCTTGGCGAGCTTCTCCGGATCCTCTGCGACCAGTGTGACCAGCGAATCCCACATCTGCTCGGCACTCATGCGCTCAAGTTGACGGCCATTGAAGGCTTGTGGCACCCCTGCATCGAAAGCCTTGGGATTGGCGGCGAACTGGAAGGTCTTGGTCAGGAAGAGGACGTTTTGGAATGCCTTCATGTCATAGTTCAAATCAACGATGAGACGGGTCAAATATCGGGTCAAAGCAGGCGAGGCCGTTTTTTCTGGGTCGACGTTTTCATCAATCGGATAAGTCAGGGGATTCCCCATCACCCGAGCCCACATCCGGTTCACCGCGACGTAGTCAAAGTTGGGGTTCTCCTTGGTCATCCAGTCCGCAAATTCAACACGGGACTTGCCGCTGTCACGGCGATCCGACGAGCGGATGCGATTTCCGAAATGGGTGCGTCCCCCCACCATTTCGCCGGGATCTCCGTCTTTGTATTGGTAATCGCTGGGAAGCTTAATGCGGCCCGCACCCTGATCGGCGATGGTGCCATAGTGGATGTTGTCGCGAAGCCAGTCAAAGAGGCGGCCAATATCAGAACGCTGAAAGTCCTCGTCATCATAGCTGCGCATCGCCTTGTTCCAGACGCCGGGGTTAATCTCACCTTGTCCGTGTGTGAAAGCAGCCAACTCATAGAAGTCCATGCGCTCCCACTTATTCGTCGGACTGTCGTGACACTGGGCGCACTCGAAACGCTCTCCCGTGAAGATTTGCATCGTGATCGAGAGATTGTCGAGAGGCATTCCCTTGTCGCGAATGTAGTAACCAACGGCACCGTTGCCATCCTCCCATGCGATGCCTTTGGCGGAAACGAGCTGATGGGCAAATTGATCCCACGGTGTGTTGTTGGTAACCGCTAGCTGAATGAAACGCATGTAGGGAGCGGCGTAGGCTTGAGCTTCCCTCTGGCCGCCATCTTTGGCACGAAGGAGATCAAAGACGTAATTCTGCATGTGGCTACGATACCCGTCGCTCTGTAGGAGATACTGGGTCAGCATCTCACGCTTCGCGGGATCATCGATCTCTAGAAAACTCGAAGCCTCCTCGAGAGTTGGAATCCGGCCGGCTGCCACCAAAAAACTGCGGCGCAGAAAGGTGGGGTCGTCCACCACTGCTGGCACTGCCAGCTTCTTCCTGCGGAAAATCTCGGCGACATATTTATCGACGTTGTAGGCTGCTTTCTTAAGCGCGGCGGGGCTTTTGAGATCCTTCGGGGACTGGGCAACAAGAGGTGCTGCAAAGCTGCCAAGAAGGAGAGCACAGAGATATTTACTCTTCATCATGAATGGAAACGGTATGGTGGTTACTTTTATTAGTAAAAGTCTCAGCGAAGGTAGAAAAAATTCTAGCCCTCTGTCAAATCAAGAGATTTCGAGATGGGATTGATGATGATTTGGCGCGTTTCTGGGGCCTTAAAGCCCAAATCCCCCCTGAATCGCCCCAAAATACCAATTCCAGAGCTTCCAACCACCAAAAATCCAAGCGACTGCACCCAGAGCGAGGAAAGGCCCATAAGGCAGAGGTTTGCCAAATCCTATTCGTGCCACCAGCGCCGCTACGATGGCGAAGAGGCAGCTTGAGAAGATCACAAAGATCACCGCAGGCCAGCCTAGAAAGGCTCCAATCATGCCCATAAAATGAGGATCACCCATTCCCATGGCCTCTCGTGGAATGACCACCCGGGTGGCCTTCCCCTCCAAAGATTTGAGTGTCTCAACCCCCCACTTTTTGTCTCCAATTTGAAGGTCATCCCTCCTGATCAACAAGGCCTTGGCGGGCTCCCTCTTGCCATCGACCTTGAATCCATGACCTTCAATCTTGAGCACGTCAGTCTTGCGGTAAAAAATGTCGTCCCACGAATAGGCCTGATCACCCACGATCAAATGGAGCTGCGGATTTTCCCCGTGCCCCTCCTCCAACTTCCACGGAGTTGCCTCCTTAAATTGAACTTTAAGCCGTCCAAAGATGACCTTACCAAGCAAAACAACGAAGATAAGCGAACCAAACCCAACCGCCCAACCCAGCGCTGAAGCCTTGAGACCGGACAAAGCACTTTCAGAGAGCCCACTGAATTCCTTACCCGAGAGATCGAGAAGGCGCGGAACAAAAAGGCTGCCGAGCAAAGCGATGAGCGCGCCGACAGTCGTCCACGAGGTTGGGATCAACTGATGCTCGGCGTCGATAAAGGTCACCACCACGAAGATTGTGAAAAGCACGATCCCAAGAATCGCGCTGATCATCGGGAGCTCATGCCAAGCGGCGAAGTAAAGTCCGCCCGTGAGCACCTCAACCAAAAGATACCTCACTGGAATCGAGGCCTGGCAACTTCGACACCGGCCCCGCTGAATGAGCCAGGTCAAAATCGGGAGATTTTGCCACGCCGGCAGTGTCGTCTTGCAGTGTGGGCAAAAGGACCTTTTGGGATTATTAACCGACAGTCCTCTCGGCAAGCGATAGATAACCACATTTAAAAACGAGCCAAGACACAGCCCGATTAAGACAATCCCTACCCCCATCACATCGCTTTTCCAGATCTCAGTCACTGAGGAAAACTAGGCCGAATTTAAATTCCAATCAATCTCCGATCAAGCTCATGCCCGACCCCGAAAAAAAGAGCGTTTCCCGTCTGTTCCCTCACCCATTCCTAGATTACCCTCTCTCAAAGAAATCTGATGAAAAACCCTCCTAGCATTTTCAATGACGTTCTGGGCCCCGTAATGCGAGGCCCCAGTAGTTCCCATAGCGCCGCGGCCAATCGGATCGGAAGACTTACCCGGGCTCTGGCAGGAGAAGACATCGTAAAACTCGTGGTCCGATATGACCCCAATGGAGCGCTTGTCACCACTCATAAGGAACAGGGCAGCGACCTCGGCCTATACAGCGGACTGCTCGGTTGGACTCCTGATGACCCACGCCTCCCGACTTACGAGCAGGGCTTAAAAGACAATGGCATCGAGATCGATCTGCACTACGAAGACTTCGAGGCCCCCCACCCCAATTTCTACCGCCTCGAAGCACACGGGGTTTCAGGGACTGTTTATCGTTTCGATGCCATTTCAACCGGAGGCGGTATGATTGAAACCATCGCGATCGACGGAATCTCTTTCACCTCAGCAGGCGATTATCATCACGTCTTGCTCTGGCTCAACGAGCAACCTGACTTGCTTTCAGACCTCCCCGCCGAGACCACCTCCTGGCACGCCTCGGCCGATGGCTCGGGTCTCCTCAATCTCAGTCTCCGAAACTCCCCGGATCAAGACACCCTGAATGCTCTGGCGAAACAATTCAACGCCACGCGCGTTCGCCACCTTCCCGCCGTCCTTCCCGTCCTCGCCCGAAAGGAAATCAAAGTCCCCTTCTCCCGCTCCGGAGAAATGCTCGAGGCCGCCCAGGCCGCCGGAGTTCCCCTCTGGCAGATGGCCTGCCGCTACGAGGCCGAGCGCGGTGGTATTACGGAAGACGAGGTCATGGCGCAGATGGATAAAATCCGCGTCATCATGGAAGCCGCCATCGTGAGCGGTCTCGCCGGAACTCAATACGACGATCGCATTCTCCCCTCCCAATCCCCGGGATTTCAAGCAGCTGAAAACGAAGGACGCCTCATCCAAGGCGAAATTTCCAATGCCATCATCCGCTCGGTCACCGCGATCATGGAGGTGAAATCTTCCATGGGAGTCATCGTCGCCGCTCCGACGGCGGGATCATGCGGAGCGATGCCGGGTGCCGTTCTCGCCGTCGCCAATGCCCTTGGCAAATCTGACGAAGAAAAAAATGGCGCTCTTCTTCTCGCCGGAATGATCGGCGTCTTTATCACCCTCGATGCCACCTTCGCCGCCGAGGAAGGTGGCTGCATGGCAGAATGCGGTTCGGCATCAGCGATGGCTGCGGCGGCTCTCACCTCGATGGGCGGCGGCAGCAACGAGCAACAAATGGCGGCAGCTTCCCTCGCACTGCAAAACTCCTTCGGCATGATCTGCGATCCCATCGCCAACCGTGTCGAGGCGCCCTGCCTCGGCAAGAATGTTATGGCCGCGACCAATGCCCTCTCGTGTACCAACATGTCCCTCGCCGGCTACGACCACCTCATCCCCTTTGATGAAGTCGTCCTCGCGATGAACAAAGTGGCCCATCAAATCCCGCGCGAACTCCGCTGCACCAACCTTGGCGGACTTTCCATCACTCCGACGGCTCATCGCATCGCCGAAAAGTTGGCGGGCAAGGCCGGGTGCGGATGTGGAGGCAAGGTGAGCTGTTAGGAATGTCAGTCCGAGATCATCAGAGAAAGCACCCCGATCAGGTCAATCTCCGAATCTCGGCTTATCTGACCCCTCCCATCTTTTTCGTCACTCTGCTTTACTTATTCAACACCGTGGACCCGATGACAGCCGCATTTTATTGGTAAAAAGCCTTCAGCATCCAATAGCAGAAAGGCCCCGTCACTGAGACATAAAACCAAATCGGGAAGGTCTTGCGAGCCAGCTTACGATGCTTTGCGAAGTCCCGGGTCCACGAATGGACGAAGGTCATAAGAATCATCGGAAAGCTGATCGCCGCAGCAGCGATATGGGTCAGTAAAACGCAAAGATAGAGGATCCGAAGTTTCCCGAATTTCGCTATCTCCGCGTCGTCAAGTTTCCGGTCTCCATTGGAATCGCCAAAGATTGTTTCAAGAGTTGTGAAGTGGTAAGTGACGTAACAAAGGAGGAAAATCGTCGAAAGAATCAAGGCCGTGGTCATACACCGCTGGTGAATTTTATGTTTCTTCTTGAGAATGGCCCAGAGTCCCCCGAGGAGAAAAGCCGCGACCAAGGTATTAATGAACGCGATCACCCCCGGCAATTGTTTGATCCACCCCTCCACATCTTGGGAGACCCCGATCTTGTAGGGCGAGCGCATCATCGCGACGAGACCCAACACCACGACGCTGAAAATCCAGACGACGACCTTTAGTTTAGCCGCGCGTTCGGTGAGGACCGGTTGGTCCATAAGAGGAGAATGACTCATTGTTGGTTTGAAGAGACTTTGACCACCTTGGCCTCGCGCAATTCACGCAGAGCCTCCTTAATTTCATCCCGCAACTGATCCAGCGGCAGTCCTTCATCCCACTTGTGAACGAGAGTATCTCCCCGGTAGAGTTGGTATCCCAGATCGTGAGCCCATCTCCCTTTTTGAGCAGCCACGATCGGATCTCGACGCTCGATAATTGTCGTGAAATACATTTCCTCGGTCATAAAAGCCCAGAGCTTCTCGCGCTCGGCCTTCAA
>JBLIDI010000200.1:0-8211 GCA_047634075.1 Akkermansiaceae bacterium
CTTTTGGAGGGGGTTCGTCAAGGTGGGGGATTTTTTTTGGTAAGGATTTTAAATTGAGAAGAGAGGGGCTGAGGGCTTGGTTTTTGGGGGTCATGGTGCAGGTTTTGGAGAAAGCGCGGAGGGGTGACTGCCAAGCGGGTGGAATTTGGGTGAGAATCCAAGCCATCTCTCCGAGGAATCCCCGGGGGATCGCATGACTAAGCATGACCGGCGCGCCGCCCTCGTGGCATTTCATGCCAGAAGGGCGGCGCCCAGCGAGACAGGTTGGGAGGTCGTTCTGCTGCGTTTTTGATTTTTTTTGGAAATGAAGAAAGTGCGTCAGGCGATCGAAGAACGCGTTGCTGAAATCGGTGACGGGGATTTGCAGGTGCTTTTTCGCGCAAATTGCCGTAGGCGGGGTATTCGGAGAAGTGGTTGGTGCGGGAGTTGAGCAAGTATGGGGCGAAGTTACTCCGGGCGGAGGCTTGGACGCGCGAGATTGCGGAGATGGAGCAGGGCTGGGCGGAGGTTGCTCATGGAGCCGAAGGAGTTGCTCAAGATTACGCAACGGCGGATCTTGGAGACGATTGTCAATGAGATCCCGCTGCATGAAGCGGCCCATGGATTTCGGGAGGGCCAGTCGATCCTGAGCTATGCGGAGCGGCATTGTGGAAAGCCGGTGGTGGTGCGGATGGACCTGGGGGATTTTTTCAATCGATCACGGCGGCGCGGGTGACGGGTGTCTTTGTGCGGTGTCGATACCGGAGGAAGGTGGCGCGGTTTTTGGCGGGGCTTTGCACTCATGAACCGCCGAGTGAGGTGGCGGGGCATTTGCCGCAGGGCGCTCCGACTTCTCCGGCCTTGGCAAATGCGGTGGCGTATCGGCTCGATTGCCGCTTGGCAGGCTTGGCCGCGAGAGCTGGGCTGGCTTATACGCGCTACGCCGTTGATTTGACGTTCAGTGGGAAGAGAGTGGGGAGGGGGGGGGGTGACTTGGTGAATGTCATCATTTTGGAGGAGGGGTTCTTGATTAATGCGCGCAAGACGCGGGTGATGAAGTCATCGCAGCGGCAACGGCTCGCCGGGGTGGTGGTGAATGCGCACCCGAATATTAGTCGGGCAGAGTTTGATCTGCTGAAGGCGGTGCTGCACGCGGGACCACCGTCGAGGGAGAGGGAGGTTTTACGGGGGAAGATCGCGGCGGTGCAGATGGTGAATGCGCGGCGCGGGGCAAAGTTGCTGGAGGTTTTTCAGCGGGTGCTTTGGAAGTGATCAGGCCGAGTGTTTGCCATCGCAGAGGCGGATGACGAGCTTATGGAGGACCATGCGGGGGTCCTGGCTGGAAGTGACGAGGGCTTTGTCGGCGTCGAGGCAGTCGGACATGCCTTGTTGGAGCTGGGGGAGCGTGAAGTTTTTTGCCCCGACGGCGGCCATTTTGAGTCCCCAGGTGTTGACGGTGCCGTCTTTTTTCTTGGGGAGGACGGCTTGGATGTCGGCGGGCGCGCGGTTGGGGCCGCCGTAGGAACCCGCGAGTTTGGCAAAGAAGAGATTCCGCACGGTGGGTATGATGGAGGCCTTGATGAGGCCAACCGCGTTTTCGTTCTTGGCGATAAGAGAGTCGATGAGGTCGATGGCGCGCTTGGCATTCCGGCTTTCGACGGCGCGCGAGATTTCCCAAATGACGCCTTTGTGACTGACGGAGACCATGAGGGTGATGTCCTCGACGGTGATTTCACGGCGGGTGTCGCCGAGGTAAAGGTCGAGTTTTTCGATTTCGTTGGTGATTTGGCGGGTTTCCGCACCGGCGCGCTGGACGAAGAGCGCGAGTGCTTCGCCTTGAAGGGTGAGTTTTTTTTCGCGTGCGATGCGGGTCACGATGCGGGCGACTTGTTCCTCCCAGCCTTCCTTGGAGACGTCAATTTTGTCGTAGGATTGATATTCCGTGTTCTTCTTGGCCCATTTGCCGAAGCGGCGGACGCCATTGATGCCGGTGGCACTCAGGAGAAAGTTGACGCCATCAGGGAGGTCGTCTTGGAGGACTTCGAAGAGGTTTTCGACCCCGGTGACGGCACGTTCGGCTTCGCTGGTGCGGTCGGACCCAAAGAAATTGGCCCCTTTGAGCCAGACGACCTTATTCGCGGCGAAGAGGCCGAGAGTTTGCAGGGCTTCAATGGTTGAGGAGCATTTTTGGAAAGCGGCTTCGGAATTGTCGGCCACGCCTTCGATGATTTCATTGGAAAATTCGTCGCTGCCGGGAGCCTTGAGGCTTTCGAAGAGGGCGGAGGCTTCCTCGGAAACCCGGCCTTCATCAGTTCCGGTGACGACGTAGATTGGCATGGGCGCAGGGTGGGTCTTTGAAGAGGGAGAGGGAAGAGAAAAGGGGCGGTCTTAGGGTGCGATACGAAGGTCAGTGACGGGGTTTCCGCCGATGAGGTCTTCTTGAATGATACGCTCGAGGTTCTCCGGGGTGCAGGAGTGGTACCAGGTGGCATCGGGATAGATGACGGCGATTGGACCGCGGGTGCAGATGCGGAGGCAGTCGGCTTTGGTGCGATGAACGAGGGCCTGTGGGCCACAGAGCTTGAGTTCGGTGAGGCGTTTTTTGAGAAACTGCCAGGAAGCCATGCCTTCCCCAAAGGCGCAGCATTTAGCCTCGGTGGGAGTGGCACAGAGGAAGATGTGCTTTTGGTAGCCGTCGAGGTTGAGGGCCTTGGCGGTGGTTTGGAGGACATCGGGCATGCCGAAAACTAAATCCGGGAGGTCGAGATGAACGAGGCAAAAATGCCCCGGTTGAGTAATGTGACGACTCCGTGACATAGGGGGGCTTTCTCCCGGATGGCTGGCGCGCTTAGCTAGCGCCCTCCAAATTTATGCCCCAATTTTTTCGACGAATGGTTCCGGTCGCTGGTCTCCTTTTGATCCAGCCTCTCTCCGGAGGTGGGCGGGCCCCTGCCTCGGATCTCGTCCAAAAGGAGGAGGATATTCTCCCTTGGCTGGGACGTGCTGATCTTTTGAAAGCAATTGTTCCTCCGGGCGGAGATGCCGTTGTCCCGGTTGACGGGAAGTCTGAAGCTGTTATCGGCGATGAGAATGCTAAGCCTCTGCGACTTGGGGATATTGAGGAGGAAGGCACGGCGGATGGGGGCGAGGTTGTCGCTCCATCCGACGGGGCAGCCGAGGAACGGGGCGCCGGGATGTTGCCCAAGACGAGCGCTGGCGATGGTCCGGGTTCGGTGGAAGGCGTGGTTTCTGATGAACAGGGAAAGGGCGTTCCCGGAGTGATCATCACGCTCCCCGATCAAGGGGTTCAGATGAGAACCGCAGACGATGGCAGTTTTCGAATCACGGGTCTGCCTGTGGTCGGGGTGACTGCGCAGTTTATCAAACCGGCTTATCTGTCCAAGGTCGATGTCTTCCAGATCAGGGAAGAGGGCGTGACCAAGGTGACCATTCGCTTGGAGCTGAAGCCGGTGGAGCTGGCGGATGGGGAGTATCTCCTAGATGCCGCGGAGATTATCCTAGACCCGGTGGAGGAGAGGCAACAAGGCGCGGGCATCTCCGTGGCGACGGCGCCCGGCCTCGCTGGGGGCGGGCTCTCTCGCGATATTATCGACAAGACGGCCTCGGTCGATGCCTCGGATGCGATTGGTAAAATCTCCGGAGCCAATGTGGTGGGTGGCAGTTTCGTCGTGGTCCGTGGTCTGGGCGATCGATACAATAACACGACCCTCAATGGCGGGATTGTGCCCAGTCCGGTGACCTCTCGAAGAGCGGTGCAGCTCGACCTCTTCCCATCGAGTGCGCTTGAAAATATCGCGATTAAAAAGAGCGCCGACCCGAGGCTTCCGGCCGACTTTGTGGGTGGTTTGGTCCAACTTCAGACGCTCAGCCAAAGCGAGGAAGATTTCTTTAAT
The DNA here is from genome assembly GCA_047634075.1 of Akkermansiaceae bacterium. Taxonomy (GTDB): domain Bacteria; phylum Verrucomicrobiota; class Verrucomicrobiia; order Verrucomicrobiales; family Akkermansiaceae; genus SW10. The sequence continues at coordinate 3,894 of JBLIDI010000200.1, forward strand.
ATCCGCTTCAGAACCTTCTTTGATGTCACGACTCATCGTGAGGGCGATTTTTTGACCGTTCCTGGGCTGGAGGCTTCTTCAGATCTCCGCCCCTCAAATTTCATCCCCATTCCGACCACGACCACGACGGATTCTGGTGCGCTGGCGCGGCAGGAACGTGAGGCGTTTTTCCGCGCCACGAGTTTTGGGACCCGACGGAGTAGTCCGGAGCTGGATCAAGACTTCGCGGCGACTTTCTCAAAGTCTTGGGAACTCTCGGGCAATAGTAAGTTCACCCTGATCGGTTCATTGGGTCGGCAGACGGAGCAGCGTTACGAGCAGTTTGAGCAGTCGCGTTTTGGGCCTGCGCTGGACCTGGGAAGCCGCTCGGCAAGCAGTATCCTGCCGAGTCGCGGCGATCTCTCGACTCTGCGAGCGGTGAACGGAGGGCAAGTCTTCAGTGGTTTGGTCGGAAACTTTGTCCAGGAGTCCTACACCGAGTCTGAGAATTTTAATGCGCTGGTCTCGGGCTCTCTGGAAGTCGGTAAAAATCTCTCCTTGAATGGAGCTTTTTTCAACTTCCGCTCAGCGGACGCGACCTTCACCCGGATTGAGAACGGGGTCACCAATCTCGCAGATTTTGATATCGATGATAACGCTGCTTTCGCGATCAATCAGGTGCAGCTTGATGGACGAGAAGTGAACAGTTTCCGGCAGATTTACGAGCAAGTCTATCGTGAACTCGAGTTTGGTCAGCTGGGTGGTGAATATCGCTTTGATGACTGGCGAGAAGGGGCTAAAATGACATGGAATGCTTATAATGGGGCCACTACCGAGGCTAGTCCACGCACCTATGAACTACGAGGTTTTGACTTTCCAGATGGGGACAGCTTCTCCTTCGGGGGACAAAATTTCACGATCGCACCGATCCGAACTCTGGTGAACCCGGCGAATACTGGTAACCCGATTCAGTCGCGCGTTCTGAGTTTCGAAACGAACGATGAGTCAGGCCAGTTCAAGGTCGATGGGGTGGCACCTTTTTTTGAGCCCACGGAGGAGAGGCGAGTCGATTTCTTAGGCGGATTTGGACAGTTCCAGCGAACCCGGACGAGTTCGCTGAGCGCTGGAGCGATTCTGGCAGGTCAGCCGATCTCCTCTCTCCTGGGGAGTTTTAATCCTACGCGCCTGCTGCTTGCTGACGAAGAAGTCGGCCGGAGTGAAGACGCATCGCAGGCGCGCGGTTATATCGTGGGGACGGCGGGTTTTAATGTGACGCCTGAATACACTGGCTCGAATGAGATCAGCTCAATTTACGGCGGGATTGACGGGGAGTGGGATTCGTGGTTTTGGACGGCAGGTCTGAGATACGAAGAAGAGACTCGTGGCTTTTCGGTTCCGGGGCTTGGGGTGGGCGGTGAACGGAGCTCCGACGACCTTCTGCCATCTTTGACTTTCGGTCGTGATTTCGGCAGCGAGGATGCTTTTAAATTTGCGATGAGCTTCTCAGAGACGGTGATTCGCCCGACTTTCTATGAGTTTATTCCGGCTCGCATTCTGGATCTGACCAACCAGCGAATTATCGAGGGGAACCAAAACCTCTCCGAGAGTTCTGCTCAGAACTTCGAGGCGAATTTTTCTTGGAGAAAGGATGATAATTTTGCGGGGATCAATGTCTTTTATAAGACGATCGCCGACCCGATTTTCACCATCGCGGACCCCTCTGGAGTGGCGGACCGGACCTTTGTGAACCTTGGTGATACAGAGGTCTTCGGCGTCGAGCTTGAGGGGAGCTACGAATTGGGTGGCGGCTTTTCGGTGACTGGAAATATGAGCTTTATTGAGACCTCAGCAGAAGCGGCAACCATCGATATCAATGATACGCTTGCGACGGCCCAGATTGATCGGCTTGAAGGACAACCGAATTTGTTAGGGAACCTTATCATGTCCTGGAGTGATGATGAGACGGGCTGGGGGACGAATCTCATCTATAGCTACACGGGTGACTATCTCACGGTTGCGGGACTTGAGCTGGACGGGGAAGCTGGCTCGGCGACTCCCAATGAAATTCGTCAACCCTTTCATTCGCTCGATTGGAATATTAGCAAAAAGTGGTCTGGCGCCTTGGCCGATTACAAGCTGGAGTTTATTGCGCAGAATATTCTCGATTCCGAGGTGGAGGTCCGTTTTGAGGGGCTGTCTGACACGCTGAGCCCTGCAGAGGCACTGTCGCCGGGTAGGGTTTATGGCATTTCTTTCGAAGCACGGTTTTAGGGGCGCACTCCGTCACATTTTTGTCACGAGCTTTTCATTCGGAAATGGGCTGGAATGGCGCAAAACATCTGTGCGGTGCGAGCTTGCTTGGCGCCTTCTTTAGCGATTTGAATTTATGAAAAACCAAATGAAACAGCGAATCTTTACGCTCTCTGCCCTCGTGGGGCTCGGCATTACCGGCGTCGGCTTTGCAATGCCAACCGTGGTGCAGACCCCTGATGCCATTAGTGTCGATACCGTGTGGGACTCCGATACCAATGATGATGGCGTGATCGATCAAATTTACTATATGGATCGTGCCGTCTTTGTGGGTGACTTGAGTGGTGCAACCCGTCCGACTCTGACGATCACACCGGGTACGGTGATCGCGGCCACAGGCCCAGCTGTTAGCTCGAGCGGGACGGATGTTGGCTCGCTTGTCATCACTCGCGATGGCGCGATCAATGCGTCGGGCACTCGCCGTGCGCCGATCGTTTTCACGAGCGCGCTCGAGGCTGAATTCCTCTACGGCGTGGATGTGGATGGCGATAACACGGTGAATACCCGCAAGCCAGACCCGATCGGTGGAGATGATGACGGCGACGATGGTGGTGATTGGGGTGGCGTTTTGCTCCTCGGGAATGCTCCCATCAACTTCTATAACACGCCGACGAATAACCTAAATTCAAACGCAGTTGAGGGGTTCTCACAAACTGCGGGTGGTGAGAGCATCACCTACGGTGGTGACGATGCTGCTGATAATTCCGGCGTCTTTCGCTATGTTTCAATTCGCTTTGGGGGCTTCGAGTTCGCGGCTGATGAAGAGATTAACGGCCTCACGATGGCCGGGGTGGGCGCAGGCACAAAAATCGATCACGTTGAGGTCGTCGCAAATACTGACGATGGATTCGAGTGGTTTGGCGGCACCGTCAATACGAGCCATCTCTTTGCCCTCTACTGCCAAGATGAGTCCTTCGACCTCGATGAGGGTCACCAAGGCACTCACCAATTCTGGTTTGCCGTGCAGTCTAATAATGGTGACAACCTCACCGAGGCCGATGGTGGTAATAAGACAGGCACGGGGGTGAAGACGGGCGAGCCGCTCACCAATGTTAAGGTTTACAACGCCACCTACATTGGTGCCTTGGGTGCTGAAGACGAGGAGCCTCAACCTATCTTTGACGAGAATGGAATCCCCATCGGATTCGGGCCTGCGCCCGAGGGAGGCTCGGCTGATGTCTTCCGTCTCAAAGACAACTTCGCAGGTCAATTTCACAACGGGATCTTCATGAGCCCGGGTGATGACATCATGCGGATTGATGACACGCCAACGATCGATCAAGTTGGTGGAGACCTCGTGATGACCAATAACCTCTTTGGAGCGCCAGATGATCAGGCTACGCATAACAATGGTGGCGATAATGCCAACGCTGATGCTGAGGCAGCGATACTCGTGCAAGATGGCAACCAGCTCGACGTTGACCCGCAGTTCACCTTGATCAACCGGAATAGCCTTGGGGAAGTCGTGGAAATCGATCCGCGACCTCTCACGACTTCGCCCGCTCTGGCAGGCGCTCTCACCGAGGGTGCTCCCTTCATGGTTGATTACAAAGGGGCCTTTGGTTCGGAGAATTGGCTACAAGGATGGTCTTACGGTTCCCAGGAAGGAATCGTGGTTAATTCCAATCCAGTCACGGTCACGGTCATCCAGACTCCAGACTCAATCACCACCGATACCACTTGGGATTCGGATACCAATGATGATGGCATCGTGGACCAAATCTACTACATGGACCGCGCCATCTTTGTGGGCGATCTCACGGGTAATACTCGCCCGACTTTGACCATTGCGCCGGGAACGATCATTGCCGCCACCGGCCCAGCCGTGAGTTCGAGCGGCACCGATGTCGGGTCGCTCGTCGTCACTCGCGATGGCGCGATCAATGCGTCGGGCACCGTTCTGCAGCCGATCGTTTTCACGAGCGCGCTCGAGGCTGAATTCCTCTACGGCGTGGATGTGGATGGCGATAACACGGTGAATACCCGCAAGCCAGACCCGATCGGTGGAGATGATGACGGCGACGATGGT
>JBLIDI010000201.1:0-8203 GCA_047634075.1 Akkermansiaceae bacterium
AACCGTATTCTGTTCTGCTGCGGTAAGCTCACCCTCAGCCCCAAAATCGCGCACTAAATTCCCCGAAGAACCAGCTTTCTAGATGCCGCGACGTTCCGGGCTGGGTGATTCACCCACCTCGACGACGGGACGTGCGCTAGAAAGCACTCGATGAATTCAGTCCATTCGAGCCGCGCGTACTTTCCCTCTGGTGAATCGTCGAAGAGAGGGGTCATCAATCGGTCGGGCCTTCTGTACCAAACGTGCTCGATATCATTCGGCAAGATCAGGCGGTCATCCCAGTGAAGTTGTATCTGCCCGTCCTGATATGAGCACTTTATTTTAGCTACAAGGTCATCCGTGTCGAAACGAAGTACTTCAATGCCGGCCTTCCTGAGGATTGGAACAAGAAACGAAGCGGTGGCATCAAGCGAGTTGGTAAGGACAACAATCATCAAAACAGAGCGCTATATTGATTTCGATCCGGGTCAGAATCGAGGTCCTCAGCATTCACGTTAGTCGCTGTACATGTGCCCAGAGCAAGTCTTACGGACGTGGGAAGTGCTGAAAGCTGAGGCATCGATGGATCAGAGTCCGGAGACTCCGCCCGAATGCGCGTTCCCGTCATCGTTCCTGCACGCACGCTGGATTGATGTAGTGCAGCGTAGGGTTGCGGCTCACGATCCGAGTCCTTCTCTTCAGCTCTAACGGCAGTACTAGTCATCGTACCCGCAGCGATCTCCGAGGCAGTGCAGCCTTCACATTTTTCTTCGAATCTTAACAGAAACATCATCACTCGTATTGTTGCAGATTTAGACGGGGATTGCCCGTCCGACATGATTTTGGGAGTCCGGGTCAACATCAACGGATTCTCCCCGAATCTCTGAAACTGTATTTGTCCCAGCTAGGATACGATGGCTATCTGACCTCTGCGTCTCCTCGGGACATTCAAAAGCATTCTCCAAAGGCCTATAAGCGGCATTGGTTGTGGATTCCTGAAATTGGAGGAGCATCGATTGCATCTGAACAAAGGCTATCGGGAGAGCGTCTTTAGTCAATCAAGTCTCTTCCCACATAGGTTACCCCCTTTAATTCAAGGTCCAACTAGGGTATTGAATTCTAGAAGAAAGACTCAATTCCACGTCCAAATCTACACGTGTCATTTTCACTCAGGAAGGCAAAGGCGGGGTCGCCAAGACCGAAGTCACCCTCTCCCTGATCTCCTGGTATCGCGAGCAAGGCTTGTCCCCTGCTCTCCTTGACTTCGATATCGAAACCATGGAGCCCCGATGACGAACCGGTCCTGAACTGGTTCAACCAGGAAAGGGACCTCACGGACGCAGAGCCCGGGCGCTTCGAGCAAAGCCCCGCCTGGCAGACCAAAGAAATCCAGCTCCGCGATGCCTGCTTCCTGGTCACCTCTCCGGTTGATTGAGGAGCATGGATAAACGTTACAGATAGTACGCCATCGTTTCTTCTTCAGTGATGGTAGGCTCCAACTCACTGAGAATCTCTTGGGCTAGGTCGTCGGCCTGCTCTCGTTTCCCGTATCCCATGTCCCGTTCGTAAAGAAGGCGCTCTCGCTCTCCTTCAAGGGTCAGAATGGCAAGAGCCTCGCCATAGATGGAAAACTGCACACTGAGATCTTCCCCATCGATGGATGCCCGTCGAAAGACTTGAACCAAGCCCTCGCCTTCGAAGTGAATCGCCTCGCAACTGAAAACCGTTCCATCCTCCTTCTGCTTTTCGACACACTTTCCCGGCTCACTTGCGATCGAGAGTAGAACACGCATTCTCCATTCGGAATCATGACACATCGGGACCTCCAAAGAGCCATTGCTGTTGGCGATCTTCCAGAGGCGGTAGAATCACGACCTCCGGATCGGCTTCGGCTTCTACTCGTGGAGGTTCTTCGCGGACGAGTTCGAAGGCTTTCATGATGGCGAGACGGCTATCTTCGCCAACTCGCGCCCAATGGATATTCTTCCAAGCGGCATTGACCGTTTGTCGGAGAGTATCTCCCCAGATGATATGGGCGGGAACTCCCCACAGCGCAAAATTCACGTAGGCCATGTCGCAAGCCACTCGTGAAATATCCTGCGCGGTCACTCTCATGAGATCGACGGATTTCGCCCTGGCGAATTCCTCGGCAATGGCGAGCACCATTCCTCCACTCCCGCACGCAGGCTCGCCAATCGTAAAGGGACGCCCTCTCTCAACGATTTCATCCACATTGACCGACATCTTGGCCATCATGGTGCTGATGCAAGGCGGAGAATAAAACTCACCTCTCTGGTCCCGTCCCGACTTAGAGTTGATCTCGCAGAAGTAAGGGCCGAGTAAATCGGAGAAAGCGAACTCCTCCATCTCGGAGGTCAAGGCTCCCAGAGCTTTCCCAAATTCCTCCAGTTCTTCACGCTCATACTTCTTGGCGACTTCAAGATACTCCTCTTCTCTGGTCTGAACAGCCAAGGCGCACGCGGACATGGTTACGAAATCACGGAAGACATCCAGAGGGCTGCTTTTCCGGCGGGCGATCGGATCCAACAGCTTGCTGAACTCATACCGTGGCTGCTGCGAAACAATCTCTACCCCCATTCATCACCCTCCTCATTCCAAAAATGCTAGACCCCATGGATATACCAGAAATGAGGACTGCAATCAACGGGGCGGTCATCGAACTTTCCCAACACGTAAGCCCCACTCTGAAGATTCTCAGCCACTGCTTTCAGAGCTGCTCCCAAGTGCCTGATTTCATTGAGGAAATCGCATTTCGAAACTTCCCGTCTCGCTAAGCAATTCTTCAACTCAAGGCGTAGCTACGCTGGTAGATCTCGAGATTTAAGCCAGAGCCCCCTCCTCCCGCTTCAGCTGCGCGAAGATGGAACGCTTGAGATGGAGTTCTCCTTTTTGAGAACGGGTGACCATGGCGTTGAAGTAGGCACCGGGAACTCGAACCGGCTGAACCTGTCGCAAGGCCGCCTGATCGGTGAGCAAGAGGCAGATCGCAGCTCCCATTCGTCCCATGGCATTGCAAGCCCGGCTCCAGCTCCCTTTGCTGATTTGTAGCTGCTCACGCATCTGGTAAGCGGCTTCGACTAAATCGTGTTCGCTTGTTGAGCGGTTTGTCGGAGGCAGATGCTCTCGGAAACGAGACGACGAGGCATTGACGACTTGATTCAAAGTAATCTGCCCCGCTTCTGAATTCTGAGAGCTTTCCTCTTGAGACGGACTTGGTTGTGGAAGACGCCCCTCCTCTGGACTTGCTGGCTATCCTCATCAACCTCAGTTGTCTTTGGAGAGCGATCTTCCCTTCCTATCCCCCTCGCCAAGCAACTGGGCGAAGCCCTACCTGTATCAAATTTATTTGATGGGAGTTGGTTTGTAGCATTGTAGTGGGCGAACTTTTCTTCGCTCGTGGACGCACTTTCCTCCGTTGATACACACGGTGGAACGATCTTATCCCCCTCCTCTACCATCTCCTTCGTCTGAAGAAACAGCTCGCGGTGCTTGGAAAGCAACTCCTGTAGTCGAGGGAGACTGATGTGAGTGCGGATTTGCACTGCGATGGCCTGATAGTGTTCTTCGACATCTTTGATTGCCTCCGGCAAAAATCGACGGCATCTCTTGAGCCTCAGCGGTGAGAGCTTTGATTTGACGACGGTAGAACGAAACTTGCCGCTTGGTTTCCATCCACGCCCGTGCGTGAGCTTCTTTCTCTTCCAATAGCTCTGTCAACCGCTCTTCCAATTCGGCCAAAGGAGTGAGTTCCACTCCGTAGGCATAGAGAATTTTTCCGCTCTTGGGGCAACGCTGCCCGAAACGACGATAATTGCCGCTATCGTGCCAAGTGAGAGCACCGGCCTCAAAGAGCGCGTTCTCAAGTTTCTGGATTTGACGTTCGGATATTCCGAAATCCAGGGCGGTCTTTGACAAGGACTGATAGACGATGGGACGACTCCCCTCCTCCCAATCCGTCTCGCGGGTAAAGCGGAGATAGTAGGAAAGCAGGTCTACCATTCTGGGAGTGAAGCCAGCCCCCTTCCCAACTCGCTCGACAAGCTTGAGAAGATGATAACGGTCCACTTTGTCAGCGAGACCATCTGGCTCTTCTTGAGTGTTGATGGAGGCCCGCAGTTCTTGCGAACTGATTCGCCCTCCCCGAGGTAGGGTCCTGGGATTGATTGAAGATTGTTGCATGGTGATTTCAGCACGCTTCCAAAATTTCTGTGCAAAAGGACGAACGAAACCTTTGCTAGCTCACAGAGAACTTGCAGGACGAGTCGAACTTTGCTACGATGGTTCTAGTAATTAGATGAACCTTCACGAAACCGCCGCGCCAACGGCGGTTTTCTTTTGGAAGTTTTTTGCTCCTCCTTTGATTGGTCGTTTCAAAAACAGACTGGAAAGATTTCCAGTCAAGACATGAGCCTCTGCCCGATTCGCAAAAAGACTCTTCTCCTTTATACCTGATTGAACAGTTTTGCACAACCTGCGGCCAGGAACCGGGCGAACAAGGGTTGTTCAACGCTGCCCAGTGAACAGGCCAGCAATGGTGAACAGCCCTGAACACTTCCAATGAAAACAATCACTTGGCGTGCGTTCAACGCTGCCCAGTGGTGAACACTTGCGCAGAACCGCTGTTCAACACCCCGACTTGTTCAGTGCCCCCCCGATACAAGAATGATCCCAAACCTGACCGATCACTAAAATCCCCCCGCATTGCGACCAACAAGGCTAAGGCTGGTTCACGCCTCATCCAGCGACCAAAAAGGCTTCGATGACATGACTTGCATGCATCTTCCGAAAGTCCCGCAATCGCGAGTTCCGCAAATGCGGGAATCTCCTCATCCGCAACTTGAGTCAGCAGAGCATTCAGCTCAACCGCATTTTAAGCAGTCCCGTCCCCATCCGGCCGCGCCGCGAGAGAACAGTAGCCGAAAGTTGCACTTTGGGTCGTGCGCCCTTTTCAGGTGGAGCAACACCTTCAATCAAGACGAACCGAAAAGGAATGCGCGGCTGCACAATGATTCCGTTGACCGCCTACTTCTCTGCTGCGAAGTGGCAGGAATCAAAAGTGCCACTTTCGACTACGATTGCCTCCTGTTCGCAGTTGCCACTGATTCGCATCTTTCTTCCGCGAAATTCGACACAACCGAGATCGTTCAATCACGCGGTTACCTTGATCTATTCTTGCGCCGTTCCTAAGTTCGCCTTCATCTCAGATACCACTTCTTCTTCAGATCATTCCCCATACACAAAACCCGTGAAGCCAATTCAAAATCAACCGGGATAAAACGCCCCGGACTTTCTGTCCCCCCAACAACTTCACCTGCCGAAACTTTTCGTTTCCCCCACCGCTTTTTTTATTCAAGCTGAGGCATGATTCGCAAAACGCACTTCGCCACCCTTCTCGCGGTCGCAATCGCGAACGGTGATGACACCCAGACGAACGAAATCACTCTTTCTCCTGAGACCGCCAAACAGGCCAGTGCGACGCATCAGGGATTCAAGGGGAAGAAAGGCTACGTCGCCCAGTTCGGCGACTCGATCACCTACTCCATGGCTTTTTGGTCCCCCATGAGCTGGCATGATCCTTCCAAATTCATTCAGGAAGACGGCTTCCCTAAAACACCCGCCAATTCAAGATGGCGCGATACCATCAAAGGAGCACGAGACAAGGGACCGAAATTCGCGAACTCCTCCGGCTGGCGAGTCGGTCAACTCTTAAAAGCGGTTGGCCCGGTGCTCGGACGCGAGAATCCCGAATATGCCATCATCATGATCGGCACCAATGACATCTCGGGGAACAAGATTCCAAAAACCTACCAGGCAGACCTCAAAAAAGTCGTGATGAAATGCTTGGAGGCCCAATGCCTTCCCATTCTAAACACCATTCCACCCCGCCGGAATCACGATGACTCCGTTCAGAAAATAAATTCCCTCATTCGTGACCTCGCCAAAGCGACCAAGAGTCCCCTCGTTGACTATCATGCCGCTATTCTCACCCGCCGCCCTGGCAAGACCTGGGATGGCACCTTGATTTCAAAAGACGGAGTCCACCCCAGCGGTGGCAAGAGCAATCTTTACGATGAGGAGAACCTCAAAAATTGCGGCTACGCGCTGCGAAACTGGTTAAACTTCCTCATGATCCGAAAGCTCCATTTTCACCTTCTCGAAGAGTAGATGCGTCGGAGAAAGAAGCTGAGCTCTCCTCATTCAACCTTTTTCCCGGCACCTTCGATTCGGCTCATGAGCTGCCCATGAAGCTGTTTTTGAGCCGACGCGTATTCGGGATTGGAAGCAAGATTTACAAACTGCTTGGGATCGACATCCATATCGTAGAGCATCGCCGCTTCGGGATTCTTTTTCTTGGCTGGATACCACATGTAGGCCCACTTGCCGCAGCGCAAGCCAAAGCCGTTGCTCACTTGAATCAAGGAGCTCGTTTTCGAGAGACGTTCAGAGGCCGGGTCTTTTATCAGCGAAACCAAACTCAGGCCCTGGGCGCCGGGTTCGGCGGGGAGGCCGGCGAGTTCGACCAGGGTTGGGTAGAGATCGATCAGCTCGACGAATTGGTTGCAGCGGGTTCCACCCTTCAACCCAGGTCCAGAAATCATGAGAGGAACGTGAATCGCTTCCTCCCAGAGCTTGGACTTCTTGTGCATTTCGTGTTCGCCGATGAGATAACCGTGATCAGAGACAAACACGACAATGGTGTCATCGCGCAGTTTGAGCCGATCGAGTTCCGCCATCAATCGCCCAAACTGTCGGTCCATGAAAGTGACCGCTCCAAAATAGCCACGGCGCAATTCCTTGATATCCTGCTCGGGAAAGGTCATGCGGGCACCAATCGCTTGCGGCGGCATGTCGTCGAAATCGTCCGCAGGGAAAGCGGGATATTTCAGTTTACGGGCATCGTAGGGAGCGAGGCTGCGAGCACTCGCGACAAAGGGAAAGTGCGGTCGCACGAATCCCACGGCAAGGAAGAAGGGCTGCTCGCTTTTGCTTCGCTGGCGCAGTGAGGCGATGGCCTCGTTGGCCGCCATGGTGTCGGCCATCAGACCCGCATCTTTGGCGGCAACTTCCACCACGGAAAACTGCCCCCGCGCTTGGGCCTTCATTTTATAGGGCTTGTCATGATCGTGAGCTTCCTGCCAAAGCTTGCGCTCTTTGGGAAATATCTTTGGGGCATCCGGGTTGGTATAATCGATGATCTTACCGGGGGTCATCGTTTCCAGCGCGGTGATATTATGGGTCATATCCCAAGACGGGGCATGATCTTGCCCTGATTTCCCCTCGATGATGTCTCCCGGAATTCCCATGTGGTAAATCTTGCTGACGCGACCGGTCCAGTAGCGATGATTTCGAAAATGCTTTGGTAAAGTGACTCGACCGGGGTCAAGGGAGCCCCCGTTCCCCGTCACGCCATTCACCTTTGGATACTGCCCGCTCATGATCGAAGCCCGCGATGGTCCACAGAGCGGAAATTGGCAGTAGGCCCTCGTGAATGAAACCGCCGACTTTGCGAAGGTGTCGAGGTTTGGCGTTTGGCACTCCGGATGCCCGTATCCGCTCAGCGCGGTATTCAGGTCATCGGACATGATGAAGAGCACGTTCGGTTTTTCAGTCGCCTGAAGACTGGTGAAAAGAAGAGAGAGTATGATCGTTGGTAATTTCATTCTGAGTGAGCTTCCATCAACTCTAAGTCCGGCTCACAAACCTCAGCGTTTTCGATTCTTGTAGTCAAACATCAGCTTGGTGGTGCCGACCCGATCCTGATCATCGGTGATTCCGGCAAAGACAACCGGCATGAAGGGCCCGGGTTTTTCGGCGAGCGCCCAGGCGACGCCACGCATGAGGAGCAGCCGATACATGGGGTCATGAAAGGTATAGGTGTAGTGACCGGTGGTGGTGCCAAAAACGCGACCCTGACCTGACGTGTAAGTCCAAAAAGCCTGGCTCCGCACGCCTTCACCCGCGAGCACCTTCTTAAACGATGCCTCTTCTGCAATGGCAGCCGGTGCGATGGCCCCAATGACGCGGACCTGATCTCGGGCCAGCAGATCCCAGTAAGACTCGTCGTTGAGCTTCACGGTCGACGGTAAGCCCTCGAAGGCCGGGTGCGTGGTATCGAGAACGAGGGTGTCGTCATGTCCGAACTTACTCCATTTTGAATCCGTGTTCCCCTTCCAGGCACAGCCAATGCAGCCGGCAAGCTTCT